>NZ_JBEXMD010000043.1:0-87021 GCF_040610315.1 Amycolatopsis sp. NPDC004169
TTGACCGCGGCCACCAGCTTGGTCAGCAGCGGGTTGGTCGAGGCGGCCGAGGCGACCGGCTGCGGGCCCATCGAGTCCAGCGAGCCGGGCGCGGAACCCTGCGGCAGCTGCGAACACGCCGGGCCGAAGACATCGGCGTTGGTGGTCACGCCGTTGGCGCTGCCGGAAGCCATGCTGGACGACGGCGCCGGCACCGACGACGACGGCATCGAGCTGCTGGAGCTGCCCGACGAAGCGGTGTCGCTGCTGCTGCACGCGGTCAGCGAAAGGGCGGCGACAGCGGCGACACCGATTCCGGCGACACGAAGCTTGGTCACGAAAATCACTCCCATAAGCGGCTGATAACTACTTCTTGCCCGGTATTCGGAACGACCGGAAAATCGGCTTGGTACCCGATCGGGTGATCCGGATCACCGCAGTTCGAAGTGCGGTGACCCGCTTTTGTGCTAAACAAGCGAAATCCTGGTGACGGCGGGGGTGGTCGGCCCCGCCGAACCACCGGCGGGCTCGACGGTGATCCCGATCCGGTCGACGTCGGCGGGCAGGTCGGCCACGAGCATCCGCTGGGACGCCTCGGACGTCATCAGCCCGGCCGACCGCGCACCGCCGCCGCCGAGCAGCCACACCTGGTAGACGTGCCCGGCGTCGAGCGCGGGCAAGTCCGAGGCGAGCAGCACGGCCTGGTGCCGGCTGCGCGAGACGACGAGCGTGGCGTGCCCTTCGCCGGTTCCCTCGATCGCGGCCGCGTCCGGCGCGCTCAGCACCGAGTCGACGGGTGCCGGGGTCGCGGTGACGCCGAGCAGGACCGCCACCAGTGCCGCGGCCGCCGCCCCGAACAGCGACACGCGCACCTGCCACGTCTTGGCCCGGCTCAGCCGGCGCACGACCGGCAGCTGCGGCGGCAGCTGGCGGGTGCGGGCCGCGTCGGCGAGCACCAGCAGCTTCAGCTGCGGCGGCGGGTCCACCGCGGCGGCCACGCCCAGCCGCGCGCCGGTCGCCCGCAGCTCGGCCACCTCCTGGCGGCAGGCGGCGCATTCGCCGAGGTGGCGTTCGAACTCGGCACGCTCCACATCGGACACGGCGTCCAGTGCGTACGCCCCGGTCAGGGTGTGCAGCTCGGCGGTCATCGGTCCACCCCCAGGCAGTCGCGCAGCCGGATCAGGCCGTCGCGGATGCGGGTCTTGACCGTGCCCGGCGCGACCTTCAGCACCTCCGCGACCTCGGGGTAGGTGTAGCCGTTGTAGTAAGCCAGCACGATCGACTCGCGCTGCAGGTCGGTCAGCGCGGCCAGGCACTGCCGCACCCGCTGCTGCTCCAGACCGGCCAAAGTGGACTCGGTGACCTCGTCGAACGGCCGCCGCACGTCCATCAGGCCGGCCCGTTCCTCGCGGTCGACGCCGGCCTGGTGCGAGCGCACGCGGTCCACGGCCCGGCGGTGGGCGATGGTCAGCACCCACGACAGCGCGCTGCCGCGCTCCGGCTCGTACCGCGTGGCCTTGCGCCACACCTCCACCAGCACCTCCTGCGTCACCTCCTCGGCCTGGGCGTGACTGCGCAGCACGCGCGTCACGAGGCCGAGCACCGGGCCGGCGATGAGGTCGTAGAGCGACGCGAACGCCGTCTCGTCACCCGCCGCCACCTGCCGAAGCAGCTCCTCGGCGCTCGGCGCGGTGGCCGGCGCCTCGTCCGGCTGCAGCCGTAGCCGCCCACGCTCACCCATTCCCGCACCCTCCACGTCACCCCTGCCTCGTCGGGGATTCGCGGCCGGACGGGGACGCGGACTGGTGTGCGGTGGCGTATCCCACCCGGACGGCGCAACTCCGGCTCCGGGACCCATCCGGCGGCCGTCCGGCTCCGAATCCCCAGTGCCCTGGCCGCGAGTCACCGGCGGTGACCGTGCGTGAGGAAGTTGCCCGATCGGCCACGCCGCCGGTGACCTCGGACACTTCTTGATCACCCCAGAGTGTGAAAGTTATTCGGAACGCTGGGCGTTGAACTGACTATGGGTTATCCCTGGAACCAGACGAAGTTAACCGACGAGTAGCAAAGGCGGTCCCATGACGGACCCGAACAGCGTGATCAGTGCCCGCATCGACTTCGCCCTGCGCACCTTCGGCGCCGGGCCGCGACCGGTGCCGGCCGAGCTGGAGTACGACACCCTCGACCCGTACGCGGTCGCCGTGGTGCTGCACGCCGGCCCGAGCGCGGTCCGGTGGCTGTTCGGCCGCGACCTGCTCGCCGACGGCCTGCTCGCCCGCTGCGGCGACGGCGACGTGCGCATCGGCCCGGCCGGCGACCCCGCGCTGGTCGTCGTGGAGCTGAGCTCCCCCGACGGCGCCGCGGTGCTCGAAGCACCCGCGAAGGAGATCGCGGCCTTCCTCGACCAGACCTACGACGTCGTCCCGGCCGGCAGCGAGAGCGACTGGTTCGACTTCGACGAGGAAATGGCCAAGCTTTCCTACCAGGACTGAGCTAGCGTCCCCGGGCGTGAGCTTCTTCCTGACGAAGGTCCTCGCCGCGCTCGAGGACGGCGGTGACCGTCCGCTCTTCGTCCAGGACGGCGTCACCACCCACCACCAGGCCCGCGACCGGTTGCGCCGCCTGCACGGCGGCCTCGGCGAGGTCGAAACCCTCGCCGTCGACCTGCGCAACCGGCCCGAGACGGTCCTCGTCCAGCTCGCGGGTCTCCTCCGCGGGGCGACCGTGCTCATGGTCCCCGCTTCCGCTCCGACAGCGGACCGGCTCGCCGCGGCGAGGGGCGCCACGGTCGTCACCGACCGCCCGCACGCCTGGCCCGGCGGCGACGTCCGCACCCTCGCCGACCTCGACGGCGAGCCCGAGCCGCTGCACCCGCCCGGGACCGTCCGCCTCCTCTTCCCCACCGGCGGCACCACCGGCGCCCCGAAGCTCATCCGGCACAGCGGCATCTACGACGGCATGGCCTACCTCTTCACGCCGTCGCCCGACGGCCCGGGCCGCACGCTGCTGGTCGCCCCGATGACCCACATGACCGGCAACGCCACCGTGCTCGGCACCCTGCTGCGGCAGGACACCCTCGTCATCCACGACGGTTTCGACGCGGAAGCCGTCCTCGAGGCGATCCAGGAGCACCGGATCGACACCCTTTCGCTGACTCCGCCGCGGCTGGCCGCGCTGCTCGACCACCCGAAGCGCCCGGAAACCGACCTCGGCAGCGTCCGCTCGCTCTCCCTCGGCGCCGCGCCCCTGCCGCCGCACCGGCTGGCGCAGGCCCTCGACGTCTTCGGCCCGGTCGTCGGCCAGGGTTACGGCCTCACCGAGGCGCCGATGATCGCGAGCATCTCCGCGGCCGAGCTGATCGGCCACCCGGAGCGGCTCGGGTCGGTCGGCCGGATCGTGCCCGGCATGGAGGCCCGCCTCACCGCCGACGGCGAGGTCGAGGTGCGCGGACTGTCCATGATGGACGGTTATCTCGGCGGACCGGAGATCGGCGCGGGCTGGCTGCGCACCGGCGACCTCGGCCGGTTCGACGACGAGGGCTACCTCTACCTGCTCGACCGCGCCGACGACGTCGTCGTGGTCGGCGAACACGGCACGAAGGTCCCCACGACCGTCGTCGAACACGCCCTCGAGACGCACCCGGCGGTGCGGAGCGCGGCCGTCTTCGGCCACGGCGATCGGCTCCACGCCGTCGTCGTCGCCACCGGCGAGGTCACGGCGGACGCCCTGAAAGCGCACGCCTGGGACACCTTCGGCCAGGAGCACTACGTCCCGGCCGCCGTGGACTTCGCCGACACGCTGCCGCTCACCGAAGTCGGCAAGGTCGACAAGCGCGCCCTCGCTCAGCTCGTGACGGCCCCGTAGGACGACGACCGCACCAGCTTCACGTACTTGCCGAGCACGCCCTCTCCGAACTTGTTCGGCAGCGGCTCCCAGCCCTCCCGGCGCCGCGCCAGCTCGGCCGCGTCGACCAGCAGGTCGATGCTGCGGGCCTTGATGTCGACGGCGATCCGGTCGCCGGTGCGGACGAAGGCGATCGGGCCGCCGTCGACCGCCTCGGGGGCGACGTGGCCGATGCACAGGCCGGTGGTGCCGCCGGAGAACCGCCCGTCGGTCAGCAGCAGCACGTCCTTGCCGAGCCCGGCGCCCTTGATCGCCGCGGTGATCGCCAGCATCTCGCGCATCCCGGGGCCGCCCTTGGGGCCCTCGTAGCGGATGACGACGACGTCGCCCGCCTCGATCCGGCCCTCGTTCAGCGCCGCCATGGCTTCCTGCTCGCGCTCGAACACGCGGGCCGGGCCCTCGAAGTTGGCGGTGTCGAAGCCCGCGGACTTCACGACCGCGCCCTCGGGGGCGAGCGAGCCGCGCAGGATCGTGATGCCGCCGGTCGGGTGCAGCGGGTTGTCCAGTGGACGCAGGACCTCGCCGTCGATCGGGTCCGGGTCCAGCTCGGCGAGGTTCTCGGCCACCGTGCGGCCGGTGACGGTCAGCGCGTCGCCGTGGATCAGGCCCTCGTCCAGCAGGGCCTTCATCAGCACCGGGATGCCGCCGTGGCGGTCGATGTCGTTCATGACGTACTTGCCGAACGGCTTCAGGTCGCCCAGGTGCGGGACGCGGTCGCCGACGCGGTTGAAGTCGTCCAAGGTCAGCTCGACCTTGGCCTCGTGCGCGATGGCCAGCAGGTGCAGCACGGCGTTGGTCGAACCACCGAGGGCCATCACGACGGTGATGGCGTTCTCGAACGCCTCCCGCGTCAGGATGTCCCGCGCGGTGATGCCCTTTTCGAGCAGCCCGACGACGGCTTCCCCGGACAGGTGGGCGTAGTGGTCGCGGCGGCGGTCCGCGGACGGCGGCGCGGCCGAGCCCGGCATGCTCATCCCCATCGCCTCGGCGGCCGACGCCATCGTGTTCGCGGTGTACATCCCGCCGCAGGCGCCTTCACCGGGGCAGATGGCGCGTTCGATGCGGTCGAGGTCGGCGGTCTTCATCCGCCCGGCCCGGCAGGCGCCGACCGCCTCGAAGGCGTCGATCAGGGTGACGTCCTTCTCGGTGCCGTCGGTGAGCTTCACCCAGCCGGGGGCGATCGTGCCGGCGTAGAGGAACACCGAGGCGAGGTCGAGGCGCGCGGCGGCCATCAGCATGCCCGGCAGGGACTTGTCGCAGCCGGCCAGCAGTATCGAGCCGTCGAGCCGCTCGGCCTGCATGACCGTCTCGACCGAGTCGGCGATGACCTCGCGGGAGACCAGCGAGAAGTGCATGCCGTCGTGGCCCATGGAGATGCCGTCGGACACCGAGATGGTGCCGAACTGCAGCGGGTAGCCGCCGGCCGCGTGCACGCCCTCCTTGGCCGCCTGGGCCAGCCGGTCCAGCGAGAGGTTGCACGGCGTGATCTCGTTCCACGAACTGGCGACGCCGATGATCGGCTTCGTCCAGTCGCCGTCGCCCATCCCGACGGCGCGGAGCATGCCGCGCGCGGGCGCGGCCTCGATCCCGTCGGTCACCGTGCGGCTGCGGGGCTTCGGGTCGATCGTCATCGCGGGCCTCCGATACGACGTTCGGGCGCTTCGCATGTTACCAACGGACGCGCGGTCCGCTGGCCGGAACGATTTCCTACCGGTGCGCGGAACCACCGGCGAAAACTCGGGCGCATGATCGCCACAGTGGTGTGGGGCACGGGCAACGTGGGCCGTGCGGCAATCCGGGCGGTGGACGCCCATCCGGCGCTCAAGCTCACCGCGGTGCTCGTCCACGACCCGGCGAAGGTCGGCAAGGACGCCGGTGAGCTGGCCGGAGTCGGCGAGCTGGGTGTCGCGGCAACGGACGACATCGAAGCCGTCCTGGCGGCGAGTCCCCGGGCGGTCGTGTACGCCGCTTCGGGGGACGTCCGGTTCGACGACGCCCTCGCCGACATCGTGCGGGCGATCCGGGCGGGCGCGGTCGTGGTGACCCCGGCTCTGTATCCCCTCTACGACCAGCGGAACGCACCGAAAGAGCTGCGGGACCCCGTGCTGGCCGCGATCGAGGAGGGCGGCGGCTCGCTGTTCGTCTCCGGCGTCGACCCCGGCTGGGGCAACGACGTGCTGCCGCTGCTGGTCAGCGGGCTCGGCACGGACGTCGAGGTCGTCCGCTGCCAGGAGATCTTCGACTACTCGACCTACGAGCAGCCCGACTCCGTCCGGTACCTGGTCGGGATGGGCCAGCCGATGGACTACGACCCGCCGATGCTGATGACCGGCGTGCCGTCGATGGTGTGGGGCGGGCAGGTCCGGCTGATCGCGCGCGGCCTCGGCGTCGAGGTCACCGAGCTGCGCGAGACGCTCGACCGGCGGCCGCTCGACGAGACCGTGACCACGCGGACCATGGGCGAGTTCGAGAAGGGCACGCAGGGCGCGGTGCGGTTCGAGGTGCAGGGCATCGTCGGCGGCGAGCCGCGGATCGTCATCGAGCACGTGACGCGCATCCACCCGTCGTGCGCGCCGGACTGGCCGACTCCGCCCAGCGGCGACGGCGCGCACCGCGTGATCATCGAAGGCCGGCCGCGCATCGAGGTCACCGTCGAGGCGACCGACGAAGGCGAGAACCGGTCGGCGGGCGGCAACGCCACCGCTGTCGGCCGCCTGGTCGGCGCGATCGACTGGTTGGCCGCGGCGGAACCCGGCCTCTACGACGCACTCGACGTCCCGCTGCGCCCGGCGGCGGGCAAGCTCGGAAGGAGCCGTCCGTGAACATCGACATCCCCGCGGGCAAGGACCCGATCGGGTACGTCTGGGGCGAGATGGTGCCCGGCATCGGGATCGCCGCGTCGAAGTTCTCCCTGGCCGTCTACGAGCACACGACGCTGGGACTGCGGGAGTTCGAGGCCGCGCGGCTGCGCATCGCGCAGATCAACGGCTGCGTCTTCTGCCTCGACTGGCGCACCGAGCGCGACGGCGTCAAGGTCGAGCCGGAGTTCGCGGACGCGGTGTCGGAGTGGCGCACCACCGGGCTCTTCGACGAGCGCACGCGCCTGGCGGCGGAGTACGCCGAGCGGTACGCGACCGACCACCACAACCTGGACGACGAGTTCTGGAAGCGGATGTCGGCGTCCTACAGCCAGCAGGAGATCGTCGAGCTTTCGATGAGCCTCGGCGCCTGGCTCGCCTTCGGACGGCTCAACCACGTCCTGGGCCTCGACACCGTCTGCGTGCTGCCATCCCACCAGTCGTGAGGGGCGGGGGCGGCGCCCCTCACGAGACAGCGGGTCAGAAGTCCGTGGCGATGATCTTCTCGATGTTGCGTTCCGCCAGCGCGGTGATGGTGACGAACGGGTTGACGCTGGTGTTGCCCGGGATCAGCGAGCCGTCGATCGCGTACAGCCCCTGGTAGCCGGCGAGCCTGCCGTAGTTGTCGGTCGCTTTGCCGAGCACCGCCCCGCCGAGCGGGTGGTAGGTGAGATGGTCGCCCCAGATCTTGTACGTGCCGAAGAGGTCGGTCCGGTAGATCGTGCCCTCGGTCGCGTTGATCTTGTCGAAGATGGTCTTCGCCATGTCGATCGACGGCTGCTTCCACGCCGTCTGCCAGTTCAGCTCGACCGCGCGCGTGGTGGGGTTCCAGGTGAACTGCGCGCGGTTCGGGTTCTTCGTGATCGACAGGTAGAACGAGGCCCACGTCTCGATCCCGGTCGGCAGCGGCGCGACCTCCGCGAAGGCCCCGCCCGCGTTCCAGTTGTCGATGCCACCGCACGGGATGGTCGACTGGGACGCCCCGGTCGGGTCCCAGATCTGGTTGGCCCGCCCGACCATCACGTTCCCGTTGTCGCCCCAGCCCTTGCCGATTTCGCCGTTGAGGTTCGGCAGCGCGCCGGTCGCCTTCAGCTTCACCAGCAGCTTGCTGGTGCCCACGCTGCCCGCGGCGAAGAACACCGTGTCCGCCGTGACGGTCTTGATGGTGGACACCGCGCCGGCCGTGGTGAGCTGCTCGATCGTCACCGTGTAGCCGCCGCCGGCGGCCGGCACCACCTGCGTGACCCGGTGCAGCGGCGAGATGGTGACCTTGCCGGTCGCGGCGATCCGCGGCAGGTAGGACTTCTGCAGCGACTTCTTGCCGTAGTTGTTGCCGAACAGGATTTCCCCGGCCAGCGCCGACTTCGGGACGGTGCCCGCCGCCTCCTTCTCCATGTAGTCCCAGTCGTAGACGTCCGGCACGAACACGAACGGGAAACCGGACCGCTGGGCCTGTTTCCGGCCGACGCGGGCGAACTGGTACCAGTCGGTGCTGTCGAACCAGGCCGGGCGCACGTTGGCGACCCCGAGCCCGGCGTTGGCGCGCGGGTAGTAGACGTCGTACATCTCGTTCGCGTCGACGGTGGGGAGGATGGCGGCGAAGTTCTCCCGCTTGGGCGTCACGGCCATGCCGCCGTTGACGAGCGAGCCGCCGCCGACGCCGCGGCCCTGGTACACGATGATCCCGCCGAACTCCTCGGCGTCGAGGATGCCGGTGTAGCGCGGGATGTCCTTGTCGATCGGGAACCCGAGGAAGTTCGAGAACGGCTGTTTCGTCCTGGTGCGCAACCAGAACGAGCGCTGGTCCGGGTTGGGCGTGGCGCAGAAGATCTTGCCGTCGGAGCCGGGGGTGTCCCAGGCCATGCCCATTTCGACCATTTGCACGTCCACGCCGGCCTGTGCGAGCCGGAGGGCGGCGACCGAGCCGCCGTAGCCCGAGCCGATCACCAGCGCGGACACCCGCGAGCCGTCATTGATGGCGGCTGCCGCGGCGGGCCGCGACGAGGCCGCCGAGGCGCGGCCGGCCAGCGCGGCACCGGCCAATATAGAACCAGTTCCAGCAATGAAGAGACGACGGGAGACGGAACCAGAGTTTGTTCTCCACAAGGGTTCGCCACTCATGTGTGCTTCCTCACCGTTGAGGTATTTAGAACAAGTTATAGACCGGAGCTGAAGACAAGTCGACATATACCCACGAGTAACCTGACGGGGTGGCGAGCCGGTGCGGCCGAATGGGCCATGATGGACGACTGTGGAGTCCACCCGAGTGGACCGCTGGCTCTGGGCGGTCCGGCTGACGAAGACGCGCCCGGACGCGGCGGCGGCCTGCCGAGGCGGCCACGTCCGCGTCAACGACAAACCGGCCAAGCCGTCGACCACGGTGGTCCCGGGCGACGAGGTCCGCTTCCGCGTCGGCGGGACGACGAAGGTCATCGACGTGGTCCGGGTGATCCAGAAGCGGGTGGGCGCCCCGGACGCGGCGACGTGCTACCTGGACCGCACGCCCAAGCCACCGCCGGAGACGGCGGTCCCGGTCGCCCGCCGCGACCGGGGCGCCGGGCGGCCGACCAAACGGGAACGCCGGGTGCTGGACGCGTTCCGGTCGCGGCAGGAGCCGTAGGTCCCGCCGCGCAGCCCTAGGTCATCTCCCCCGTCGACCGCGGGATCGTCGCCGCGCTCGGCCGCTTCCCGGAAATAGCCGGGAATCCGCGCCTGCCGGGTCCATCCCGGTGGCGTGGGGGTAGTCCCCCGCACGGGAGGACTGCTCATGACCACCACCTCGGACCACCTGCTGGCCGAAGCCCGGCCGCTCGTGGTGCGCTACTGCCGCGCCCGCCTGGACCCCGACGAGGCCGACGACGTCGCCCAGGAAGTCTGCGTGGCGCTCCTCAAGGCCCTGCCGCGGCGCCCGCCGGAGCGCCCGCTGCCCGAACTCGTGTCCGACATCGCCCGCACCAAGGTCGCCGCCGCGCGGAAGGCCGCCGCGCGCAAGGACGAGCCCGTGGCCGAACTGCCCGACGCGGCCGACTCGTCGCTCGATCCGGCACGCCACGCGCTCCGGCGCGAACTCCGCGAGCGGGTGGCGAAGCTGCTGGGCGTGCTGCCGCGGAAACAACGCGAGATCGTCGTCCTGCGCGTGGTGGTCGGCCTGTCCGCGGAGGAGACCGCCGCCGCGGTGGGCTCGACACCGGGCGCGGTCCGCGTCGCCCAGCACCGGGCCCTCGACCGGCTTCGCCGCGTCGTCACGACGGCTACCCTGGCGGGGTGAGCGACAGCGAGAACTTCGAAGGACGCGACGTCGGGTCCGGAGTCTCGGTCATCCGCGAAAGCACGGACGTGGTCGGTTCCGGACCCCGGCTGCACCGGCACCCGTACACCGAGACGTTCATCATCATCCGCGGCCGAGCCCGCTTCACGGTAGGAGACGAAGAGCGCGACGGCGGTGCCGGAGACGTGCTCGTCGTCCCGGCGGGCACGCCGCACAAGTTCGCCGTGCTCGGCCCCGGGGTGTACGAGGCCGTGCACATCCACGAAAGCGACCACTTCATCACCGAATGGCTCGAGTGACGCCTCAGGGGTGACGCCCGTTGAGGGCGGCGAAACGGCTGGTGGGTGGCCTGCGAGTGGGGTGCCCCGGTCCTTGCTGTTGCGGCGCCCGGCGGCGCAGCCGAGGGCTTGCCGCCGCCGCGCACCACCTAGAGCCCGCGCTCGCCGATCATCCCGCGCAGCTTCGTCAGCGCGCGGTACTGCGTGATGCGCACGTTGCCCGCCGAGATACCCAGCGCCTCCGCCGTCTCGTTCGCCGACAGGCCGGCCACGATGCGCAGGGACAGGATCTCCTGGTGCAGCGGGGGCAGCGCCGCCAGCAGCCGGCCCAAGCGGGCGCCCAGGTCGAGCTCGAGGACGTGGTTCTCCGGCTCGTTGCCGCCCAGTGGCCGGTCCGGCAGCTCCGGGACCGGCTTGGAACGGTCCCTGGCCACCGAACGGAACGCATCGGCGACCTTGTTCGCCGCGATCGCGCGCACCAGGTAGAGGAACGAACCCCCGCGGTCCTGGTAGTTCGGCAGCACCTTCAGCACCGCCAGGCACACCTCCTGGGCGACGTCGTCGGCCGAAAGGTAGGACAGGTCGCGGCCGCCGATCCGGGCGCGGCAGTAGCGCACCACCGTCGGCTTGATCAGCCGCAGCAGCGCCTGGACCGCGTCCGGGTCGCCGTCGCGCGCCGCCGTCACCACCGGGTCGAGCTGTTCCTTGACAAGACCGCCCTCCGGCCTCGGCGATTCCTCCAGCACGGTGTAGCCGTCGACGGCCTCCGCCGCCTCCACGATCATCGTTTCCACGCGCCCTCCTCGTGCCCGCCACCGGGGTCCGTCTGTCCACAACGGACAGTCTGGTGCCTGGACGATTCCCGGTCCGACATATGGCCTAATCGAGGCGCTGACCAGCAGCGTTGCACAGTGCCGGTGGTTGTCCAGCTATTGTCCGTTAACGATTCACGTCCCGTCCGGAACAGCCGCCGGACACCGGCGGCACACGGGACAGAAACAGGACAGCTCAGTCCCAGCGGATTCCGTAGGCGAAGCCCGGTTCGAGGTGCCGGAACCGGACGTGCACCTCGCCGGCGTCGTCCGCGGGCAGCACGGCGCCGGTTCGCGACCGGTCGTCGGCCGGGGAAACCTTTTCCTGGCGCACGATCCGCCTCGGCACGCGTTCACCGAACCGGACGTGCAGGTCGAAAAGATCGCACGGGTGCCGCGGCACGCAGACGTAACGCGGTTCTCGCAGGTTCGCCCGGAATCGCAGGCCGACCTCGTGCCGCGCACCCCGGCGCAACGGCTCCGGCAGCCGCAGCGACAGCCCGATCCGGTCACTCGATTCCATCACCCGCCGGGTCAGCACCCCACCGTGGAACACGTCGACTCCGAGATCGGACTCGTGCACCGAATCACCCGATTCGGCGGTGACCGGCAAGGTCAATGCCAGGTCGAGCACGGCGATTTCGTCGGCGTCGGCGATCACCCGCCGGAATTCGAACGCCTCCGGCACCGGCTGGTCGAGGGCCAGCGTCACGCGCAGTTCTTCGGTGTGCCAGCCACTGCCCGGATAGAGCCGCGCCGCCGGTTCGGCCGCCGCGACGGCCAGCGCGGCGATCTGCTCGATCCCCTCGTCGATCCGGCGCCGGACCGTCCGGTCGTCACGGTCGAGCGTGCGCGCCGCCCAGCGCACCCGGTCCTGGTAGAACGGTTTCCGCGCCCGTTCCTCCAGCGCGAACGCGGCGAGCAGAACGATCTTCAGATCCTCCGGCAACGACTCGACCAACGGGCGCAATCGATCGGACAGCTTACGCCGCATCTCCACGGTTCCGTCATCTTCGACAATGCCGCAAGTGGAGCGCAATGCGGGGCCGATCCGGGCCGCGAGCGGTGTCGTGAAAATTGCCCTCCCTTTGCGCAGGGCCTTGAGTTCGCCGACCACGTCCGCCGCACTGAGGCTCACCGTTCCCCTCCCCTTCCACGCACGGGGGTCAATGTTCGCCAGCACTCCCGCCGATGTCCAGTCGATCACGCTGCGGCAAACGGATCGTTATCCCGCGGTTTCCTTTCCGGGCACCGCCGGAAAGGTCGAATGCACTTGGCGTTCCGTTAACAAGGACCGCATTGCGCCGCAACGATTTCGCGACGGAAACTCACGCGATCGCCCCAGTCGAACGCGTCGAAATGACATCACCCCGCTGCGGCGTCCCGAACCGGGGACGTTCACCCGGGCGGCGCACCACACCCGTGGGTGAACGTGACCGGGCCGTGGCCGGGACCCCGGTTGACCACGGCGAACCGCGGGTACTTGTTGATCATGAGCCCCAGGATGTGGCGCCTGCTGATTTCGGGATCGCTGCGGCTGTTCCTGATCAGCGCCGTGCCGGCCGCGGCGCACCTGTCCGTGCTCGTCGGGCTGGCGGCGGCGGTGATCGCGTTCGTCGTGCCGGCCCCGCGCGGGCGGCACGACGAACGCACCGGACCGGGCGGTTAGCTATGCCACTTGCCACCGGCGGAGCTTTTCGGGGTTCCGCACCGCCCAGATCCGCCGGACCGACGTGCCGGCCACTTCGAACGCCAGGACGGCCACGACGGCGCCGTCCCGCCACGCGGCCAGGCCCGGCCGCCCGTTGACGGTCGTCTCCTCGAGCGTCATCGCCGGGATCCGGCCGGTGAGGTCGACGGCGTAGCGCGCGACCCGTTCCCCGCCCTCGATCGGGCGACGCAGCGCAGTGGCGAGTCCCCCGCCGTCCGCGACGACCGTCGCGTCCGGGTCGAGCAGGCCGACCAGCCCCCGGATGTCCCCCGCCTCCCAGGCCAGCTTGAAGGCGCGCACCACGTCCGCGCTGCCGCTGCCGGGCACCGGCGAGCGGGCCGCGCGGACTCGGCGCCGGGCCGAGCCGGCCAGCTGGCGGCACGCCGCGGGCGTCCGGCCGAGCACCTCGCCCACCTCCCGGAACGGGTAGCCGAAGACGTCGTGCAGGACGAAGGCGACCCGCTCGGCCGGCGTCATCGACTCGAGCACGACGAGGAACGCCATGGTGATCGACTCGTCCAGCGTGACGCGGTCGGCCGGGTCGGTGCTCACCCCCACCTCGCCGGGCAGCGGCTCCGGCAGCCACTCGCCGACGTACCGCTCCCGCCGCACCCGCGCCGAGCCGAGCAGGTCGAGGCAGATCCGGCCGGCGACGGTGGTCAGCCACGCGCCGGGCGACGCGATGGCGGCGCGCTGCGGCTCGGTCAGGGCGTACCACCGGCCGTACGCCTCCTGGACGACGTCCTCGGCGTCGCTCAGCGAGCCCAGGAGCCGGTAGGCCAGGCCGGTCAGCTGCCGCCGCTCGTGCAGAAGATCAGTCACACCCCACAAGACGATCCCGCGCGGCGGTCTGTGACACCGCGGACCGGTTCACCCGCGGCGCCGCACGCACCGGCCGCGCAGCACCACCGCCGCCGGGGCCGCCAGCTGGTCCGAGTCCACCCGCGGATCCTCGTCGTAGACCACGGCGTCCGCGGGCGCGCCCGGCGCCAGGCCGCCCAGCCCCAGGTACTCCCGTGCGCTCCAGGACGCCGCCGCCAGCGCGTCGTGCGGCCGGACGCCCGCGGCGACCAGTGCACGGATCTCCGCCACGATTCCGCCGTGCGGCAGGGAATCCGTACCCGCGAGCACGCGCACCCCGGCCTCCGCCGCAGCCGCCGTCAAGGATGCGTGGATCCGCGCACCGCTCAGGTACCACGTCCGGGCCGGGCTGTCCGGCTCGCGTTCCCTTCGCCCGAGGCTTTCGGTGATCACCGAAAGCGTGGGGGTCAGCGCCGTGCCCTGGGCCGCCATCCGCGCGAGGAGTCCGGGGTCGAGGCACATGCCGTGTTCGAGGGAGTCGACGCCCGCCGCGACGGCCGCGGCGCCGCCGTCGGGGTGCTGGCTGTGCACGGCCACCCGCCCGCCGGCCGCGTGCACCTCGCGCACCACCGCCCGCAGCACGTCCACCGGCACCGCGGAATCACCGACGCGCCAGTCCGCGATGATCTTCGCCCAGCCGGTCCGGGCCGCCTGCGCCGCCGCCAGCGCGGGCAGCTCGTCGTGGCCGGCGCGGCGGCCCCAGCCGTCGAAGAACTGGCCTTCCTGGGCGAGCCACGGGCCCGCGTGCCGGGCCCGCGGAACGTCCGGGTCTTCCCCGAACCACGGCGGCGGCTCACCCGGCAGCCCCGGTGCGCGGATCAGCGTGACCCCGGCGTCGACGTGCTGGTGCAGCTGTTCCCGGAGCAGGACGGCGTCCATCGGCTGCCCGGGCCGCGCGGCACCGGGGTGGGTGTGCGCGTCGACCAGGCCGGGCAGCAGCCAGCCTTCGGCCACCAGGGTGGCGCCGGGAACGGGATCGGTGGTCCAGCGGTCACCGTCGGCGTAGAGGTCGACGTACTCGCCGCTCGGCAGGGCGTACCCCCGGATGCGCGTGATCACCGAACCGACCGTACCCGCGTGTGCCGGCCGGTGTGGGCGAGTACGAGCCGCCTGACCGGCGCCGGTGCCGATGCCGGTGCGCTTGTGGTTGATCACCCCCGGTGTAGTGTTTGCCGGTCCGACCGGCGTGCGTGACCGCGTGAGGTGCCATGACAGTGCGGCGGTACCCAGTGGCCATCCTGCTCGTCCTCGTCACGGCGGCCATGATCGTGGTCAACGGCTTCGCCTTCTGGGGCGACACCTTCGCCCTGTGGGTCGACGACGCCATGCAGCTCAGCGCCGGGGTCGCCGCGGTCGTCTGCGGGATCGTCGTCGCGCGGCGGGTGCGCGGGCACCAGCGGTGGTGGCGGGTGCTGGTCGCGATCGGCATGGCCGCCTGGTCGTTCGGGCAGTGCTTCTGGTCGTGGTACCAGCTGGTCGACGGCCGCGGGCTGCCGTCGCCGTCGCTGGCCGACGTCGGGTACCTGAGCTTCCCCGTGTTCGCGCTCGCCGCGCTGTTCGTGCTGGCCAGGGCGCGGGTGCGGCCGGACCGGGAACGCTGGCAGCCCGCACAGTGGACCGCGCACTTCGGCGTCGCGGTGGTGCTCGACGGGCTCGTGGTCACCGGCTCGCTGTTCATCCTCACCTGGACCGCGGCGCTCGGGCAGGTGGTCCGGGCGACCGGGCCGGACGCGCTGACCTGGGCCGTCGCCATCGCCTACCCGCTGTCGGACCTGGTGGTCGTGGTCGTCGCGGTGCTGCTGGTCGTCTTCGACCGGGTCGACCGCCCCTACCGCGCGAACCTGCTGCTGGCGGCGGTCGGGATCGTCGCGCTGGCCGCGTCCGACAGCGTGTTCGCCTACCTGGTCAGCATCGGCGCGGAGAGCATGAAGCCGTGGTCGGACGGCGGGTTCGTGCTCGGCCCGCTGTTCATCGCCTTCGCGCTGCTGGTGACGCCCGGGACGCGGCGCCGGGACGACGCGGGCCAGCCGGTCGGCGTCGACTGGTGGCAGGTGGCGCTGCCGTACCTGCCGGTCACCGCGGTCGCGCTGCTGATCACCGTGCAGGTCGTGGCCGGCGCCGGCCCGGACGCCGTCGAGGTGTACGTCGGCGTGCTCGTGGTGTTCCTGGTACTCGCCCGGCAGCTGCTTTCCCTGCTGGACAACCGGTTGCTGCTGCGGCGGGTGTACGAGGGCCAGCAGCAGCTGACCCACCAGGCCTACCACGACCCGCTGACCGGGCTGGCCAACCGCGCGCTGTTCGCCGACCGGCTGGACCGGGCCGTCGAGCAGGGCACCGACGGCGGGCGCGGGCCGCTCGTGCTGATCTTCGTCGACCTGGACGACTTCAAGGAGGTCAACGACCGGTTCGGGCACGCGGGCGGGGACGTGCTGCTGCACGCGGTCGCCCAGCGGCTGCTGAGCTGCGTGCGCGCGGGCGACACGGTCGCCCGCCTCGGCGGCGACGAGTTCGCGATCCTGCTGGAAGGCGAGGTCGACGCCCCGCAAGCGGTCGCCGACCGGATCCAGAGCGCGCTGCGGCGGCCGTTCGCGGTGCACGGCACGCTGGTCCCGGTCCGCGCCAGCATGGGACTGGTGGTGCCGGACCCGGCCGAGCCGTCGGTGACGGCGGACGTGCTGCTGGGCCGCGCGGACACGTCGATGTACGCGGGCAAGCGGCTCGGCAAGGACACGACGGTCGTGTACCAGCCGTCGCCGGACGGGCCGCCCGACTTCCCGACCGCTCTGCGCCGCGCGAACGGCGGGCTCCCGGAGGGCTTCGCGCTGGTCTTCCAGCCGATCGTCCGGCTGGCCGACGAGCAGCCGGTGGCGGTGGAGGCGCTGGCCCGCTGGACCGCGCGGGACGGCACCTCGGTGTCACCCGAGACGTTCGTCCGCGCCGCCGAGGGCGCCGGGCTCGGCGCGGAGCTGGACGCGCTGGTGCTGGACCTGGCCTGCCGCGAGATCACCGCGGCGGGGATCGACCTCACGGTGCACGTGAACGTGTGCGCGAGCCGGCTCGGCGCGGCCACGCTGGAGCAGAGCGTGGGGTCGGCGCTGGACCGCTACGGCCTGCCCGCGGACCGCCTGGTCGTCGAGATCACCGAGACGGTGCCGGTGCCGGACCTGGCGGCGGGCGCGGCCGCGATCCGCCGCCTCCAGGACCTAGGCGTCCGGGTGGCCCTCGACGACTTCGGCGCCGGGTACAGCTCGCTGACCGTGCTGCACGCGCTGCCGGTCGACCTGATCAAGCTGGACCGCGCACTGACGACGGGCATCCGCCCGGACCGCGACGCGGCGCTGTGCCGCTCGCTGGTCGGGCTGTGCGCGGACTTGGAAGTGGACGTCGTCGCGGAGGGCATCGAGACGGCCGAGCAGGCCGAACTGGTCACCCGGGCGGGCTGCACCACCGCACAGGGCTACCGCTTCGGCCACCCGGCCCCGCTGTCTTCGCTGCGGCTGTCGACGCTCTCGCCCGGTTGAGAACTGTCCGGCAAGCCGTCGGCGCCAGCGGACGGTGAGTTCGGCCCACCTGCCGGGTCGAAGCCGAGCACCCCGAGGCGGCCTCGGGGCGCTCGGGCCGGGACTAACCCACCCCCGGCGGCAGCACGCCGAAGATCGTCGCCGTGGACCCCGCGCCGCGGCGGTTGATCGGGCCGCCCGCCAGCACCCAGGCGCCGGTCGTCGGCAGGGCCTTGAGGTTGGCCAGGATCTCCAGGCTGATCCGGTGACGCCGGTAGACCAGCTTGGACACGGTGTACGTCTCGTCGGTGCCGACGTCCGGGCTGAACGTGTCGGTGCCCGTGCCGCCGCGGCGGCCCAGCCGGCCGGTGTCGATCAGCCACTGGACCGCCGGGATCGAGAACCCGGGCTGGTGCAGCACGCCGTCCGCACCGGTGTTCGGGAAGGCCGGCGTGCCCCACTTGGCGTCCCACCCGGTCCACAGCACCACGACGGACTCGTCCGGGATCCGGCCGTGGCGCTTCTCCCACGCCTTCAGGTCGTCGATCGTCACGGCGTAGTCCGGGTTGCGCGCCGCCTTCGCCCGGACGTCGATCTTGACGGCGGGGCGGAACAGGTCCGCCGGGTCCATGTCGTCGGCGAGCGGCTCCCCGGTGTTGAAGTGGCCGGGCGCGCCCCAGTGCGTCCCGGTGTGCTCGCCTTCGCGGACGAACTGCAGGTAGTAGCCGTCTTCGGGGATGGTGGCGATCGTCTCCAGCTCGAAGGCCGGGTCCCCGGGGAAGACGTTGGTCGTGGCCGGGTCGTTGACGTGCGACAGGTTGACCAGGTTGAGCTGGTCCAGCCGCACCGGCGGCGCGGCTTCGGTCGTTCCGGCGGCCTGGGCCGTCCGCGCGGACAGCGCGGCGCCGAACACCCCGGCCAGCCCCGCAGCCAGCACCCTGCGTCTCATCGGCATGAGGGATCACCTTTCAGCCTTGTTTGCACGGTCATATCACCCGGACTGGGCGCAGCCAATGAGTTGCGCGAAGATGTGGCCGTGGACAACGACATCGACGACAACGCCGACGAAGGCATCCTCGACCCCGAGGACACTTTGGACGACCGCGACGAGCTGGCGGAGGGTTATTCACCGCCGGAACGCGCGCAGGCAACCGAAGGCTGGGGCACCACCGCGCGCGAGACCGCGGAAGGCGAAAGCTGGGCGGGCCGGCTCGCCCGCGAAGTCCCGGACCTGGCCGACGACCCCGAAGACGACGGGCTCGGCGACACCGAGGACACCGACGGCGAGCTCCTCGACGACGAGGTCGGCGACGTCCGCGCGGGCCGCCTGGTGGCCACGGACGAAGGCTACGGCGAAGACACCGACGAAGAGCTGTACGCCTCGGACTCCGGCATCGACGGCGGCGCGGCTTCGGCGGAGGAAGCGGCGGTCCACGTGATCGACCCGTCTCGCCGCTGGTGAGGTAGCAGAAGCTCCGGATCGGCGCGACGGGGTGTCGCGCCGCGACGCGCCGATCAGCGGGTTGTCCGCCTCCGCCACCGGGCGGGAAAGTCCGGGGCAGAGCCAGTCGCTGCCGTCATCGGCCTGCCGTGTCGTACTCGCGGACTGCGGCCAGGTACTCCCCGATCGCGTCGCGGTTGCGCAGCAGGCACTCCGCCCGCCTGGTCATCCGGTCGCGCTCGGCCTCCAGCGTCGCGATCATCTCCGGCGTCGCGTCCGGGAAGTAGATGGTCCGCGGTTTGTCCAGGCAGGGCAGGATCTGCTTGATGATCCGGGTGGGCAGGCCGGCGTCGAGCAGGCCGCGCACCTGGATCACCCGGTCGACCGTCGGCTCGTCGTAGTCGCGGTAGCCGTTGGGACCACGGGCGGCGATGATCAGGCCCTGCTCCTCGTAGTACCGGAGGAGCCGCCGGGACGTGCCCGTGCGCTCCGCGAGCTCACCGATCCGCATGTGCCCCACCTCACGTAGACCTTCACATCAATGTGAGGGTTCGAGCATAGCGGCATGACGAACCTCAGCACCCGCGCTTTTCCGCTCGCCGCCCTCCTCGCCCTGACCACCGCCGCGTTCGTCACCGTGCTCACCGAGGCGCTGCCCGCCGGCGTGCTGCCCGGGATGAGCGCGGGCCTCGGCGTCGGCGAACCCGCGGCCGGCCAGGCGGTGACGGTCTACGCGCTCGGCACCGCGCTCACCGCGATCCCGCTGGCCGCCGCCACCGCGCGGTGGTCGCGCAAACGCCTGCTGCTCAGCGGGGTCGCCGGGTTCGCGGTGGCCAACACCGTCACGACGCTGTCCGCCGACTACACGCTGACGATGGTGGCCCGCTTCGTCGCCGGGGTGGCCGCGGGCGTCGTCTGGGCCCTGCTCGCCGGGTACGCGCGCCGGCTCGCGCCGGACAACCAGGGGCGGGCCATCGCGGTCGTGATGGCAGGCATCCCGCTGGCGCTCTCGCTCGGCATCCCGGCCGGGACGTTCCTCGGCGGCCTGCTCGGCTGGCGCTCGGCGTTCGGCGTCATGTCCGCGATCGCCGTCGTGCTGCTCGCCTGGATCGCCGCGGCGGTGCCCGACGAGCCGGGGCAGGCGGGCGGCCGGACGCCGGTCCTGCGCACGCTCGCCGTCCCCGGTGTCGCGCCGGTGCTGGCCGTGACGCTCGTGTTCGTGCTGGCCCACACCGTGCTCTACACCTACGTCGCCGCCTTCCTCGCGCACGCCGGGCTCGGCGGTTCGGTGGACGTCGTCCTGCTGGTGTTCGGCGTCGCGTCGATGGCGGGCATCGCTCTCGTCGGTGCCGGGATCGACCGCGCGCTGCGGACGTTGACGGTGCTCAGCACCCTCGGCGTCGCGGTGGCCGCGGCCCTGCTGGCGGTGTTCGCGGGCGGCCCGGTGCTGGTCTGCGTGGCGGTCGCGCTGTGGGGGCTCGGCTGGGGCGGCGTCCCGACCCTGCTGCAGACGGCGGCGGGGAACGCCGGCGGCGATGCTGCGGACAACGCGCAGGCCATGCTCGTCACGCTGTGGAACGCCGCGATGGCCGCGGGCGGGGTGGCCGGCGGGGTCCTGCTCGACGCCGCCGGGCCGGCGGCCTTCCCCTGGACGCTGCTCGTGCTCCTGCTACCGGTGCTGGCGATCGTGCTCGGCGCCCGGCGGCACGGGTTCCCCGCTCGCTCCTAAGTGGACGAAGGGCCCGGGCGCTCGCGCCCGGGCCCTCCAGCTCGAGGGGGATCAGCAGCGGCCGGCGATGGCCCGCAGCAGTTCGGCGTTCGCCGTGTCGCCGGACAGCTCCCAGGCGAACACGCCGCCGAGGCCCTGCGACTTCGCGTAGCCGGCCTTCGCCGACGCGGTCTCCGGCGTGTCGTAGCTCCACCACTGCGAGCCGCACTTCGCGTACGCCGTACCGGCGACGTGGCCGTTGGCCGGGCACTTGGTCTTGAGGACCTTGTAGTCCTCGACGCCCGCTTCGTAGGTGCCGGGAGCCGGGCCGGTGGCCGTGCCGCCCGGCTGCTTCTGCGTCACGCCGTCCCAGCCGCGGCCGTAGAAGCCGAGGCCCAGCAACATCTTCGCCGGCGGCACGCCCTGGTGGCGCAGCTTTTGGACGGCGGCGTCGGCGTAGAAGCCGGCGGTCGGCAGGCCCGGGTAGGCGCGCAGCGGCGAGTGCGGGGCGGTCGGCCCGGTCGGGCTGGCCCCGGCGACGAAGTAGTCGTAGGTCATCACGTTGTACCAGTCGAGGTACCGGCTCGCGGCGCCGTACTCGGTGGCGTCGATCTTGCCGTCCTTCGAGCCGTCGGCGGTGATCGCGGCGGTCACCAGCTGGCGCCCGAACTTCGCGCGCAGCGCCTTGACCAGCCCGGTGAACGCCTTCGGCCCGCTGGTGTCGCAGGTGTTGCCGCAGGCGTTGGGGTACTCCCAGTCGATGTCGATGCCGTCGAACACGCCCGCCCAGCGCGGGTCGTTGACCAGGTTGTAGCAGGACTCCGCGAATGCGGCCGGGTTCTTCGCCGCCTCGGTGAAGCCTGCCGACCAGGTCCAGCCGCCGAACGACCACAGCACCTTGAGCTTCGGGTGCAGCTTCTTCAGCTGGAGGAGCTGGTTGAAGCTCCCGTGCAACGCCCCGGGCTCGGTGCTGTCGGCCTGGCCGCTGACGCTGGTGGCGGCGTCGTAGGGCATGTCGTGGTCGGCCCACGGGTCGCCGACCGCGCACCCGCCGCCGGTGACGTTGCCGAAGGCGTAGTTGATGTGGGTCAGCTTCGCGGCCGAACCGGACGTTTCGATGTCCTTGACGTGGTAGCCGCGGGCGTAGACGTCCCAGTCGGCGAAGTAGGCCATCACCTTGCCCTGGGCCGGCGCGGCTTCCGCGGGCGGCGCGGCCACGGAGGCCCCGGCTAGCGCGAGTGCGATGACGGCGACGCGTTTTCTCATGCGGAGCACGGGATTCTCCTCACGACCCTGGCGGACCCGCCGAGACTAACAGGTCCAGACCATTTCGAACCAGGGTCAAATCAGTACGGTCAACGGATTTCCCGATGCTCCCCCAGCCGGGCGCGGATTCACGGACGTGCGATGATCGGGCGATGACCGAGTTCGGCTGCGCGCGCTGCTCCGGCGAAGACGCCCTGACCGCGCTGGCGTTCTGCACGACCCGGCTGAACAAGACCCATCGCCTGGTCGAGCGGTCCCATTTCAGCGTCTCACTGCGCCGGTGCCCGGAATGCGGCCAGTCGTTCGCCGCGATCTTCACCGAGTTCGTCGACCGGGAAGGCGAAGACGCGCAGTACTTCGACTTCGTCCCGCTCACCACGGCCGAGGTTTCCTCGCTGGCGGCGCAGGGTCCCCGCGTCGACCTCGCCGAGCTGGGCGCACTCGGCAGCGTCCGCCGCCGGCTGTCGTCGAGCTGGCCGACCGGCGGCGAGAAGGAGATCGCCTGGCGGACGGACTCGCTCTCGGTGCGCGAGGGTCACTGACCGGCGCACCGAGCGGCTCACCGGCCGGCCAGGCGGAGGATCGCCGCGGCGCTGCGGTCGACGTCGGCTTCGGTGGTCGACCAGCCGGACACCGAAATCCGCAGGTACCGACGGCCGCGCCAGGTGGTGCCGCCGAGCCAGCACGTCCCGTCGTCCTGGATCTTCCGGATGAGGTCGTCGGTGTCGCCGCCGAAGGACACCAGGACCTGGTTGAGCACGACGTCGTTGGCGATCTCGGCCCCGCCCTCGGCGAGCTTCGCGGCGAAGCGGCGGGCCAGCCGGCAGCAGCGTTCGACGAGTTCGGCGACGCCATCGCGGCCCAGTTCGCGCAGCGCCGCCCACACGGCGAACCCGCGGGCGCGGCGTGAGGACTCCAGGGTCAGGTCGCCCATGCCGGACAGCTCACCGGCGCCGGTGAGGTAGGCGGCCCGGTAGGCGATCGCCGCGGCGTGGACCTCCGGGCGCGCGCAGAAGACAAACCCGGAGTCGTACGGGACGTTCAGCCACTTGTGCCCGTCGCAGGCCCAGGAGTCGGCGAGTTCGACGCCGTCGAGGAGCGGCCTGGTGCCCGGGGCGGCCGCGGCCCAGAGCCCGAACGCGCCGTCGACGTGGATCCAGGCGTCTCCCACGGCTTCCCGGGCGGCGCGCAGGTCGTCGCAGGCTCCGGTGTTCACGTTCCCCGCCTGCAGGCAGACGATCAGCGGGCCGCTCCCGGCCGCGCACACTTCGCGGAGGTCTTCGACGTCGATCGCGCCTTGCGGGCCGGCCTTGACCGGCTCGACGGCGCGGGTGCCGAAGCCGAGCAGCCGCAGGGCGCGGTCGATGGTGGCGTGCCGCTCTTCGCTCGCGACGACCCGGACGCGTGGGGCACCGGCCAGCCCGTCGCGTTCGACGTCCCAGCCGGCTTCGGCGAGCACGTGGTGCCGGGCGGCGGCGAGGCCGGCGGTGTTCGCGGCCTGTCCGCCGGTGACGAACCCGGCGGAGGCGGTGGCCGGGATGCCGAGCAGCTCCTTCAGCCAGGCGCCGGCACCGTCCTCGGCGGCGGCCGCGGCGGGCGAGAGGACGGCGTTGAAGCCGTTCTGGTCCCAGCAGGCGGCCAGGACGTCGGCGGCGGTGGCGGCCGGGAGGGCTCCGCCGATGACGAAGCCGAAGAACCGCGGCCCGGCCGTGGCGACGAGCCCGGGTGCGGCGGCCCTGGCGAGCTGTTCGAGCACTTCGGACGGTGGGCTGGGGTCCTCCGGGAGCGGCCCGCCGAAGCCGGCCCGCAGCTCGGCGGGGTCGACGGGCCGGGCGACCGGCCGGTCCGCGAGGGTGGCCCGGTAGCCGGCGCCGAGCTCGGCGGCGCGGGCGAGGAGCGCGTGCATGTCGTCCACGAGACGACTGTAGGCCGGTCCGGACGCTGGGCCGGGAACAATCCGGGGCCTCCCGGCGTAGCGTCCTGGTATGGAGACCCCGTTGAGCACCGACCGCCTCGTGATCCGGGACTGGACGCCTGCCGACGCCGAAGCCGCGTTCGCGATCTACGGCGCGGAAGACGTCACGCACTGGCTGACCCCGGCCATGGACCGCGTCGGCGACATCGGTGCGATGCGCGCGGTGCTGCACGCCTGGCAGGAGGCGCAGCCGAACCTGCCGCCGCCGCGCGGCCGCTGGGCGATCGAGCGCAAAGAGGACGGTGCGGTGATCGGCGGCCTCGGCATCCGGCTGCTGCCACCGTTCGAAGAGGACCTGGAGCTGAGCTGGCAGCTCACCCCCGGCGTCTGGGGCAAGGGCTACGCGTCCGAAGCGGCGACCGCGCTGATCGAGTGGGCCTTCACCCAGGACACCGAAGAGCTGTTCGCCGTGGCGCGGCCGAACAACACGCGGGCGATCGCGGTCGCCAAGCGGCTCGGCATGCAGTGGGTCGGCGAAACCGACAAGTACTACAACCTGCGGCTGCAGGTGTACCGGATCCGGCACACCGACCTCATCGGCTGACCGGCTCCAGCAGGAAGACGCGGATGTCCCGGTGCGCGGCCCGCACGGCGTACCGGTCGTAGGCGGGCCAGTACGCCGCCACCGCGTCCCACATCTCCCGGCGCTCGTCCCCGGTCAGGAGCCGCCCGGTGACGTCGATCGTGCGCCCGTGCACCGAGACCGTCGCCTTCGGCTGGGCCAGCAGGTTCGCCGACCAGGCCGGGTGCGCTTCGCCGCCCCAGTTCGAGCCGATGACGACGTACCCGCCGCCCCGCTCGACGTACAGCAGCGGCACCTGGCGGGGCTCGCCGCTGCGGCGCCCGATCGTCGTGAGCAGCAACGTCCGCAGCCCGACCGCCGCACCGACGCCGACCCGGCCGCCGCTGATCCGCAGCAGCACCCGGTCGGCGGGCACGAGCGCCCGCCCGAGCACCGCGAACGCCCTGCTCTTGCCCAATCCGGCGAACACACCCCGCAAACCGGTCACGGCGTGATCCTAGGTCTGGCAAGGTCTGCGGGCATGACCCGCCCCGAAACCGCCGCCGAGGTCTTCGACGCGCTCGGCACGGCGTATGAGCACGCCTTCCGCGCCGCGACCGCGCACCGCGCCGCCGTCACCGACCTGCTCGCCGCCCTGCCACCCGGGGCGAAGGTGCTCGACCTCGGCGCGGGCACCGGGCGGCCCACCGCGGAACTGCTGGCCGCCGCCGGTCACGACGTCACCGGCTACGACGTCGCGCCGAAGATGGTCGCGATCGCCCGGGAGCAGGTGCCCGCCGCCCGGTTCGAGCTCGGGGACATGCGCGAACTGTCCTACCCGGACGCGACCTGGGACGCGGTCACGGCCTTCTTCTCGATGCTGCAGCTGCCCCGGGCCGAGCAGGAGGCCGTGCTCGGCCGCGTCGCGGCCTGGCTCAAGCCCGGCGGCCTGCTGGTCTTCGCGACCGTGCCCGCCGACGTCGACGGCGTCGACATCGTCTTCATGGGCCACCCGGTCCGCGCGTACAGCTTCGCCGCCGGGGCGCTCAAGGAGCTGCTGGCCGCGGCGGGCCTGGAGGTCGTCCGCGAGGACGTGGCCGAGTTCGTGCCCGACCACCCGGACGCCGGCCCGGAGCCGCACGTCTACCTCACCGCGCGCAAGCCGGCCTGAACCCGTCAAGTCCTCACCACCTCGATCACCCGACGGACATGAATTTTGCTCAAGTTCGTGCGTGTCCCGTGCGGCGGACCCGAGCTAAAGTGAGGGATGGGCATCGAAGCTCTCGCCAGGCCGGTCCCTCGCGAGCACCGTGAGCTGGTGCGCGAGATGCTGGCCCGGCTCCCCGAGTTCGCCGATCGCCTGGCCCGGCTGCTGGGTGAACAGGACGAGTTCTACCGGCAGGTCGAGGACGTCGCCCCGGGCGAGCTTCGGCAAGTCTGCCGGGCCAACCTCGAACGCGCGCTGACGGCTTTGGCCGAAGGCCGCGGACTGGCCCTCGACGCCGCCCGCAAGACCGGACTGGCCCAGGCCCGCCAGGGCATCCCGCTGCCCGCCGTGCTGCGCGCGTTCCGGATCGGCGGCACCTTCGTCTACGAAGGCCTGCTGGAGCTGGCCGGCCCGGAGTTCCTGAACCCGACCCGGACGATCGAGATCAACTCCTACGTCTGGAAGGCGATCGACCTCTACTCCGACGCGCTGACCACGGCGTACGAGCAGGTCGCGGCCGAGCCGTCGCACGCGAACGCGCGACTGCTGGACGACCTGCTGCGCGGCCGGCTGACCGGCCAGGCGGAGATGGAGGCCGCGGCGCGCGAGCTGGGCCTGCCGACCGCGGGCATGTTCGTCGCCGTGGTCACCGAGCGTGTCGAGCCGGACGAGCACGACTCCGTCGAGGCGCTGCTGCGGGCGCGGCGCTGGCGGTCGGCGTGGCGCCCCGGCGGCGAGGCGGGCCTGGTCGCGATCGACCGGATCGAGGACGTCCGCCGGCTGCGCGAAACACTGGGGTCGCTGCCGGTCGCGGCCGGGCTGAGCAGGCCGTTCTCCGGTTTCCCCGACGTACCGGACGCCCTCCACCGGGCCCGGATCGCCCGCCGTTCCCTCCCGGCGGCGACGCCGGGTGTGGTGGTGTTCGGCGACTCGCCGGTGACGACGCTGGTCGCGGCGGCGCCCGGGATGGCCCGCGACGTCTGCCGGTCGGCGCTGGCCGGCGTGCTCGCCCTGCCGGGAGCGGAGCGCAAGGTCCTGCTCGACACCCTGCTGGCCTGGTTCGCCGGCGGCGGCTCGGCGAAGGACGCGGCGGACCGGTTGTTCGTGCACCCCAACACGGTCCGCTACCGGCTGCGGCGCGTGCAGGAGCTGACCAAGCGCGACCTGACCAACCCGGTGGACGTCGGCGAGCTGTACGTCGCCCTCGAGTCGGTGCGTCTCGATCCGGAGCCGGATTGATCGTTTCCCGATTACTACCGATTGACTTTCGATAGGAACCACGCGATAGTCGGCGCATGGTTACCGAGAAATGGGCCGTTGCCGCGCTCAGGTTCTTCCTCGTGGTGCTCTTCGGCGTCCTGGTCGTGTTCCAGACGCTGTCGCTCCCGGGCGGGATCGCCTACCACACGCAGCAGAACCCGCACGACGCTCCGCTGCGCTGGCCGCTGACCGCGATCGCGGTGTTCCTCGTGCTGTGCGTCGAGGTGGTGGTCGTCGCGACGTGGAAGCTGCTGACGCTGGTCAAGAAGGACCGGATCTTCACGACGGCGTCGCTGAAGTGGGTCGACGCGATCGTCTGGGCGGTGGCGGCGGCGTGGCTGGTGCTCGTCGGCATGCTGGTCTTCGTGGGGTTCAACGCGGACGACCCGGGGATGCCGATGCTGTTGTTCCTGGTCACCGTGGCGATCACGGTGCTCGGCCTGCTGATGGTGGTCATGCGCGCCCTGCTGCGCCAGGCGACCACGCTGCGCACCGACCTGGAAGCGGTCATCTGATGCCGATCGTCGTGCGCATCGACGTCGAGCTGGCCAAGCGCAAGATGAGCGTCGGGGAGTTCGCCGAAAAGGTCGGCCTGACGCCGGCGAACGTGGCGGTGCTGAAGAACGGCCGCGCGAAGGCGGTCCGGTTCAGCACGCTGGAGGCGATGTGCCGGGTGCTCGGGTGCCAGCCCGGTGACCTGCTGGAGTTCGTCGAGGAGGATCTCTAGGCCGCGTCGGCCTCCACCAGACGCGCCAGCTCCAGGAGCGTGCCCTCGAAGGACGGCCCCGCCGTCAGCGCCACCGTGAGCGGGACACCACGCCGTCCCGTCCCCACCGGGAGCCTCACCGCCGGTTCCGTCCACTGCGGACGGTCCACACCGGCCGAAACCACCACGTCCGGACGGGCCGGGCGGGACCGGCGGCCGCCCGCGTCGAGGTCCAGCACCACGTTGCCGTGCAACGAAAGCAAGGCCGCCACGTCCGCGACGGCGTCCCGCAGCTCGCGGTCGGCGATCGAGTCCGAATGGGCGCCGATCGCCGGGCGGGCCGGCTCCGCGTCGCGGGTCAGGCGGGGGACGATCGCCGCCAGGTCGCCCGGGGCGCAGCTCAGCAGGCGGATACCCGGTACGCCCGCCAGGTCGTCGGTCAGGGTGATTCCCGCGCTCGCGGCGGCCGCCACGATCCGGGCCCGCCAGCGCGCGGTCGCCGCGATGGCGACCATCGATGGGTCCTGGAGCAAAAGGGACGTTCTCCTTCACGGTCCGGCGCGGCGGCTGGGGGATCGTCCGATGGTGGGCCCGTGCCCGTTGTGCCCGGGAACAAACATGTTTGGCCGCTTGGTCCGAACGGCGGCGCCCATGCGACCTTCCGGTGGCACCGCCGGGCTGTGACCGCCGGTCACACTTTGACGCGCGACGTGGCGCAGGCCACTATCCGTGCACCTGATTACCGCCGGGTAATTTGCGTGTACGGAGTACGACCCAGGAGGACCGTTGCGACGAGCTTTGGGCCTGATCTTGCTGGCGCTGGGGGTCTTCGCGGTCGCCGGGGCGGTGCTGCTGCCGACCTACGTCTACCCGAAGCTCGCCAAGGTGCCGCTGGACCAGGATTCGACGTCGGTGCTGGAAGGCACCGCGAGCCGGGTCCTCGCCGTGACCGACAAGGGCGCCGGCCCGGTCACCGAGATCCGCGAAAACGCGAAGCTGACCGCCACCGCCCGCGTCCAGGCGAACTTCTCCCGGCCCGAAATGCACGAGGGCACCGACTACGCGGTCTGGCTGCTCGCGGTGCAGGTCAAGGACGACGCCGACGGCACCGTGCTCAGCGCGAGCAAGCGGCAGGTCTGCTTCGACCGGCGCACCTCCGAGGGGTACGACCCGCGTGGCGCCAACGACCCGAAGTGCACCAAGGAAAGCAGCTACGTCACCGAGCTGCAGGCCAAGGCGGACAAGGACGGCCAGAAGCCGCCCGAGAAGAACGACTACAAGCCGCAGCCCGGCCTGAACTTCAAGTTCCCCTTCGGCACCGAGCAGAAGGACTACCCGGTCTACGACGACAACACCGGCAAGGCCGTCACCGCCCGGTACACCGGCACCGAGACGGTGAACGGGATCGAGACCTACAAGTTCGTCCAGAACATCCCCGACACCAAGCTCGAGACGAAGTCGGTGCCCGGCTCGCTCGTCGGCGCCACCGAGTCGAGTGTGGACGCGGACCTGTACTACCGCGGGGTCAACACGATGTGGGTGGAGCCGGTCACCGGGGTCGAGGTGAAGCAGCAGCAACAGCAGCACCAGGAACTGCGCCGCACCACCGGCAGCCCGACCGTCGTGTTCGACGGGACGCTGTCCTACAACGCCAAGACGATCGCGCAGATGGTCGACCAGATCGACGAGAACAAGGGCAAGCTGGAGTTCCTGACGAGCACCGGCCCGCTCTGGCTCGGCATCGGCGGCGGCGTGGCCATCGTCGCCGGGATCTACCTGCTGGTCCGCCGTCGCCCGGCCGCCCCGCCGGCCCCGCCGCGGCGGCAGCGGGTGCCGGTCGGCGCGGACCGCTAGCGCTTCTTCAGCACCAGGACGAGATTCCAGGACGCGATTTCACGGAGGCCGGGAATCCGCACGATCCCCATCGCCCAGCTCGGGTGGTACCGCGGGTACCCGGCCACCAGGTCGGCGGTCGGCGTCGTCTTCGCCCAGCGGAGCGCGGCGCCGACCGAAACCGGGAAGAGGCTTTCCCCGAATTTGTTCTTCGGCTGCCTCCCGAATTTCCGGGCATAACGGCTCCTGGCGTAGTAACCGCCGAGGAAATGCCACGGCGCGGTCTCGTGGCCGCCCCACGGTGAATACCACGGCGTGAACGACGCGAAGACCGTGCCGCTGGGCTTGGTCACCCGGCACATCTCGGCGAGCATGACCCACGGCTCGGAGACGTGCTCCAGCACGTTCGACGAGTAGCAGATGTCCACGGACCCGCTGCGCACGGGCAGTTCCGTGCCGCTGGCGCGGATCATGTTCTCCCCCGGCTCACCACGGGCGGACAGCTCGCCGACGTCCGGGTCGAGGCCGAGGTAGACCGCGCCGGCCGCGCGGAAGGCGTCGGAGAAATAGCCCGGTCCGCCGCCGACGTCGAGCACCGTGCGCCCCGGCAGCGGCGCGTGGGACGCCAATTGCCGGACGGAGTCGGCGGCGAGCGCGGAATAGAAGCCGTCCGGGTCCGTCTGTTCGGTCAGGAATGTCCGGAACAGGGTCACCGAACGGCGGAGCGTGGCGCGGTGCGGCTGTGCCGTCGCGACGAGAACCGGATTACCTACCATTGAACCGTCGCTTTCCGGAATACGTTCATCTAGGGTGTACGCACCAGTAACCTAGCACCGTCGCCACAGTTTGGAAAAACCCGATGCAACGTCCTCGTGTGCTCCTCCTCAACTGGCGCGACACCGGCCACCCCGAAGGCGGCGGCTCGGAGCGGTACGTCGAGCGGATGGCCGAAGGCCTGGCCAGAGCGGGGTACCGGGTCGAGATCCAGTGCGCCGCGTACCCGGGCGCGGCGGCAGGCGAGTGGCGCGACGGCGTCCGCTACCGGCGGCGCGGCAACAAGTTCGGCGTCTACGCGCACGCCCTGCGCGCGATCCGCCGGGCCCGCGCCGACCTCGTCGTCGACGTGCAGAACGGGATGCCGTTCTTCGCCCGGCTGGTCGCCGGCTGCCCGGTGCTGGTGCTCGTGCACCACGTCCACAAGGAACAGTGGATCAGCGCGCTCGGCGAGACGCTGGGCCGGGTCGGCTGGTGGATCGAGTCGCGGCTGGCGCCGTGGCTGTTCCGCACGTGCTCCTACGTCACGGTTTCCGAGGTCACCCGGGCGGAGCTGGCCGGGCTGGGCATCGGGCGCGAGCGCGTCACGGTGGTCCCGAACGGCCTCGACGCACCCCCGCCGTGCACGTCCGAACGGGACAGCGAGCCCACGCTGGTCGCGGTGAGCAGGCTGGTGCCGCACAAGCGCATCGAGCACGCCATCGACGTGGTCGCCCGGCTCGCGCGGCGCTGGCCGTCCCTGCGGCTGGAAGTGGTCGGCCAGGGGCCGTGGGACGAGGTGCTGCGCGCCCACGCGGCTTCGCGCGGGGTCGCCGACCGGGTCGTCCTGCACGGCTGGGTGGACGAGCAGGCCAAGCACGAGATCCTGGCCCGCTCGTGGCTGCACCTGTGCCCATCGGTCAAGGAGGGCTGGGGCATCGTGATCATGGAGGCCGCGGCGCACGGCGTGCCTTCGGTCGCCTACCGGGCCGCGGGCGGCGTCACGGAGTCCATCGTGGAGGGACGGACGGGCCTGCTGGCCGACGACTTCGACGACTTCACCACCCAGGTCGACCGCCTGCTGGCCGACGGCCTGCGACGCGCGGAGATGGGTATGGCGGGCGCGGAGCGGGCCGGGCGGTACAGCTGGGACGCGAGCGTCGGCCGGTTCGCGTCACTGGTGCGGGACGTCTCCGGGCAGCCGGTCCCCCGCCCGCGCACCCTCATCCCGCACCGCATCCCGGAACACGCCCAGGAGCCGGGCAGCAGCCGCCTGGTCGAAGTCCTTGCCGCGAGCCCGCACCGTGACCGTAGTGGTCTCCCCGGTCGTCGCCGCGCCGAACGCCACGCCTGAACGGCCGCTCGCCGCCGGGTAGAACGCCAACGACCGGACCGTGTCCCCGGTGGACACCACGCCGAGGTTCGACACCAGGAACGTCGACCCGAGCCGGCTCGCCAGCAGCCGGGTGCCCAGCCGGGCCAGGCGGCTGCTGCGCGCCGGGAAGTCCGGCTCCGGTGGCTGGGCCGCCAGCACCGCCGCGACGTCCGCGCCGCGGCCCAGCCGCAGACGGAAGAACGCGCTGTCGTGCACCGGTTCCGGTGCGGCACCGGACCGGCGTGACGCGCCCAGCGCCGCCACCACGCGGGCCGTGCGGGCGCCGTGCGCGCGGTTCCAGCGTCCGGTGGCGGTGACCGCCGCCGCGACGAACCCGGCGGCCCCCAGACGCAGGCGCGGCTCGTGTCCGGCCGCGAAGACGTCTCCGGCCGCTTCGCGCCCGTGCTCGGGGGCAATCCGGCCCGGTGGCGCGAAAAGCGCCTCGGCGAGCCGCTGGAGGGCCGAAACGGCAAAGGGTTTGCCGCCGGTCCGCGGCCCGATCCCGCGCGCCCCCGACGAAACCGGGACGTCGAGGAGGACGCCGAGCAGTGCCAGCAGGCCGAGGCCGTCGAGCGCGCCGTGGTGCGCGGCGACGAGGAGTGTGCGTTCACCGGCGGCGACGCGGACCAGGGGTGCGCCGCGTTCGTAGGGCGCCGAGGCGAAGCGGTCGCGGACCGCGGGCAGGTCGGTGCTCCGCTCGATTTCCGGGACCACGCCGAGATGCGGGTACTGCGCGCACGCGGCCGCCAGCCGCGCCCGGAGCTTCTCCGGTTCCGGTGCGGCCGCGCCGAGTTCCGCTTCGAGGAGGATGCTCCAGGAAACGGTGGGGTCGCCGTAGAGCCCGACGACGCGGTGGGCGTGGTCGGAGGCGAGCCGGGTCACGCGCGTCAGCGGTCCCCGTAGAGCTTGAGCGGGTGGTCGGCGGGGTTGTACTTCACCTGCGCGTTGAGCTTCTCCTGCACCGGCGCGGCGGTGTCCGGGTCGGCCGAGGTGATGAGCGCGAAGCCCCCCGCTGTCGCCGCTCCGCCGCCGATGATGACGGCGACGATCGCGCCGATGAGCGTGCCCACGTGTCACTCCTTCCGCGCAGGGGAAATCCTGCCGCGGCCCAATGTACGCATCGGTAACATGCGGCACAACAGTGCGACGCACAGCAACGCCAGCGCTACTCCGTTCGCCAGCAAGACCGGCGTCCACGAGACCGCTTTCACCGCCGGCACACCCGGGGTCCGGTACAGCGTCAGCCATTCACCCGACCACACCGGTGTCGCGCCGGAGAGCCACCGCGGGTCGACGTAACCGGGTGTCCCGTGCTCGACGAGGATCCAGCCGACACCCGCGTCGGTGAGCTCCCGCGCCGAGGCCGCGGCCCGGACGTCGCCGATCCTCGGGTCTTCGCCGGCGACGCGCTCGGCGCCGACCTGCAGGGTGTCGTCCATCAGCACGGGTTGCGGCAGCACGCGCGGCGCCGGGTCGAGCTGCGTGCGTCCGTCGTTCCAGGCGAACCCGCGGAACGCCGAGAGCGGCACCGTGAGCACGTCGCCGGGCCGGTCACCGAGCTTTTCGGACACTGCCGCCCAGTCGGCCGGGTACTGCGCGGTGGCGAGCCGACCCCAGCCGCCCCACGCCAGGTCCGGCATGGTCAGCAGCGGGAAGACGACGGCCGCGGTCACGAGCGCGACGCGGCCGCTTTTCAGCTTCGCCGCGGCGGCTTCGACCGCCAGCGCGAAGCCCAGCGCGAGCGGCAGGGCCCACCACGCCACCCACTTCTGCGCGTCACGCAGGAGTCCGGCGCCGGGCAGGTACCGCGTTGCCGCGGCGAGCAGCGTGCCGCCACCCGGCAACGTCGCCAGCGAAGCCAGCAGCACACCCAGGACACCCAGCGCCGTCAGCGAACGGACCGGTGCCTTCCCCCACCGCTGCGCGAGCGGCCGGAGCCCCGCGATCGCGATGGCGACGACGATGAGCGTCAGCACGGGAACCAGCGGCACCGCACGGCTGCCGGGCACGGTTTCGGCGTTCCAGATGCCGCCGAGGCCGAGCACGCTCAGCAGCGCGGGGCCCCAGCTTTCGGCGCGGGCGCTGAACGCCGTGACGCCGGCCGGGTCGGAGAACGTGCCGCCGGCGTTGAGGAACGTCGGGACCAGCCACGGCAGGTTGAGCACGATGGCGAGCGGGACGGTCTGCCAGAGCCGCCGCGAACCGGCGGCCACGACCATGACGGCGGCCGCGAGGACGCCGCCCGGCGGGGTCAGCACGGCCGGCGCGCAGGCGAGCACCAGCCTCGGCAGCCCTTGGGCTTCCTGCGCCCGCACCGCGAGTCCGGCTCGGACGATCCACGGCAGGGCCGCGTACGTCAGCAGCAGCGGCCAGTGCCCGATGAAGAGCCGCTCGGCGAAGTAGGGCGTCCAGGCGTAGGCCGTCGCCGCGACGAGCCGGGTGCCGAGGTGCTCGGTCGGGACGAGCCGTCCCGCGCCGAGCGCGGCGCCGAAAACGGCCAGGAGCAGCACGATCTTCTGGACGAGGTCGCCGGGCAGCACGGTGGTGGCGAGCGCGACGGCGGCGTCGGCGGGGACCGAGCGCGGCAGCGTGGCGCCGGCCCCGAAGGCGTCCGGCACGAAGTACTGCCGAGGCGCGAACACCATGTCGTAGCTCAGCACGAACCCGCGGCCGAGCAGCGGCCCGCAGACGACGAACGCCAGCGCGGCGGCCAGCAGGGGAAGGGCCAGCCGCCTGCCCGGTGCGTTCACGGCCCTTCCTTTCCGTTGCGTGCGCGGTTATGGTCCCTGGTCACTACCCACCGGTAACGGGAGCCCGCCGTTGAGCGTAGACACCGAAGTCCCGGCCCGGACGGGCAACCGGGTCGCGGCGATCCTCGTCTCGCTCGCGCTCGCGGGCAACAACGCGGCCAGTTACGTGCTGAGCCTGGCGGCCGCGCGGATCCTCGCGCCCGGCGCGTTCGGGGAGCTCAGCTCGCTGCTGGCGGTGCTGGTGATCGGCGTCGTCCCGGCGATGGGGCTGCAGACGGTGGTGGCGCTGCGGGTGGCGCGCTCGCCGTCGCTGTCCCAGGGCTCGTTGTTCGCGCTCGGACTGGTGACGAGCGCGATCGTCGCGACGACGGCGTTGACGCTGAGCCCGTTGCTGGTCCTCCTGCTGCACCTGGGTTCGCTCGCGCCGGCGCTGCTGGTGACGGCCGCGCTCGGGCCGTTGACGCTGCTGGGCGTGTTCCACGGCCTGCTGCAAGGCAGTCACCGGTTCGCCGTGCTGTCCGGCCTGATCGCGCTGGAAGGGGCGGGCAAGGTCGGCGGTTCGCTGGTGGGGCTGGTGCTTTCGGGGTCACCGACGGGCGCGCTGGCCGGCGCGGCGATCGGTTCGCTGGCGGTGGTGGTGGCGGGCTGGCAGCTGTGCGGCCGCCCGCGTCCCCGCTGGGCCGACCGCCACGGCGGCGAGGTCTTCCACACGGCGCAGGCGATGCTGGCGCTGGTGCTGCTGGTCAACCTGGATCTGGTGCTGGCCCGGCACACGCTGCCGGCCGTGGAGGCGGGCGAGTACGCGCTGGGGGCGATCGTCACGAAGATCGCGTACTGGCTGCCGCAGGCGGTGGGGGTGCTGGTCCTGCCCCGGTTCGCGGTGTCCGACGACCGCCGCCGGACGCTCCCGGTGGCCCTGGCGGTGTGCGCTTGCTTGGACGCGGTGGTCCTGCTGGTCTCGCTGGTCATGGGACCGTCGCTGCCGGCTCTGATCGGCGGCGCGCGGTACGCGGGGAGCACGATGCCGGTGTGGCCGTTCGCGCTGGCGGGCTCGATGCTGGCGCTGGTCCAGATCCTGCTCTACGCCCGCTTGGCCGACGGCGACCGCCGCGTGACGGTGTTGATGTGGGCGGCGGTCGCTCTGGAGGCCGCGTTGATCACGACGTGGCTGCACGGTTCACCCGCCCAGGTGGTCACCGCGGCGGTGGGCACGGCCGGCGCGTTGGCCGCGGCCGGCGCGTTCCTCGAGTTCCGCCCCCGCAAACCGGCCTGAGCAGCCCCCGTTTTCCACGCTACCCCCACCCACCGACATTTCCCGGCCTCGAACTCGCCCACCCGCCGACCGATCCACATGCCTGGAGAGTCGGCTTGCGTACCCAGACGGTCGGCTTGCGTACCTGGAGAGTCGGTTCGTGAGCCGACCATCCGAGTACGCGGGCCGACCCCCTGGGTACGCCGACCGACCGCGTGGGTACGCGGGCCGACCGTCCGGGTACGCGGGCCGACCGTCCGGGTACGGGGTCACGGGGTGGTGGGGTTTTGCTTGCGGGTGAACCAGTCCACGCAAGTGGCCACCATGGCCGCCGCGGCCAGGAGGAGAGCTCCCTGGGTGATCGGGCCGTACGCCCAGTCCTGGCCGTGGCCGAGGATGCGGCCCGTCACCGACACCACCGCCGCCACGGCCATGCCGCCGAACGCCAGGAACCTCGGTGCGCGCTCGGAGAACTGGCGGGCCAGCAGGCACGCGATCAGCAGCACCACCGGCAGCATCCCGCCCAGCGCCACCAGCAACCCGACCAGCACCACCGGTGTCCAGGCGCCGCCCGGGGAGATCGTGAACCGGCGCCGCCGGGCCGGCCAGGCCACGCCGACCAGCAGCGCCAGCACGGCCGCCGCGCCGATCAGCAGGCTCAGGCGGTAGTGCGCGTCCGGGGTGAACGTCAGTGCCACCACCCCGCCCGCGCCGGCCGGGACGACCCACGCCTGCTGCCAGCCGTCGACCCGGGTGCGGGTCAGCTGCTGTCCGTCCAAAGTGGCCGTCCAGCCGGCGTTCGCGTTCTCCGGGACCGCCAGCACCGCCTCCTCGCCCGGCCCCACCGTCACCGACCGCGACGCCGCGCCCCAGTCACCCACCTGGACCGCGCGGCGCACCGGCGGCGACGTCGTCCCCGTCGGGCGCAGCCACAGGTCCTGGACCACGAACGACTCCGACCGGTCCGTCCGCAGCTCGTGCCCGTCGGCCGGCAGCACGATGCCGCCCTCCGAGTCGCGGCACATGCCCAGTGCCAGCGGCCGGTGCTCGGTGATGTCGGACAGCTTTCCCTGCACGGACGTCCGGTAGTCGAGCCCGTCCAGGTGGACGTTCGGCCCGGACCCGCACGGCACGGTGAACGCCGGGTCCGGTGCCGGGAGCAGGCCGTCGCTGCCGGACAGCGTCAGGCTGCCGATGCCCACCACCGCGCGCGCCGCGGGATCGTCGTCGTCGCCCGGCAGCACGACCTGCAGCTGGTCGGTGTCCAGCGGCTCGAAGGACGCGGACCCGCTCGCGTCGAGCTCCACCGTCCGCGTCGCCGACCGGCCGACGAGCTGCACCTGCCGCGGCGCCCGTGCCCCACTGGCCGGGGAAACCTCGATGCGCAGCCCCGAAATCCGCTTCGGCGACGCCCACCCGAGGGTCAGTGCCGGCCGCAGGTCGGTGACGTCGGGGCGCCACGTCGTCCCCGGATCGCCGTCCACGGCCGCGAACCCGGCCGCCGCCGGGTCGCCGCCCAGCTGGGACGTCGACGCCACGGTGACCCCGGGCAGCGACACCGGGTTGCGCCCGCCACCGGCCGGCAGCACCGAGCCGCCGACCAGGTACGTCTGCTCGGCCGGCGTGCTGAACAACCGCCGGATCCCGTCGGGCTCCTCGCCGTCGCGGGCGGTCGCGGCGTCGCACCGGACGGCACCGGCGAGGGGCAGGCACGCGTACCGCGGCTGCGCGCCCCGCGTGAACGCGAACCCGGGCGCCGCCCCGGTCGGCAGGTCCGCCGGCACTTCCAGGGCTCGCTGCGGCTCGGTGCCGGGGATCTTCAGCTCGGCGATGCCGACGTTGCCGTCCTGCCGCCCGACCACCAGCGACAGCAGCGTGACCCGCACCGTCCGGGTCACGCCGGCGGCGACGGGGTACTCGTGCGGCCCGGCGCCGCGGATCACCTGCTGGTCGACCGAGCCGTTGTCGGTGGTGATCCGGATCCGGGTGGCGGGCCAGCCCACCCGCAGGTCGTCCACCATCTCCAGCTGGACGGAGTTCACCAGCCGCGGGGTGTCCAGCTCCACCTCGAGCCACTGGCCGATCGGCCCGGTGAACGACGACGAGTGCCACGCCGTGCGCGGGTCGCCGTCGATCGCGGCGAAGGGCTGGTACGAAGGATCGGAGCCACCGAAGGCGTCGGCGAACGACGCCGCCGTCGACGCCGTCACCGAGCGGATCCCCCGGTAGGCGGCGACGGTCTGGTGCTCCTGGCCCGGGAACGGCAGCAGGTCACCCGCCGCACGCTGCTGGCGGTAGGCCTCTCCGGCCGTGAGGGTCTGGCTGAGGTTGTCGCGGACGCCGCCGACGTTCCGCTCGGCCCGGCGCAGGCCGTCGGTCACCAGCCGCGGGCCGCTGGGCGAGCCGCCGTCGCCGGTGAGCACGGTCGGCGTCGCCGGGTCGAGCTGGCCCGAGTCGATCAGCGGCAGCAGGTTCTCCGGGCCGCCGCTCACCGTGGGGACGTCCTTTGTGGACGTGGCGGTGGCCAGGGGCACCGGCTGCCGCACCTCCCAGACTTCGAGGGGCCCGAACTCGGCCGCCTTGGCGATGCCCGGCGACCCGGCCAGCCCGGCACGCAGGGTCGCGATCGGCGGGGCGGCGGTGCGTTCGCGGTCGATGTCGTTGCGCAGCAGCAGGAACCGGTACCCGGACCGCGCGAGCAAGGCGGCCAGCCCCGGGTCGCCGCGGCCGTCGGCCAGCGCCGCGTCCACCGAGTCCATCAGCCGCGTGTTGCCTTCGGACCCCAGCGGCACCTGGTTGCGGACCGCCCACGGGCTCCGCGCGATCGCCTGCGCGGGCTCGTCGACCGTGCGGCCCCACTGGTATTCGCCGAACCCGGTGGCCGGCAGCAGCAGCGTCCGCGCGTTCGGGTCGGCCTTGGCGACGTAGCCCATCGCGTCGTACCAGTAGCCGGGCACCGCGTCCCAGCCCGGGCCGGAGCGCAGGTTCAGCAGCCACGCCGGCGCGGCCACCACCAGCACCAGCAGCAGGCCGAGCGCGGGTCGCAGGAAGCGCCGCGGAGACCGCACCGGGCTCGAGATGCCGTGCACGAACGCCAGCATCAGCGGCAGCCGCAGCACCGGCTCGAACTTGTGGACGTTGCGCAGCGGGGCGAGCGGCCCGTCGAGCAGGTGCCGGACCTGCTCGGCCAGCGGGCTGTCGAGCGTGCCGACGTAACCGATGGTCAGCAGGGTCAGCCCGGTGACCACGCCGAGCACGAGGAACCGCCGGTCCGGCAGGCCGCGGCGGGTGAGCCCGAACAGGCCGACGCCGGCGACGAGCCCGGTGGCGAGCATCAGCACCGGGTTGTCGATCAGCGACCAGCCGCCCGGCCACCACGGCGTGCCCTGCACGACGTAGGCGACCCACTGGTTGGTGCCGCGCAGCACTTCGAACAGCGACATCGGCGCGGTCGTGTTCGTCGCGGACTCGATGTAGTCCAGGAACGGCAGGCTGTATTCGCCGAGCAGCAGCAGCGGCAGGATCCACCACAGGGTGGCCCCGACGACGAAGACGAACCACCACAGCACGAGTTCGACGTGCGCCCGCGTCCACCGGCGGGTCAGCAGCCACAGCCCGGGCAGGACCAGCGCCATCACGACCATCGCGCCGTTGACCCCGCCCATGCCGAGCACGGCCAGCGCGGACAGCCCGGCGGCCCGCCGCGGCGAGCCGATCGCGCCGGCCCGCACCAGCGGCACCAGCACCCACGGCAGCAGCACCGCGGGCAGCATTTCCGCGGACAGGCCGCCGATCTCGGTCAGCATGCGCGGCGCGAGCGCGTAGCCCAGCGCACCGATCAGCCGGGTGCGCTCGGTGCCGATCTTCATCGCCCGGGCGAGCAGCAGGGCCCCGCCGAACGCGGCCGACAGCAGGATCGCGCCCCACAGCCGTTGCGCGATCCACGCGGGCACGCCCACGGCCTGGCACAGCGCGAAGAACGGGCCCATCGGGAACAGGTAGCCGTACGCCTGGTTCTGCAGCTCCCCCGCGGTCGCCTCCGGGTTCCACAGGTGCAGGGCGCGCCCCAGGAAGGCGATCGGGTCGACGGCGAGGTCCAGTTTGGTGTCGAAGGTCGTCTTCCCCGGCATCTGCAGGAATGACAACGTGGTCAGCGCCAGCACGATCCAGGTACTGGGCCGCCGGAAGAACGCGCCCACCGAGAACTTCCGGGCGCCGCTCGAGGGCGGGGCGTCGTCCCGGGACCGTTCGCGGGTGGCGGTTACCATCCGGTAGATACTAGGCGGAAACCTGGCTACGATGTGCCGACAGTTTTTGTGGAAGGCACAGTCCCGGACATTCAGGCAGGTGCGCCATCTCGTTCGAAGACGCCTGGGCTCTGGCCGAACCGGTCAAGGGCTGGATGACGCGCGCGCAGGGCGAAGCGCTGTGGAACGCCGCGTGCCGCTTGGAGAAGGGCGACGTCGTCCTGGAAATCGGCAGCCACCAGGGCCGATCCACGATCGTCCTCGGCGCGGCCGCCCGCACGGTGGGGGCCACGGTGATCGCGGTGGACCCCTTCGTGGACGGCCGGCTGTTCGGCGGATCCCCGACGCGGCAGCTGTTCGAGCGCAACATCCGCCGGGCCGGGCTGGACGACATCGTCGAGCTCGTCGCCGGTTACAGCACGGAACTGCGCCCTGACTGGGACCGGCCCATACAGCTGCTTTACATCGACGGCAAGCACGACTACTGGACCTACACCGACGACCTGCGCTGGTCGGCCCACCTGCCACCGGGCGCGGAAATCCTGGTCCACGACTGCTTTTCCTCGATCGGCGTCACGCTCGGCACGATCGCGAAGGTCCTCTTCGGACGCCGCTACACCTATGTGGACCGGGCGACGTCGCTGGCCCGCTTCCGGCTGGCCCCACCGTCGGCCGGAGACCGGCTGCGTGTGCTGGCGCAGCTGCCGTGGTTCCTGCGCAACGTGATGATCAAGGTGCTGCTGCGCCTGCGGTTGCGGCCGGTGGCCCGCCTGCTCGGCCACGACAGCCCGTACGACCCCTACTGAGGCCCTGCCGCACGATCGCCGCCTCGGGAGGCAGCGATCGCGCGGCAGGTCCGTGGTCACCGCACGACGGCCCACAGTTCCCACGACCAGGTCGTGGGACGGCATTCGAACCGCACGAAGCCGCCGGTCTGCACGTACCACTGACCGTCCGCATAGCACTCGTACTCGTACGCGGCGCCGTAGCTCCACTGGTACTTCATGATCTGGCTGTCCCCCGCGCTGGCCGGCTGCGCGAACACGACCGTCGACGCCAGAGCGCCCGCGACGGCGGCGGCTGCCGCGATCTTCCTCTTCACCTGTCTGTCCCCCCGTTCTTGCTCGAACTCGTACGGGGACAAACAATCATGAAACGGGCACGCCTGTCTGCGAAACGGCCGGATTCGAGGGTTGCCGACGTCCTACTTGCCGTTCACGACCGGCTTCCCGATCTCGACCCTGGCAACGCACACCGGCGCGCCCGGGCTCGACAGCTGCACGCCGATGTGGTCGAACAGGCCGTCCACCGGCAGGTACAGCGAGTGCAGCCCCGGCTGGAACCACACCGGGGTCCGCTCGACCAGCCCTTCGCCACCGTCCGATGTGTAGTAGTCGAGCTTGAGCAGGTGCCTGCCCAGTACCGGGGTGTCCAGCGGGATCCGCACCAGTGTCTCGCCGATCGTCGTGCCGCAGTTCGGGACCGGGCCGGGCAGGCCGCGGGAAACCGGCTCCACGCCGGTGATCAGCCGCGGGGTGCCGGTCGCGTCGAGCTGGTGCATGCGGTTCGTCGGCTGGTCGAAGTGCGTGCCGGGCAGCAGGCCGGCCACCCGGGACGCGCGCGAGTCCGCCCCGAACCACTCGTGCACCACGTCGGACGGCACGAACGTGTCGTAGAAGACCAGTTCCGGGTCCTCGGCCACCGCCGCGCGCACGTTCCCCAGGTACTGCGCGGAATGCTCGAACCGCAGCGCCGGGGCGAGCCGGGCGAAACCCACCGCCGAACTGACGAGCAGCAGCACGCACAGGACCACGGCGATCGGCCGCTCCCGCCTGCCACCGGATGGCGCACCCGGCGACAGGAAAGCGAACGCCCCGCACAACGCCGCCACCAGCGCCAGGTCGGCGACGTACCGGGGGTCGTCACCCGCACCCGGGCCGACCTCGCGCAGCCGGGTCAGCGCGAGCAGGCCGACGTCCACCGCGAACACCGCGCCGAGCAGCGCCCAGGCACCCCACGCCCGCCGTCCGCCTGCCCGCACCCCGGCGACCACCACGGCCACCGCGGCCGCCAGCAGCGCGACGACCACCACGAACGGCGACGGTGCCCAGGTCGCGCCCGCGCCGGGACCGGACCACGGGCCGCCGGCCAGTCCCGGCAGGAGGGTGTCCCCGAGCATCCGGCCGGTCAGGTCGGCGACCGTGCCCGCCGACATCGGCTGCGCACCCGCCCCGACCTGGCTCGACGTCACCACGAAGAAGACCGTCACGAACCCGGCCAGCAGCACCGCGTGCACCGCCCAGTAGCGCGCGTGCTCGCGCAGCGACCGTCCGAGCAGGACGGTCACCCCGGCCAGCAGCACCGGGATCACCGCGGCCTTCTCGTAGAACGCCAGGCCGAACAGCGTCCAGGCGAACGCGCCGAGCCACCAGCGCCCGCCGTCCTGCAGGAAGCGGACGTGCGCGTGCAGGGCGCCGGCGGTGGCCAGCACGACCGGGACCAGCTGGATCCCGTAGGACCACCACAGCGTCGGGACCAGCAGCAACGTCGACGCGGTGAACACGGTGAACGGCACCAGGATCGCCCACCGGCGGCCGAAGCAGCGCACCAGCAGGCACCAGAACAGCACCGTCGCGACGGCCCGCATGAGCAGCAGCGGCGCCATGAGCAGGCCGAAGTTCAGCGGCGCCCACCAGGTCAGCACGGCGGCGAGGAAGAACCCGCCGGGCTGCAGGTGCCCGTGGTAGTCCTGGAACAGGAAGCCGAGGTCGAACGGCCCGGCCGCGGCCGCCTGGTGCGTGACCACGAAGTCGTCCTGGGCGAGGCTGCCGTGCAGGGCCGCCCACGTGTGCAGCGCGAGCGGGACCAGCCCGGCCACGAACGCGGCGAAGACCAGCGCGGACGGTCTTCGGCTCACCCGTGGCGCGGGCTTTTCGATCTGCACCAACACGGGCGTCCTCACTTCTTGCAGGCGGGCGGCTGGCACATGAGCTTGCTCAGTGCCTGGTAGAACACGTCGGAGATCTTGCGCGGGTCCGGCGTGGTGAAGGACTCGCCGCCGGTCGCGGCCGAGATCTGCTTCAGCTCGCTCGAATCGATGTCCGGCCCGATGCCGATGCCGATCACCGGCAGCGGTTTCCGCGGGTCCTGCAGCCGGCCCAGCTCGGCGAGCAGCCCGGGCAGCCCGATCGAGTCGCTGTCCTCGTTGCGGCCGTCGGTGAGCACCACGACGACGTTGATCCGGCCGAGCTGCCAGCTCTGCCGGGCGTTCTGGTACGCGGCGAGGATCGAGTCGTACAGCCCGGTCGCGCCGCCGGGTTTCGGCTTGACCGCCTGCAGCGTCGCCACCCCGCCCGCGGCCAGCTGCTCGGCGATCGACCGCATCGGCAGCAGTTCCTTGTAGTCCTTGTCACCGTCGAGCTTGGTCGAGAACAGCCAGAGGCCGATCTCGGTAGTCGGCTTGAACAGGCCGAGCCCCTGCGTCGCGGCTTCGAGCGTCAGCGCCATCCGGCTGCGGCCGGTGCCGGGCACGGTGGCGGCCATCGACCCGGACACGTCGAGCAGCACCTGGACGCGGGCGCTGAGGTTGGCCCCGGCCCAGGCTTGGAGCACGCCGTACATCGCCTCGGGCGCGGGCGGCCCGGCCGGGCGGGGCGCGGCGTTCGTGCGGGTGTCGCGCGGCCGGTCGCCGAGCAGCTGCCCGGACGGCGTCCGGAACCCGCCGTCCGCGAACGCCTTGGTGGCGGTCTGGTCGAGCAGCAGCCGCAGGAACCGTTCGGCCGCCGAGCGCGAGGCTTCCGAAGCCCGCGGCAGCACGACGTACGGGTAGTCGAAGCTGGGGACGCCGGCCGCGGGATAGGCGGCGACGAGCTTGCGGGCCAGCACCGACTGCTCCGACGCCGGCCACGCGGGGTACGGCTGCTTCACCGCCGAGAGCTTGCGGATCTCCTCGGTGAACGCCGCGGCCGGGTCGGGTGCGTCCTTCGTCAGCTGCTGCAGGCCGATCAGCGCGCCGATGGCGGCCGGGTCCCGGCCCGGGTCGGGCAGGCCGACCGGGCTCTGCGCGAGGACGTCCGCCCAGGACGGCGACTTCCCCGGCCAGCCGGCCCGCTTCGCGACGTCTTCGGTGAGCGCGAGCACGACCGGCGAGCTCGCCACCGGCTGGCCGGACTCGGGGAGGTTCCACGCGCCGCCGTCGCGGGCCTGCAGCAGCCAGGTGCTCGACTCCGGCACCCAGACGTCCGGGCCGTTCGCGCCGTTGGCTTCGAGAGCGGTCGCGGTGGCCGTCGACGGGCTGGCCGTGACCTCGACGGAATAGCAGTCCCGCTCCGGAATGGTCCGGGCGAGCCCGGTCAGCACCGGCGCGATGTCCGGCGCGGCCGTCACGCGCACCGGCGTCGTGGTGTCGCAGCCGCCACCGGCCAGCCGGTCCTTCAGGTAGTCGAACCCGGCCCAGGCGAGCAGCGCGACCACCAGCAGCGCGCTCAGGACGACGACCCGCGCGTCGATCCGCCGGGCCCGCGCCGGGTGTGCCGCCATGCACGTCCTTCCCTCGTGAGGTGCTGGCAGCTTGCCAGCCGGGTGACCGGGAAGCCAGTACCGGAAGCGGAACGTCACCACCGGTGCGTGAGCGGCGGGTGAAGGAATGGCGTGCTGCGGCCGTTTTGGTGATTCTCCGTGCCGCCTCGCGTTTCGTGCTTGACGAACACCCCACGCGGGTAATTGCACGATGGCGGATCGTGGAAGCGATTTCGCCGTCCCCCGGCGGTGATACGGCAACCGAACGGAGGCCGAGCCAGTGCGCACGATGTACGACGCGGTCACGGCCGCGAACATCCCCGCCGACGCCCGGATGGTCGCCGGCTACATCGACCGGATCAAGCTGCCGCCCTGGACACCCGCCGACTGGGCGCGGTTCCCGAACGCGGTCAAGGTCACCATCGTCAAGAAGGCGGCGACCAACGACGGGCACGTCCTCGACGTCGAACCCGGCGACGCCACCCCGGCCGAAGCGCCGGGCTGGGTCCGGATGCGGCGCGCGGCGGGCGCGGACCCGACGGTCTACTGCAACCTGTCGACCTGGCCGTCGGTGCGGTCGGCGTTCTCCTCCGCCGGTGTCGCGGAGCCGCACTACTGGATCGCCCAGTACAACGGCGATCCGGCCATCCCCGCCGGTGCGGTCGCCAAGCAGTACCGCGGGAACGTGGCCCCCGGCTACGACCTTTCGTCCGTCGCCGACTACTGGCCGGGGGTGGACGGAACCGCCACCGGCCCGACTGGAGTGGAAATCATGGAGCGCATCACCGTCACCCCGCCGAACGCCGCGGAGAACGCGGTGCGGGTGTTCCTGTCCGGCAGCACCGGCGCGGCGGTCATCATCCGCCCGCGGCTCGGCGGCGACGGCTTCGCGAAGCCGATGTGGGTGGGCGACATCTTCGCCTGGGGCAGCGATCACCAGGGCATCGGCCACAACCCGACCCAGACGGGCGGCTACAACTCGAAGCTCACGTCCCACCGGCGGTACGAGCTGCCGGGCGCGGTGTGGGCCGACATCAACTACAGCGCGGCCGAGCCGTTCGACATCGACATCGTCGGTTAGGTCTCACGCCGGCGGCAGCGCGCGGCACAGGGCGTCGAGCGCCGCCGGGTAGGCGTGCTCGGGCGGGGTCGCGTACCCGACCACCAGGCCGTCCATTGTGGACATCGTGCTGTCCGGGTGGCGGAAGGCGGCCAGGCCGTCCAGTGCCAGTCCCTGCCACGCCGCGGCCTTCAGCGCCGTGCTTTCGGTGCCCGGCGGGAGGCGGAGCACCGCGTGCAGGCCGGCGGCGATCCCGGTCGGCGTCACGTGCGGGGCCCGCTCGGCGAGCGTCGTCACCAACTGGTCGCGGCGGCGGCGGTAGCGCTGACGCATCCGGCGGATGTGCCGGTCGTAGGCGCCCGAGGTCAGGAACTCGGCCAGGGTCAGCTGGTCGAGGGCGCTCGCCCACGCCTCGCGCTCGCCCTTCGCCGCGAGCACCGGCTCGACCAGGTGCTCCGGCAGCACCAGCCAGCCCAGGCGCAGCGCGGGCGACAGGCTCTTGCTCACCGAACCGAGGTAGACGACGTGCTCGGGGTCGAGGCCCTGCACCGCGCCGACCGGCTTGCGGTCGTAGCGGAACTCGCCGTCGTAGTCGTCTTCGAGGAGGACACCGCCGGCCGCCCGGACGTGCCCGACGACCGCGGTGCGGCGGTCGTGGTGCAGCGGCCCGCCGGTCGGGAACTGGTGGGCGGGGGTCAGCAGCACGGCCGGGACGTCGAGGTCCTCGACGCGCGCGCCGCGTTCGTCCAGGTCCAGCGGGATCGTCGGCACGACGGCGGCGGCAAAGATCGAGCGGTGGAAGGCGAGGCCGTAGGACTCGACGGCGAGCGGCCCGCGCAGCACGGCCGGGAACAGCAGCCGCAGGGCGTGCGCGAAGCCGGAGCACACGACGATCCGCTCCGGCACAGTCCGCACGCCCCGCGCCCGCGCGAGGTACTGGGCGAGGGCGTCCCGCAGTTCCGGGCGGCCACGCGGATCACCGGGCCCGAAGGCGTCGTGCGGAGCCACGGCCAGCGCCCGGCGCGCGGCGGCGAGCCATTCGGCGCGCGGGAACGAGGTCGCGTCCGGCTGTCCCTGCCGGAGGTTGTACGCCGGTTTCGCCGGCCCCGGCGCCTTTTTCGGGGTCCGGACCGGGCGCAGCGGCTCGGCGCGCTCGGCGACCCGGGTGCCGGAGCCCTGGACGGCGGTGAGCCAGCCTTCGGCGACCAGCTCGGCGTAGGCGTCGGCGACGGTGTTGCGGGCCAGCCCCAGGTCGGCAGCCAGCGACCGGTAGGGCGGCAGCCGGGTGCCCGGCGCGAGCCGCCCGCCCTGGACGGCGTCCCGCAGCGCGGTGATGAGCGCGGCCCGCTTGCCGCCGGGTTTCGTCAGCTCGAGGTGCAGGTCGACACCCGAATTGACCCAGTCTTCCGCCACGGAATTGCACCCTACAGGCGGGTCAAAATGGTCCTAGATTTCTGGTCATGACGCACTCCCGCCTCAACTTCGCCAAGACCGCCCCGAAGGCCTTCAAGGCCCTGATCGGCTTCGACGCCGCCGCCCGCGCCGGGCTCGACCCCGCGCTGGTCGAGCTGGTCCAGATCCGCGCGTCGCAGCTCAACCGCTGCGCGTACTGCCTGCACATGCACACATCGGACGCCCGCAAGGCCGGGGAGAGCGAGGAGCGGCTGCACATGGTCGCGGTGTGGCGCGAGGCAGGCCACTTCTTCAGCGCGAAGGAGCGGGCGGCACTGGCGCTGACCGAAGCCGTCACCCGGGTCTCGGCCGGCGTCCCCGACGACGTCTACGCGGGGGCGCTCGAGGAGTTCGGTGAGGAGGAGCTGGCTCAGCTGCTCGCGCTGATCTTCACGATCAACACGTGGAACCGCATCGCCATCGCGACGGCGAAGGTGCCGGGCACGGACGAGCGGGTCGCCCGGTGACGCACTTGGTGCGGCTCTCGTCCACTAGGTGCTGTCCCGCGACGGGTATTGCTCAGCCCACCAGTCGCGGTACAGCCGGTGGACGAACTGGTAGTCCTTACCGGTCCGGCGGAGCAGGATCCGGTCGTCGGCCCAGGCGAGGAAGCGGCCCAGCTCGGCTGGCAGTGCACCGGTCCGGGCCAGGTGCCGGTACACGAGCGGGGCGGTGAAGGTGTCGCTGACGGCGTACTGCGCGGCGAGGATCAGCCCGCCGGCTGCGCCGAAGACCACCGCCAGGGTGAGCCCGAAGACGAGATGCCACGGCCAGAGGTCACCGCCGAAAAACGCGAAGGCGCCGAGGGCGCCGAGCACGTGTCCGACGATGACACCGGCACCCCCTGCGGCAGGCCCGGCGACGAGCACGGCGAGCACTGCCGTCGCACGCGGGCCGAGCCATCGGCTCGCGCCGCGGATCGCGTCCTGGGTGAGTTCCGCGACCACGGTGGACAATCCCGCCCACCCACGAACATGCGCTCAGTGCGACCACCGTGGTCAGCATCAGGCCCATGAACACACCGGTGAAGACGGTTCCGAACCAGCCCAGTGCGTCCGAATCGATCACCACGCGGATGAACACGATCGCTATCAGCGCGCCGATGGCCGCCAGCCCGAGAGCCACTGCCCAACCGGCCCGCTCCCGGCGGGAATCCTCTCCTGATGTCTGCTGGTTGAACTCGTAGCTGCGCTCGCCGGTGAACCAGTTCGGTACGTCCGCCCGGATCCACGCGGTCGCGCCGGTCAGTACGGCGACGAACGGGGCAGCCGGCCACGGCCCGATCACCCACGTGGTCACGCCGGCAAGCAGGGCGATGGGCAGCCCCGCCAGGAGGAGCAGCCGTGGCAGCCGGCTCCATGGCACAGCGTCCTCGTCGACCCAGCCGGCGTGGATCCTGGCCGGCAGTTCCGGGCCGACGGCGATCGCGCCGACCTTCATCATGCCCCGGGCCAGTGTGGCGATCCAGCGCCGCGCCACGGCTTCGTCGTAGGCCGTCGTGTCGGCGAGTACGGCCCGCGAGCGCTCCAGCATACGTTGTGTGTAGGCGGCGAAAAGGCTGTCGAGCCCAGTGAACACCGTGACTTCCCGGCCCTGGTAGGCCAACGCCGCGATGGTGAGCGTCAGCGGGGTGCGCACCAGGTCACGCAGGCTCTTGTCGTCGTCCAGCACGGCGCGCAACCCGTCCAGTTCCGGGCCGAGTTCCGCCAGCCATGCGTCCGCCGCCTCCGGCGTCAGCGGCTCGATCAGCACCGCTCCGGCGAGCTTGAGCCGGGTCTCGATGTCGTCGTAGTCCTGTACCCGGCAGGTCACCGCGATCGAGGTGCCCGGCCGCGTTTCGCGAAAGCGGTTGAGCGCCGTCACGCACTTGGGCGCCCGCCCCGCCGGTACCTCGTCGAGACCGTCGAGCAGCAACGACACCATGCCGCTCTCGACCGCGTACCGGCCCTCGGCCGGAGATACGCTGTAGAACCGCCGCAGCTCGTTCACGACCCAGGTTTCAAGGGGAATGTCGTCCTTCGAAGGCCACGAGGACAGGTGGAGTACCACGGGGATCTGCGTCACCGGGTCCTTCTCGGCACGCACCAGCAAGTCCCGGGCGAGTTCCAGGAGCATGGTGGACTTGCCCGCGCCGGGCGCGCCCAGGATCAGCAGCTGCTCGCCGTACCGGCCGTAGACGTCGACCGGCGGTGTCCCGGCCGGCAGCACGTCGTCGTGCCCGGGCAGGAGCAGGTGCACCGGGTGGGTCACCATGGTTTGCCGGGGCTGCAGGCTCAGCTCGAGACGCAGCACCTCGCCGAGTGAGCGGGTCAGCACACCGTCGACCCAGATCCAGCGGGTCCCGTGCAGAAGCCGGTCCCGCAACCGGGCCGACTCGGCTTGGGACAGGTCGGCGCGACCGGCGAGCGTGGCGCGGATGTCCCACACCGCATAGGCGCAGGCGGCGAGGAAAGCCACCAGAACGGCCCACCACGGGTAGCGCTGGATCAGACGCAACGGGCCGGGAAACGTCACGTTGGTGGCGGCGTTGACGGCGATCGCGGTGATCACCGGGAGCAAGGCGAGACCGACCAAGGTGCGCAGGACGAGCCGACCGCTCACCAGATCTCCCCACGGACGCCGATTTTCCGCCCGGTTCCCTGGAGCGGCGGTGGCGATGTGACTGGCCACGCGAATTCTGGATTGGGGAGAAAAAGGCGTCAATCACCCGAAAGGGCATGACCGGCGGATTTCGGCACCACGCATACGCGGAAGGACCACCATCCCCCGCGATGGTGGTCCTTCCGCGTTCCCCCTCAGTCGGCGAGGGCCAGCAGGTCCTCCGCCACGACCGGCTCCTCCGCCTGCCGCTTCCGGGCGAGCAGCCCGGTGGTCGCGATCAGCAGCCCCAGCACCGCGATCCCGGTGACCACGCTCAACGCCGGCGTCAACCCCGTCAGCAGCGCCGCCGGTGAGGCCTCGCGGCCGCCGTTGGCCGTCAGCACCGCCGTCACCACCGCCAGGCCGATCGCGCCGCCCACCTGCAGGGACGTGTTCAGCAGGCCGCCCGCCAGGCCCTGCTCGTCGTCGGCGATGCCGGCCGTGGCCTGGATGTTGAGCGACGAGAACGCCAGCGTGAAGCCGATGCCCAGCAGGATCATGCTCGGCAGCACCGAACCCGCGTACCCCGAGTGCTCGTCGATGCGCAGGAACAGCGCGTAGCCGATGACGTGCGAGACCACGCCCGCGAAGATCGTGCGGGGCGTGCCGATGCGGTCGATCAGCGGCTCGATGCGCGGAGAGCCGAACGCCACGATCAGCGCCGCCGGCAGGAAGCCCAGCGCCGTCTGCAACGCCGACCAGCCCAGTACCCGCTGCAGGTACAGCATCACCACGAACTGGAAGCCGATGTACGCGCCGAAGAACAGCGCGCCGCCGAGGTTGGCCCTCGCCAGCGGGCCCGAGCGCAGGATGCCCAGGCGCAGCAACGGGTGGCGGCTGCGCTTCTCGATCACCACGAACGTCACCAGCAGCGCCAGCGCGACGGCGAACGTGATCAGCGTGCGCGGGGCCGCCCAGCCGATCTCCGGGGCCTCGACCACGCCGAACACCAGCAGCAGCGAGCCCGCCGCGCCGGTGATGGCGCCCGGGAAGTCGTAGCCGCGGCCGGTTTCGGCGCGGTACGACGGGATGAGCTTCCACGCCGCCACCAGCGCGACCAGCGCGATCGGGGCGGGCAGCAGGAACGTCCAGCGCCAGCCGACCTCGGTCAGCAGGCCGGAGAACACCAGGCCGGCCGAGTAGCCGCTCGCGCCGAACACGGCGAAGATGCTGATCGCCTTGTTGCGGGCCGGGCCTTCTTGGAACGTCGTGGTGATGATGGACAGCGCGGCCGGCGCGGTGAACGCCGCCGCCAGCCCCTTGATGAAACGGCTCGCGATGAGCAGCGCGCCGTCGTCGACGAGGCCGCCGAGCAGCGAAGCCAGCGCGAACACGGCGACCGCGACGAGGAACACCCGGCGACGGCCGAGCAGGTCGGCCGTGCGGCCGCCGAGCAGCAGCAGGCCGCCGTAGCCGAGGACGTAGCCGCTGACGACCCATTGCAGCGCGTTGGTGGACAGGGCGAGGTCGGCCTGGATGGCCGGGAGCGCGACCCCGACCATCGACACGTCGAGCGCGTCGAGGCCGATGACGATCGAAACGGTGAGCAGGACACCCCAGAGACGTGCGTCCCACCGCGTTGACGTGGTGGACAAGGACACGGAAGAGCTCATGGCGGCGACATTACATGCACGCGCATCTAATGTCCAAGCATTTAATGCGCTTGCATCTGATGTCCACGCATGCTAGGTTGGTCGCCGTGAGCGACGTCGCCGAGAAGGAACTGGTCCGGGAGTGGCATGACCTGCTGGCCCGGTACTCGGCCGTGTTCAGCACGCTCGAGTGCCGGCTGCAGGAGCGCCACGGCATCGGCGCGAACGAGTTCGAAGCCCTCGAGCGGCTCGCGACCTGCGACTTCAAGTGCCGGTCGGCCGACCTGATCAGCACCATCCACCTGAGCCAGAGCGCCACGTCCCGGCTGGTCGCCCGCCTGGAGAAGGAGGGCCTGGTCGAGCGCGCCCTGTGCGAGGTCGACCGGCGCGGCATCTTCGTGACGATCACCGAAGCGGGCCGGGAGAAGTACCTCGCGGCGAAGCAGACCCACCGCGAAGTACTCCGCGAAACCCTGCGCTAACCCACCGGCCCTTCGATGGCCTTGACCTGCACCTGCTGCTGACCACCGCCCGCGCCGGTGACCGTCAGGGTCAGGTTGTCGCCAGGGTGGTGGGTGTCCATCACCGTCGTCAACGCCGTCGCCGAGCCGGTCGGCTTGCCGTCGATGGCGGTGATCACGTCACCGGCCGCGAGGCCCGCCCGCTGCGCCGGACCCCGCTGGACCACCTCGCGGACCCGGGCGCCGCCCTGGCCGTCGGTCACCGAGACGCCGATGAACGCCGTCTTGCCGATGTGGATCTTGTCCGACGCCTGGCCCGCGACAATCCGGTGCGCGATGTCGACGGCCTGGTTGATCGGGATCGCGAAGCCCTGTCCGGCGCCGCCGCTGCGCCGCCCGTTCAGCTGGTACCCGGTCGACGCGGCCGTGTTGACGCCGATGACCTGGGCGTCGGCGTTCACGAGCGGGCCGCCGGAGTCACCGGACTCGATGTTCGCCCGGACCTGGATCAGCCCGGTGAGCTGCTCGGACGAGCCGCTGGACTCGTCGGAGGCGGTGATCGACTGGTCCAGCGCCGTCACCGTGCCCGGCGCGGGCACCGGGTCGCCGCCGCGGCCGCCGGCGTTGCCGAGGCCGAGGATCTGGTCGCCGACCTTGGTCGTCGACGAGTCGCCGATGCTCGCGGTGGGCAGCCCGGACGCGTCCTGCAGCTGCAGGACCGCCACGTCCTCGGTGCGGTCGTAGCCCACCACTTCCGCCTTGTACGTGTCACCAGTGCCGATGCTGGTGACCTTGATGCTGGTCGCGCCGGCCACGACGTGGTTGTTGGTCAGCACCTCGCCGTCGGGGGTGAGCACGATGCCGGTGCCCGCCGCGGCCGCGCCCTGCAGCCCGAGTTCGGTGGTGATGTTCACGATGGCCGGGTTGACCTTGGCCGAGACCGCGTCGACGTCCAGCGCTGTCTTGGTCACGCTCGGCTGCCCGGAGAAGCCGAAGTTCTGGTTGCCCGCGGTGGGGGCGCCCGGACCGGAGATCAGGTGCCCGATCCCGAGCCCGGCGACCACGGCCAGCGCGATCGCGACGATCGCGACGGTCAGCGCGCGCAGCGGGTGCCGCCGCCGCGGGGGCGGCTGGTAGGCGGGCTGCGGATAGGCGTAGGTCGGCTGCGGGTACGGGCGTCCCCACTGGTCACGGGGCTGGTCGTACTGCGGGTGTCCGTAGTACCCCTGCCCCTGGGGCTGCTGGTAGGGCTCCTGCGGATAGCCGTTCTGGCCGTAGTAGTCGGACGAGGACCCGCCCTGGCCGTAGCCGTACGGGTACTCGCCGCCGCCTTGCGGTCCTCGGTCGTACTCGTTCATGCACAGCTCCAGCTCTCGACAAGCCTCCGGCCCCTCCAGGAAACGCCCCGATCCTGAGAATTTCCTGGTGCGCTTCCATGGAGTTGCTGTGGATTACCCGTTCGAGAGCGGGGGGCGACCCTACGTGACCGGCGTCACCGCCGGATCCGTTCCATGCCGGGGTCGACCAGCGGCTCGGCCGCCACGGTGGCCGTGACCCGGCGGCCGAAGTACTCGATCTCCACGCTGCTGCCGATGTCCGCCGACGCCGGGAGCCACGCGTAGGCGATCGGACGGCCGATGGTGTACCCGTAGGCGGCACTCGTCACGTACCCCGAGGCCACGCCGTCGACGAACACCGGTTCCTTGCCCAGTACGACCGTCCAGCCGTCGTCGATCGTCAGGCACCGCAACCGCCGGGCCGCCGTCTCCTCACTGCGGCCGTCGATGGCGGACCGGCCCAGGAACTCGCCCTTGGCGGGACGCACGGCGAACGCCAGCCCGGCCTCGTACGGGTCGTGCTCGGTGGTCATGTCGGTGCCCCACAGCCGGTAGCCCTTTTCCAGCCGCAGGCTGTTGAACGCCGCCCGCCCGGCCGCGATCACGCCAAGGGGCCGGCCGGCCGCCCACAGCGCGTCCCACAGCCGCAGGCCGTTGTCCGCGCTCGTGTAGATCTCCCAGCCGAGTTCGCCCACATAGGACAGTCGCATCGCGACCACCGGCACCCCGGCGATCCGCGCTTTGCGGGCCCGGAAGTACTTCAAGCCGGTGTGCGAGAAGTCCTCGCCCGAGAGCGGCTGCACGAGGTCCCGCGCCAGCGGCCCCCAGACGCCGATGCAGCAGGTGCCGCCGGTGGTGTCCCGGACCTGCACCCCGGCCGGCGCGTGCTTGACGAAGTGGTCGACGTCGATGTTCCCGTTGATGCCGACCTGGAAGACCTCGGGTTCGAGCCGGGCGACGGTGACGTCACTCCGCACGCCGCCCGCGGCGTCCAGCATCAGTGTGTACGTCACCGAGCCGACCGATTTGTCGAGCTGGTTGGTGGTCAGCGACTGCAGGAACTCCAGCGAGCCCGGCCCGCTGATCTCGACCCGCTTCAACGGCGTCATGTCGTAGAGCGCGACGCCGTTGCGCGTCTGCCACGCCTCGGCCGCCGCGATCGGCGAGTGGAACTGCGCCGACCACGAGTCCCGGGCGGGCGGCAACACCTCGTGCGGCAGCTTCTTCAGCAGCGGTGCGTTGGCCTCGAACCAGTGCGGCCGCTCCCAGCCCCCCGCTTCCAGGAATACCGCGCCCAGCTCGCGCTGCCGCGCGTGGAACGGCGTCACCCGCAGGTCGCGCGGGGACAGCTTGGGCTGCAGCGGGTGCAGGATGTCGTAGACCTCGACGAAGTTCTGCTGCGCCGTCTCGCTGACGTACGAGGGCGCGAGCTGGACCGCCTCGAAGCGGTGCACGTCGATGTCGTGGGTGTCCACCTCGGAATGCCCGTCGACGAGCAGCTCGGCGACCGCCTTCGCGATACCCGCGGAGTGCGTCACCCAGATCGCTTCGGCCAGCCAGAAGCCGCGGACGTCGGCCGACTCGCCGACCAGCGACTGGCCGTCCGGGGTGAAGGAGAAGATGCCGTTGAAGCCCTCTTCGACCTTGGTCCCGCCGAGCGCGGGCAGCAGCAGCTTGCTCTCCTCCCACGAGGGCGCGAAGTCGTCCTCGGTGAAGGGCAGCATCGACGGCATCGCCGTCTCGGTCACCGAGTGGTCCAACGTGGACTCGTCGACCGGCATCGGGCGGTGGGCGTAGGAGCCGATGCCGAGCCGGTCGACGTGCTCGCGGAAGTACAGGTCCTGGTCCTGGTGGCGCAGGATCGGCAGGCTCGCCTCGACCTGCTCGGTGTTGCGCCCGACGAGTTCTGCGACCGGGCCGGTCTTCACGTACTGGTGGGCCAGCGGCAGGAGCGGCACGTCCATGCCCGCCATGGCACCGATCTCGCGGCCCCAGAACCCGGCGCACGACACGACGACGTCGGCCGGGAAGTCGCCATGGCCGGTCCGGACGCCGGTGACCCGGCCACCCTCCTGCAGAACGTCCGTGACCTGCGTGGATCCGATGAACCGGGCACCCCGCGAAGTCGCGCGCCGGGCGAGCACCTCGACCGCCTTGGCGGCTCGCGCGAGCCCGTCGGTCGGGACGTGCAGCGCGCCGAAGATCCGCGACTCGTCCAGGAGCGGCCAGCGCTCGGCACATTCGCAAGCGTCGATGAGCGAACCCGGCACGCCCCACGACGTCGCCCAGCCGTGCTTGCGCTTGAGGTCCTCCCAGCGGGCCGGGGTGGTCGCGACCTCCATGCCGCCGACCTGGAGGAAGCAGTCCAGCTCCGTCAGCTTCGAAACGGTGTAGCGCGCGAAGTCCGTCATCGCCTTGGAGGCGTTGGTCTGGAAGACCAGCCCGGGCGCGTGCGAGGTGGACCCGCCGGTGCGCGGCAGCGGGCCCCGGTCGAGCACGGTGACGTCGGTCCAGCCGCGGGCGGTCAGCTCGTCGGCGAGGTTCGCGCCGACGATGCCGGCGCCGATGATCACGACCTTCGGTGCACTCATGGCGGAACTCCTTCTACCGGAACACAACAGTGCTGTTGCCGTTGAGCAGGACGCGGCGTTCGCAGTGCCAGCGCACCGCGCGGGAGAGGGCGAGGGCTTCCGCGTCGCGGCCGACGGTCACCAGCTCGCGCGGTGAGTACGTGTGGTCGACGCGCTGGACCTCCTGCTCGATGATCGGGCCCTCGTCGAGGTCGGGGGTGACGTAGTGCGCGGTCGCGCCGACGTACTTGACGCCGCGGTCGTAGGCCTGGTGGTAGGGCTTGGCGCCCTTGAAGCCGGGCAGGAACGAGTGGTGGATGTTGATCGCGCGGCCTTCGAGCTTCTGGCACAGCTCGTTGGACAGCACCTGCATGTACCGGGCCAGCACCACCAGGTCCACTTCGTACTCGCCGACCAGGTCGAGCAGCCGCTGCTCGGCCTCCGGCTTGGACTCCGGCGTGACCGGGACGTGCACGAACGGCACCCCGGCCGCCTCGGCCATCGGCCGCAGGTCCTCGTGGTTGGACACGACCACGGCGATCTCGGCACCGAGGCCGCCCGCGCGCCAGCGGAACAGCAGGTCGTTGAGGCAGTGCCCGAACTTCGAGACCATCACCAGGATCCGCGGCGGGGTGCCGTCGGAGAAGCCGAACTCCATCCCGAAGTCACCGGCCACCGGCGCGAACGCGCGCGTCAGATCGTCCACTGTGGCCGGTTCGGCGCAGGTGAAGGAGGTGCGCAGGAAGAGCGAGCCGCGGACGTCGTCGTCGAACTGCTGGTGCTCGACGATGTCACAGCCCTGCCCGACGAGGAACGTCGTGACGGCGTGGACGATGCCCGAACGCTCGGGGCACTTGAGGGTCAGGGTGAAGGTCATCGGACGTACTCCAGGCTCGCGTCGGCCAGCCAGGCCGTGAAGTAGTCCGAAAAGGACTGCCGTACGAGGATCGTGTAGCCGTCCTCCCGGACCACGAGGACGATCCCGGTTCGCGCGAACAGCGTCTGCACGCAGGTACCGGGCGGGGACAGCTCCAGGTCCATCGAGCACCCGTGGGCCAGGACGTCGGCCGCGTACTCCCCGCTGAGCCGGTAGACGTTGCGCTGCGCCGAGACGTCCACCACGGCGTCGCTTTCCCCGGCCAGGGCGGCTTCCAGCTCGGCCTGGCGGCCGGGTCCGGCGAGGACGAGGTATTCGTCGGGACCCATCCAGAGGATCTCGACGTCGTTGCCGCCGGTGAAGGTGCACGGGCCGGGCAGGGGGACGCCGAGGAGCGACTCGCCTTCGCGGAGGCGGACGGTGAGCTGGGTGCGGAACTTCTCTTCGGTGAGGTCAACCGTCACGGCGGGCTCCTTCCTTATCGAAGAGCACGGATTCGGTCACGGTCACCGGCACCACCTGGTCACCGACGGGCACGTACAGCGTCTCGCCGATCCGCTCCCGGCCGGAGCGCACCAACGCGAGGGCGAAGGTGCGGCCGAGGGCGGCGCTGTCGTAGCTGGAGGTGACGTGGCCGAGCATCCGCACCGGCGGTTCGGGCACGACATCGCTTTCGATGATCTGCGAGCCTTCGGGCAGCAGCACCGCCGGATCGACCGGGAGCAAACCGACCAGGTGCTTGCGGTCCGGCCGGTTGTTCTCGGCGCGGGCGAACGAGCGCTTGCCGATGAAGTCGGGCTTCTTCTTCGACACCGCCCAGGACAGGCCGAGGTCCTGCGGGGTGATCGTGCCGTCGGTGTCCTGGCCGATGATGGGGTAGCCCTTCTCGGCGCGCAGGACGTGCATGGTTTCGGTGCCGTACGGCGTCACCCCCTGGTCCATTACGGCCTGCCAGAGCGCGGGCCCTTGCCACGACGGGACGTTGATCTCGTACGCCAGTTCGCCGGAGAAGCTGATCCGGCAGACGCGTGCCTGGAGTCCGGCGACCTCGGCGTCCTGCCAGGTCATGAACCCGAACGCCTCGTTGGACACGTCGAGGCCGGGCGCCAGGCGGCCGAGGACTTCCCGCGAGCGCGGCCCGACGAGCGGGATCGTGGTCCAGTGTTCGGTGACCGACGTGGCGAAGACGCGCAGGTGCGGCCATTCCGTCTGGAGCCATTCCTCCATCCACTCGAGGACCATCGCCGCGTTGCCGGTCGTCGTGGTGACCAGGAACCGCTCCTCGCCGACGCGGATCACCGTGCCGTCGTCGATCACCATGCCGTCGACGCCGCACATCACGCCGTAGCGGATGCGACCGACGCGCAGGTTGCTCATCATGTTCGTGTAGAGCATGTCGAGGAACCAGCCGGCGTCCGGGCCCTGGACGTCGATCTTGCCCAGGGTGGACCCGTCCATGCACGCGACGTCGTTGCGGGCCGCCCGGCACTCGCGGCGAACGGCGTCGGCCATCGACTCGCCGGGCCGCGGGTAGTACCACGGCCGCTTCCACTGGCCGACGTTCTCGAACTCGGCACCGTGCTCGACGTGCCACGGGTGGATCGTCGTGACGCGCACGGGGTCGTGCAGCTCGCCGCGGTTCCGGCCGGCCAGCGCGGCGAACGAGACCGGCGTGTAGGGCGGGCGGAACGTCGTCGGACGGCGGTCGGCGAGGTCGACGCCGAGCGCCTCGGCGGTGATCCCGGCGGCGAGCATGCCGGACGTCTTGCCCTGGTCGTGCGCGGTGCCGATGGTCGTGTAGCGCTTGACGTGCTCCAGCGAGCGCAGCCCGGCCCCGGTGGCGCGCAGGACGTCGGAGACGGTCGCGTCCCGCTGCTGGTCCACGAACCGGGTGTCCACTTCGGACTCAGGTGCAGGTACCTGCCAGAGCACCTTCGTCTCCGGCAGGCCTTCACCCGCGGCCGCGCCGACGACGGTCACGTTCGGCAGCGAGCCGTCCGGGACGTACGCCCCGAGTTCCGGCGAGTACCGGAGGGTGCCGCGGGCCTGGCTGTAGAGGTGCACCACCGGGTTCCAGCCGCCGGACACGAGCAGCAGGTCGCACTCGACGCGCTCCCCCTCCGGCTCACCCAGCTTCGCCACGTGGGCGGCCGTGATGTGCTGGTCGCCGTCGGTGCCGATGACGCCGTAGCCCTCGCGGGCGTCGACGATCCGCACGATCTCGGCCCCGGCCGCCGCCAGCTCGGAAGCGGCTTCGAGAGCGGAGTCGTTGGTGGTGAACACGACCACGCGCCGCCCGGCGAGGACGCCGTAGCGGTTCAGGTACGTGCGCGCGGCCGAGGCGAGCATGATGCCGGGGCGGTCGTTGTCCGGGAACACGATCGGCCGCTCGTGCGCACCGGTCGCGATGACGATCCGCTTCGCCCGGATCCGCCAGACCCGCTGCCGCGAAATGCGCTCGGGGGGTTCACCTCGGCGCTCCAGCGCCAGCACGAACCCGTCGTCGTAGATGCCGAACGCCGTGGTGCGCGAGAGGAACCGGACGCCTTCCGGGGCTTCGCCGTCGGGCTGGTCGTCGACGAGCAGGACCCGGCCGGAAGCGGCGGCCGCGGCCGCGCGGCCCGCCGGTCCGGCGCCGATGACCAGGACATCGCAGTGGGCGTGCTTGGCGTCGTACCGCGCCGGGTCCGGTTCGGTGGCGAGCCGCCCCTGACCACGCAGGCCACGAGCCTCCAGGCCGTCGTACAGCTCGACGGTCGTCGCGCTCAGCATCGGCTCCGGGAACGGCGCCTCGATCTGCACCAACGCGTTCGAGTCCTCGACGCCGGCACCGACGATGCCCCGTGGGCGGCCGTACTTGATGCTGGTCGCGACCTGGTGGATGCCGTTGGCCAGCAACGCCGATGCCAGGGTGTCGCCGAGGTACCCGGTCAGCTCCCGGCCGTCGAAGGTGAACTTGAGGGGGACGCCGGACAGTCGGGTCACGGGATCACCGGCCTGGGCTCGTCGAGGCGGTAGACCGCCAGCAGGTCGTGGGTGCGGGTGTCGCGGACGGCGTTGAACCACCGGCGGCAGCCCGCCGAGTGGCTCCAGCGTTCGGCGAACGGCCCGCTCGGGTTCTCGCGGAAGAAGACGAACTTCGCCCAGTCCTCATCGGACAGTGCCGACGGGTCGTCGGGGTAAGCGAGGTGTGCCTGGCCGCCGTAGCGGAACTCGGCTTCCTCGCGTGGCCCGCACCAGGGGCAGGGAATGAGTTGCATGGGAAGGCTCCTAGTGCGCGACGGCGGCGGCGCCGTGCTCGTCGACGAGGGCACCGGTGGTGAACCGGTCGAGGGCGAAGGGTTCGGCGTACTCGTGCGGCTTGCCACGCGCGATGGTCTGCGCGAAGACGTCCCCGACGCCGGGGGTGGCCTTGAAGCCACCGGTCCCCCAGCCGCAGTTGAGGAACAGGTTCTCCACCGACGTGAGGCCGATGATCGGCGAGGCGTCCGGGCTCGTGTCGACGATCCCGGCCCACGTCCGCAGCAGGTGCGCCCGCGCGAACACCGGGAACAACTCCAGCGCGGCCGCCATCTGCTGCTCGATGATGTGGAACGAGCCGCGCTGGCCGTAGCCGTTGTAGGAATCGATGCCGGCGCCCATCACGAGTTCGCCCTTGTGGGCCTGGGAAACGTAGACGTGCACGGCGTTCGACATGACGACCGTCGGGTGGATCGGCTCCAGCAGCTCGGACACCAGCGCCTGCAGCGGGTGCGAGGTCAGCGGCAGGTCGAGACCGACCATCTTCGCCAGCACCGAGGTGTGCCCGGCCGCGCACAGCGCCACCTTGCCCGCGGCGATCCGGCCCCTCGACGTCTCGACCCCGGTGACCCGGCCGCTGTTCGTCGTGATCCCGGTGACCTCGCAGTTCTGGATGAGGTCGACACCCATCGCGTGCGCGGCGCGGGCGTAACCCCAGGCCACGTAGTCGTGCTTGGCGATCCCCGCGCGCGGCTGGAAGGTCGCGCCGAGCACCGGGTAGCGGACGTCCGGCGAGGTGTTGACGATCGGGCAGATCTCCTTGACGCGATCGGCGTCCACCCACTCGGCGTCGATGCCGTTGAGCTTGTTGGCCTCGACGCGGCGGACGCTGTCGCGGACGTCCTGCAGGCTGTGCGCCAGGTTGAGCACCCCGCGCTGGCTGAACAGGATCGGGTAGCCGAGGTCCTCTTCGAGGCCTTCCCAGAGCTTGAGGGAGTGCTCGTAGATGCCGGAGCTTTCGTCCCAGAGGTAGTTGGAGCGGATGATCGTGGTGTTGCGGGCCATGTTGCCACCCGCGAGCCAGCCCTTCTCCAGCACGGCCACATCTCTGATGCCCTGCTTGGCCAGGTAGTACGCGGTGGCCAGGCCGTGCCCGCCGCCGCCCACGACGACCACGTCGTAACTCCGGCGAGGCTCGGGGTTGTCCCAGAGGAAGTCCGGGTGCTCCGGCAGATCGGTCATCGAGCGTCCTCCGAGGACTGGTCGACTTCTGATATATCAATTGTCGATGTAGGCTAAGCGCCATGCACCCGCAGGTCAATCCCCCGTCGCTGGCCGAGCAGGCGTACCTGTTCGTCCGCGATCGCCTGGTCATGCTGAACATCCCGCCGGGCTCGCCCCTCAACGAAGAGGAGCTCGGCGCCGAGCTCGGCATGGGCCGGACGCCGATCCGCGAGGCGCTGAAACGGCTGGAGTCCGAACGGCTGGTCGTCGCCTACCCGCGGCGGGGGACGTTCGCCACCGACGTCAACATCTCCGACCTCGCGCACATCTCCGAGGTCCGCCGCACCCTCGAACCGATGGCGACGGCCGCCGCGGCCTCGCGGGCCACGGACACCGACCGGGCGGCCCTGACCGAGTTGCGCGCGCAGCTCGACGCCGGTGTCCCGGGAGACAACGCCGAACTGCTGCGCACCGACCTCGCCCTGCACCGGGCGATCTACCGGTGCGTGCACAACCCGTTCCTCGAGGACACGCTGATCCGGTACGACAACCTCGCCACCCGGATCTGGTGCGTGTTCGTGCCCCGGCTGTCCGGGATGGCCGGCCACGTCCACGAGCACGTCCCGCTCCTCACCGCGATCATCGAGGGCGACGCCGAGAAGGCCGCCGCGTTGACGCACGCGCACGTCACCGGGTTCGAGGCCGCCATCCGCGCGCTGATCTAGGCCAATCTCGCCCGGACCCAGTCGTGGAACGCGCCGATGTGGTGCTCGCTGGGCACGAGCACCCCGCCGTTCGCGTACGAGCGCGAGTCCATCGCCAGCTGGCAGCGCTCGCACGCCTCGAAGTCCTGCAGGTTGACGCGGTGGAACAGCTCCACCGAGCGGCTCAGGTCCCTGCCTGACTCGACGACTTCGGGCAGGTACAGCCAGTCGCAGCGGACCAGCGTCCGGTCCGGGGCGAGGGGGAACATCCGGTGGATGATCACGTGGTCCGGGACGAGGTTGACGAACACGCCCGGCTTGATGGTGATCGCGTAGTACCGGCGGTCCTGGGCCTCGGTGACCCCGGGCAGGCGGTCGACGCCTTCCGAGCCGTCGACGGTGAAACCCTTGATGTCGCCGCCGAACTCGGCGCCGTGGCCGACGTAGTACTGCGCGGCGTAGCCGTCGGCGAACTCCGGGAGCACCTCGGTGAGCTCCGGGTGGATCGTCGCGCAGTGGTAGCACTCCATGAAGTTCTCGATGATCTGCTTCCAGTTCGCCTTCACGTCGTACTCGATGCGCTTGCCCAGCGCCAGGCCGTCGATGCCGTAGGCGTCGATCTCGGTCGGGCCGCCGAGCCGCTCGGTGACCGCCCCGACCACCGTCTCCTCGAACGACGGCGGTTCGTCGGCCAGGCAGACCCAGGCGTAACCGAGCCACTCCCGCAGGTGGACCTTGGTCAGGCCGAATTCGACGCGGTCGACGTCCGGCATCCCGGTCAGGTTCGGCGCGGCGATCAGCTTGCCGTCGAGGCCGTACGTCCAGGCGTGGTACGGGCACTGGAAAGCGCGCTTGACGGTACCGGTTTCGGCCGTGCACAGCCGGGCGCCGCGGTGGCGGCAGACGTTGAGGAAGGCGTTCAGCTTCCCGTCCCGGCCCCGCGAGACGAGCACGCTCTCCTTGCCGACCTGGACCGTCTCGAACGCACCCGGCCCGGCGAGGTCGGCGCTGCGCACAGCGCAGAACCAGTCCGCCTCGAAGATCTTCGCCTGCTCGGCCGCGAAGATCGCCGGGTCGGTGTAGGCGGCGCCGGGCAGGGTGGCGAGCAGGCTCGGAGGGAGATCGATAGCGGTCACCGGCGTGGTCCTCTCCGCGGATCAGTTCGGGAGTAGTTGCGCAGAACGCGTCTTGTTGCTCACTCCGGAACAGAGTGACTGCCGTCCCGACCGCCTGTCAACCGGCTCAGGCCGGCGGTCCCTCGATCGCCCGCCGGAACAGCGTTTCGATCTCGTCGCGCGTCGGCCGGGGGTCGGCCAGGGCCGCCTGCATCAGCAGCCCGCAGAACAACCCGGCCAGCAGCCGCCCGGTCAGCGGGTCGGTCCGGGAGCCGAAGAACGCGATCAGGGCGTCGTCCCAGGCCGCGCTCGCCTTGCGCAGCGCGGGCCGGTGCAGGGCCGCGACGTACAGGTCGTATTCGACGACCGTGTCCCGGTACTGCTCGTTGATGTAGCCCATCACCAGGTCGGCCAGCGCGGCCGCGAAGTCCGCGTCCGGCGGCAGCGCCGACTCCCACTCCTTCAAAGCGTGCACGTTCTTCTCGGCCGCCTCGTGCAGCGCGACCTCCAGGAGGTCGTCCAGGGTGGCGAAGTGGTAGGTCGTCGAGCCGAGCGGGACACCCGCGGCGGCCGCCACCGACCGGTGCGTGACACCGTCGATCCCCCGCTTCGCGACCACCTCGATCGCCGCCTTGGCGATCCGCGCCCGCCGCTCGGGATCGTTCGGACCGCGGCGCCGCGTCGCGCCGGGTTCGCTCTTCGCCATCGAACCCCCTTGTGGACATCTGTACATGTTTCGCGTACAAATGTACGCACTCTCGACGCCGAGCAGCCACTACCGATCCGGGAAGGGCCGCATGTTCGATGTGCTGAACCCCGCCACCGGCCAGGTCATCGAGACCGTGGCCGAGGCGAGCCTCGCGGAGGTCGACGCCGCCGTGCGCGCCGCCCGCCAGGCGTTCGACCAGGGACCATGGCGGCGGACGACCGCCACCGAGCGCGCCGCCCTGCTGCGCCGGACGGCCGACCTGCTGGTCCGCGACCGCGAGGAACTGGCCCGCACCGAGAGCCTCGACACGGGCAAGACCCTCGGCGAAGGCCGCATCGACATCGACGACGTCACCAACGTCTTCCGCTACTACGCCGACCTCGCCGACAAGGACGCCGGACGCCTGGTCGACGCCGGGAGCGCGACCGTGGTCAGCCGGATCGTGCACGAGCCGGTCGGCGTCTGCGCCCTCATCGCCCCGTGGAACTACCCGCTGCTCCAGATGTCCTGGAAGGTCGCGCCGGCGCTGGCCGCGGGCAACACGGTGGTGCTCAAGCCGAGCGAAGTCACCCCGCTGACCACGATCAAGCTGGTCACCCTGCTCGAAGAGGCGGGCGTGCCGGACGGCGTCGTCAACCTGCTGCTCGGCGACGGCCGCGTCGGCGCGGCGATGGTCGAGCACCCTGGCGTCGACCTGGTGTCCTTCACCGGCGGCTACGCGACCGGCGAGAAGATCATGACCGCCGCCGCAAAGGGCGTTCGCCGGGTCGCCCTCGAACTCGGCGGCAAGAACCCGAACGTCGTGTTCGACGACGCCGACTACGACACCGCGCTCGACTACGCCCTGATGGCCGCGTTCGTCCACTCCGGACAGGTCTGTTCGGCGGGCGCGCGGCTGATCGTCCAGGACGGCATCCACGACCGGTTCGTCGCCGACCTCGCCGCGCGCGCCGACCGCATCCGCGTCGGCGACCCGCTCGACCCCGCCACCGAAACGGGTGCGCTGGTCTCGGCGGAGCACCGCGCCAAGGTCGAGGACTACGTCGAAAGCGCTCTCAAGGAGGGTGCGACGCTGCTGGCGGGCGGCGAACGCCCCGAGGGACCGCAGTACGAAAACGGCTTCTTCCTGCGGCCCACCGTGTTCTCCGGCTGCACCAGGGACATGAAGATCGTCCGTGAAGAGGTCTTCGGGCCGGTCGTCACCGTCGAACGCTTCACCGATGAGGCCGACGCGATCGAGCTGGCCAACGACACCGAGTACGGGCTCGCCGGAGCCGTGTGGACGTCGGACGCGTCCCGCGCCCAGCGCGTCGCCGGGGCCCTGCGCCACGGCACCGTGTGGATCAACGACTACCACCCCTACCTGCCCCAGGCGGAGTGGGGTGGTTTCGGCAAGTCGGGGATCGGCCGCGAACTCGGGCCGTCCGGGCTGGCCGAGTACCAGGAGAGCAAGCACATCTACCAGAACATCGACCCCGTTCCGCAGCACTGGTTCAAGGGCTGAAATCTCCCTTCCCCCACCCACGTGAGGACGCACGCGATGACCACTCAGGAAAAACCGGCGGGCGGGGGGCCTGCTGCCGACGACTCCTCCGAACTCGAGAAGTTCGGCTACCGCCAGGAACTCGAGCGCTCGCTCGGGTCGTTCTCCAGCTTCGCCGCCGGGTTCAGCTACATCTCCATCCTCACCGGCGTGTTCCAGCTCTTCTTCTTCGGCTTCGGGTCGGGGGGCCCGGCCTTCATCTGGACCTGGCCGCTGGTCTTCATCGGCCAGTTCGCCGTCGCGCTGTGCTTCGCCGAGCTCGCCGGGCAGTACCCGCTCGCCGGCTCGGTCTACCAGTGGGCCAAGCAGATCGCGAAACCGGCGACGTCGTGGCTGGCCGGCTGGATCATGATCATCGGCGCGATCGTCACCGCGGCGGCCGTAGCGGTCGCCTACCAGATCATCCTGCCGCAGGTCTCGACCGCGTTCCAGATCGTCGGCAGCGACGAAGACGCCGGCCTCACCTCGACGCCGGGTGGCGCGCAGAACGCCATCATCCTGGCCCTGGTGCTGGTCGTGTTCGCCACGATCGTCAACATCATCGGCGTCAAGCTGATGGCGAAGATCAACAACTTCGGCGTCGCGGTGGAGCTCGGCGCGAGCATCCTGCTGGTGATCGCGCTGGCCATCCACATCAAGCGCGGTCCCGGCCTGGTCTTCGACACCGCCGGCACCGGTGAGGGCCAGTCGCTCGGCTACCTCGGCGCGTTCCTGGTGGCGTCCCTGATGAGCGCGTACGTCTTCTACGGCTTCGACACCGCGGGTTCGCTGGCCGAGGAGACCACCCAGCCGCGGCGGCACGCGCCGCGCGCGATCCTGCGGGCGATCACCGCGGCGTTCGTCGTGGGCGGGCTGATCATGCTGTTCGGCATGATGGCCGTCGGCGACCTGAGCGCCAAGGAGCTCAGCACGTCGGGCATGCCGTACCTGCTGAAGAGCACCCTCGGCGAGGGCCTCGGCGACGCGTTCCTGATCTGCTCGGCGATCGCGATCACCGTCTGCTGCCTCGCCGTGCAGACCGCGGCGATCCGGATGACCTGGGCGATGGCCCGCGACGGCAGGCTGCCGTTCAGCCGCGCGATGGCGAAGGTGTCGCCGCGGTCGAAGACCCCGGTGCTGCCCGCGCTGCTCACCGGCGGCCTCACCGTCGTCGTGCTGCTGATCAACCTCGGCAACCAGCGGGCGTTCTTCATCCTGACCTCGACGGCGATCATCCTGTTCTACATCCCCTACCTGATGGTCACCGGCCCGATGCTCGTCCGCCGCCTGCGCGGGAACTGGCCGCGGCCGGAGCACGGCCCGTACTTCAAGCTCGGCCGCTGGGGCACGCTGGTGAACCTGGTCGCGGTGGTCTACGGCGCCGGCATGACGATCAACCTGATCTGGCCGCGGGCCGCGGTCTACGGCGACGACCACTGGTACTTCCAGTGGGGCGCGGTGATCGTCACCGGGCTGATCGTGATCATCGGTGCGATCATGCTGTACGTCCGGCGCCGCACCTGGGGTTCGTCGCACACGAGCCCCGAGCACATGCCCGACAACGCACCGGACACCCTGCCCGGCTAGGAGGCTCGATGAGTTCCGATACCTACGACTTCGTCATCGTCGGCGGTGGCTCGGCGGGCTGCGCGCTGGCGAACCGGCTCTCCGCCGACCCGGCGAACAAGGTCCTCGTCCTGGAGGCGGGCCGGTCGGACTACAAGTGGGACGTCTTCATCCACATGCCGGCCGCGCTGACCTTCCCGATCGGGTCGAAGTTCTACGACTGGGGCTACCGCAGCGAGCCCGAGCCGTACATGAACCGGCGGCGCATCTACCACGCGCGCGGCAAGGTGCTCGGCGGGTCGTCCAGCATCAACGGGATGATCTTCCAGCGCGGCAACCCGATGGACTACGAACGCTGGGGCGCCGACCCCGGGATGTCCACTTGGGACTACGCGCACTGCCTGCCGTACTTCAACCGGATGGAGAACTGCCTCGCGGACCCGCCGGACGGGAAGTGGCGCGGCCACGACGGGCCGCTGGAGCTGGAGCGCGGACCGGCGTCGAACCCGTTGTTCCAGGCGTTCTTCGACGCCGCCGAGCAGGCGGGCTACCCGCGCACCGACGACGTCAACGGCTACCGGCAGGAGGGCTTCGCGGCCTTCGACCGGAACGTCCGGAAAGGACGGCGGCTGTCCGCCGCGGGCGCGTACCTGCACCCGGTGCTGGACCGGCCCAACCTGACGGTGAAGACGCACGCGTTCGTGTCGCAGATCCTCTTCGACGGCACCCGCGCGGTCGGCGTCGAGTACGCGCAGGGCCGGCAGGCGCCGGCCGAGGTGTACGGCAAGGAGATCATCCTCTGCGGCGGCGCGATCAACACGCCGCAGCTGCTGCAGCTGTCCGGCGTCGGGAACGCGGCCGAGCTGGAGAAGCTCGGCATCGACGTCGTGAAGGACCTGCCGGGCGTCGGCGAGAACCTGCAGGACCACCTGGAGGTCTACATCCAGTACGCCTGCAAGCAGCCGGTGTCGATGCAGCCGTCGCTGGCCAAGTGGAAGCGGCCCTTCATCGGCGCGCAGTGGCTGTTCCTGCGGTCCGGGCCTGCCGCCACCAACCACTTCGAGGGCGGCGGGTTCGTCCGGTCCAACGACGAGGTGAAGTACCCGAACCTGATGTTCCACTTCCTGCCGGTGGCGATCCGCTACGACGGTTCGGCGCCCACGGAGGGGCACGGCTACCAGGTGCACGTCGGCCCGATGTACGCCGACACCCGCGGCTCGGTGAAGATCACCTCCACCGACCCGCGGCAGCACCCGGCCATCAAGTTCAACTACCTCTCGACCGAGACCGACCGCAAGGAGTGGGTCGAAGCGGTACGGGTGGCGCGGAAGATCCTCAACCAGTCCGCTTTGGACCCGTACAACGGCGGGGAGATCTCGCCGGGGCCGTCCGTGGAAACCGACGAGGAGATCCTCGACTGGGTGGCCAAGGACGCCGAGACCGCGCTGCACCCGTCGTGCACGGCCAAGATGGGCGTGGACGAGAAGTCCGTCGTCGACCCGCAGACCATGCGGGTGCACGGCACCGAGGGCCTGCGCGTGGTCGACGCGTCGGTGATGCCCTACATCACCAACGGCAACATCTACGCCCCGGTGATGATGACCGCCGAGAAGGCCGCCGACCTGATCCTCGGCAACACCCCGCTCGCCCCGATCAAGACGCCGTTCTACCGGCACGGGGAGAACTAGCCGCGACGTCGCCGCGCCCGTGCCACCATCCCCGGCACGGGCGCGGCGGCGTGTCCGGGATACCCGTTACCGGGTAACGAAAACTACCGGGGCGTACCCCCTTGACGCGGCTCTGCGCCGGACTCAGACTTGAGTTGCGTATCGCAGTGGATGTTCCTCAATACGCAACAAATCCCTCGGAGGCGTCATGATTCGCGCGTGCACGGTGGACGAGCTGCCCCCCGGCGAGTCCGTCCGGGTCCCCGGCCCGCCCGCCATCGCGGTGTTCCACACCGAGGAGGGCGAGCTGTACGCCATCGGCGACACGTGCTCCCACCAGGACGCTTCCCTGGCCGACGGCTGGCTCGAAGGCTGCTTCGTCGAGTGCCCGCTGCACGCGGCGCTGTTCGACCTGCGCACGGGCATGCCGACCTGCCTGCCGGCGAAGGACCCGGTGCCCACGTACGCGGTCGTCGTCGACGAAGGCGTCATCTACGTCCAGGGTGTGGCCGGCGAGGACGCCGCGTGAAGCGCATCGCGGTCGTCGGCGCTTCGCTCGCCGGGGTCCGCGCGGCGCAGGAGCTGCGCGCGCAGGGGTACGACGGCGGGATCGTGCTCATCGGTTCGGAGCCGCACCTGCCCTACGACCGGCCGCCGCTGTCCAAGGGCTTCCTGGCCGGGACGGCGTCACGGGAGTCGCTGGACCTGCTCGACGCCGGTGACCTGGCGTCGCTGGCCCTGGACTTCCGGCTCGGCGTCGAAGCCACGGCGCTGGACCCGGCCGAGCGACGCGTGCGGCTGTCGGACGGCACGTCGGTGCACGCGGACGGCGTCGTGATCGCCACCGGCGGCCGCGCGCGGACGCTGCCGGGCTTCGAGGGCGCCTTCGTGTTGCGGACGGTCGACGACGCTCTCGCCCTGCGCGCCGCGCTGGTCCCGGGGGTCCGGGTGGCCATCGTCGGGGCCGGGTTCATCGGGGCCGAGGTGGCCTCGACGTGCCGTTCCCTCGGTCTCGACGTCGTCGTCCTGGAGGCCCTGGCCGCGCCGCTGGCGCCGGTGCTGGGCCCGGCGCTGGCCGAGGTGTGCGCCCGGCTGCACGTCGACCACGGCACGGACCTGCGCTGCGGCGTCCAGGTCACGGGCCTCGCCCCGGCGGGCGTCTCGCTGGCGTCGGGTTCGGTGGTCCCGGCCGACGTGGTCGTGACGGGCGTCGGGATGACCCCGGCGACGGAGTGGCTGGCCGGCTCCGGTTTGAAGGTCGGCAACGGCGTCCACACGGACGCGGGGCTGGTGACCTCGCTGCCGCAGGTGGTCGCGGTCGGCGACGTGGCCCGGTTCGCGGGACGGCGGCACGAGCACTGGACGAACGCGTCGGAGCAGGCGCCGGTCGCGGTGGCCAACCTGCTGGCCGGGCACACCGCGCGGACGTACACGCCGAGCGGATACGTCTGGTCGGACCAGTATTCGGGCCGGTTGCAGCTGGCGGGACACCCCCGCCCGGACGACACGCTTTCGTTCGTGGACGGCGAGCCTTCGTCATCCTCGTTCGTGGCGACGTTCACCCGGGACGGCTCGACGACCGGCGTCTTCGCCCTGAACAACGCCAAGCTCTTCAACCGCCTGCGGCGGCAGGCCCTGGGCCGCCCGGAGTTTCAACCGGCGGTTCAAGGATAAGCTTCAGGGGCATGGAGCTGGATCTCGACGAGCTGCGCGTGCTGGCGAACTGGGCCGCATCCTGCGCTTCCCGGGTGTTGCCCCTGATCCCGGACGACCCCCGCCCGGCGGCGGCCATCGCGGCGGCCCGCGAGTTCGCGGCGGGAGGCCCCCGCACCCGAGCCCTCCGCACGGCGGCCTGGGCCGCGTTGGCGGCAGCGGGCGAGACGTCCGACGCCGCAGCCTCGGCCGCCGCCCGCGCGGCCGTCGGCGCGGCGGGGGCGGCCTACCTGCATCCCGTGGCTTCCCCGCACCAGGTGAAGCACATCGTCGGCCCGGCCCAGCAGGCGGCGTTGGCCCGCGAGCTGGCGGGCGGTTCCGCGGAGGCCGAGATCGAGTGGGCGCTCGCACAGGCTCCGGCGGAGGTGCGCGCAACCTTGAGGAAGTTCCCACCCGGCAAGCCCGGCAAGACCCGCTTGGGCGAGCTGCACCGCCTGCTGGAGTCCGCCCTCCGGGGCTGACCACCTCGGACCCGGTTGTCCACATTCCGGCTGTGGTGTGGACAGCCGGGCCTCGGGCGAGGCTTCTCCCGAGCTTTGTCGGCCACCGCCGATAGACTGGACTTGGGCACGCCCCCCTGGGAGGGCGGGGAAGTTTCCGGGCCCCGGAGAGGGCCGCTAGAGCGCGAGGTCGTCCAGATCCGATTCGAGCCTCGCCCGCCAGGTCCACCGCCGCTCGGTCGTGTCCGCGGCTTCCGGCGCCGGCGGGCCCAGCGGCAACGCCGGGTCCGTGATCCCGAACGTCACCCGGTACGCCAGCACCGACGCGGCCGTCCGGATCCACGCGTCGCCCGATGTGCCCGGCGGTGGGGCCACCCCCAGCGCGTGGCCGAACCACGCCGGCAGCAGGGCGTTCGAGCCCAGTGCGTCCGTGATCCGGGTCCGCAGCCGGACCTGCAGGTCGTGCCACGCGCGCTCGGCCCGCTCCAGCTGCGGCACCACCCTGGCCTCGACCGCGTCCGCCTCGCGCAGGGCCAACCGGGCCTGCTCCGCCGACGCGACCGCCGCCGGGATCTCCTCGTCCAGCAACGTCCGGCGCCGGGTCGACAACGCGCGCAACGACGACTCCGCGTCCCCGCGGGCGCGGGCCCCTCGGTCCGTCGACGCCAGCACCCGCACCACCTCGAGCAGGTCGGCGTCGCAGCGGGACAGCGCCGATCGCACCGCGTCCAGGTGCGCGATCTCCTCCGCGTACCGCGCGCGCTGCTCCTTCGTGACCAGCTCCTTGTGCAGGTCGTCCCACCGCGCCGCCTCCGCCGCGAGGGCCCGCGTCTCCGCGCCGACGTCGTCGAGGTTCACCTGGGGGACGCCGTCGGACACGCGGACCGCGCGCTCCAGGGCCTGGACCTGCTGCTGCAGCCGGTCCAGGCGCCTGCCGAGCAGGTCGAGCCGGTCCTCCTGGCCCGGCGCTCCGCCGGTTTCGAGCCGCTCGGCCAGGTCCTCGACCTCCTGGCTCAGGCGTTCGTCGGCCTCGCGCAGCCCGTCGACCGCCGCGAACAGCTCGTCGAGGTCGCGGCGCGCCGGGTCGGCCGCGTCCGGCGGGACCTCGTACTCCTGCGTGAACTCGGGGTCGTCGCCGTAGGTCGCGTAGCCGTGGCTCATGCGGTCCGGCTTTCCCGCCACAGCAGCGCGATCGTGCCCGCGACGCCCAGCGCCGTCACGACCGTGCAGATCACCGCCCCTGGCCACGGGATCAGCGCGAGCACCAGCACCAGCGCCGTGACGCTGCCGGCCCAGGCCGCGCGCGTCCGCTCGCGGATCACCGCCGCGGTCCGGCGGACCGGGGCGAAGCCGACCCACAGCCCCGCGCCGAACAGCGGCACCAAGGCCGGCAGCCACGCCGGCGACAGGACCTCGAACAGCACCAGCGCCGCGGCCACCAGCGGCACCAGCACGGGCGCGGCCGCGAACCAGACGACCGCGCGCTGCGTCGCCGCGTGCCGGGACTCGAGCTGGGCGTCGGCGAGCCGCCGCCGGGCCTCGTCGAACGCCAGCTCGGCCTCGAGCAGCCGGTGGGCGTTCGCCACGAGCTCGTCCATCGCCTCGACGTCCCCCGGCGGGGTCGCGAGCCCGTCCCGGAGGTCCTGCTTGAGCCGGGCGACGCGCCCCTCCGCCAGGTCGCGGTCGTGCTGGGCCGGTGTCGTCACGCGACCACTTTAAGTGCCACCACCGTCACCACCGGCCAACTCCGCCGGTGAGTCGTCAGAGGTCGCCGAGGGCGGTGACCGGCGACTCCACGCAGTCGGCGACGAACCGCAGGAACCCGCCCGCCGTGCCGCCGTCGCAGACGCGGTGGTCGAAGGCCAGCGTCAGCTCGCAGATCTTCCGGGCCACCAGCGCGCCGTCGACGACCCACGGCCGGTCGATGATCCGGCCGATGCCGAGGATGGCCGCCTCGGGGTGGTTGATGATCGCGGCCGAGCCGTCGACGCCGAAAACCCCGTAGTTGTTGACCGTGAAGGTGCCGCCGGTCAGGTCCGCGGGCGCGAGCTTGCCCTCCCGCGCGGAGCGGGCGCGCTCGCCGATCGCCGCCGACAGGTCACGGGTGGACAGCGCCCCGGCGTCGCGCACGACCGGCACGACCAGCCCGCGGTCGGTCTGCGCGGCGAACCCGAGGTGGACCTCGTCGAGCAGGACGATCTCGTCGCCCTCGACGCGCGAGTTCAGCTCCGGGTACTTCTTCAGCCCCGCGACGGCGAACCGCGCGATCAGGCCGAGCAGGCTGACCGGCCGGTCGGACTTGGCGTTCAGCGCGGCCCGCGCGGCGACCAGCCCGGTCGCGTCGACGTCGACCCAGACGGTGGCCTCGGGGATCTCGCGCCGGGACGTCGTCAGCTTGTCGGCGACGGCCTTGCGCACGCCGGTGAGCGGGATCCGCTTGCCCTTCGCGGCGGGCCTCTTCAGCGCCGCTTCGACGTCCGCGCGGCGGATGATGCCGTCCGGTCCGCTCGGGGTGAGCTTCGCGAGGTCGATCCCGTTGTCCGCGGCCAGTTTCCGGACGAACGGCGAGATCACGCCGGGCTGCTTCGGCCGCGTGGGCGCGGTGACGTTCACCGGTCGCCGAGCCCGCTTGCGCCGGGTCGTCGGCGCGGTGCCGTAGCCGATGAGGACGTTCCCGCTCCCGGAAGACGTCGTCACGCCCGGTTCCGCGAACCCGCCGACGGTGAGCAGCGGCGCACCGACCGGCAGCAGCTGGCCCGGCTCGCCGTGCAGCGCGGACACCACGCCGGCGAACGGCACCGGCACCTCGACCGCCGCCTTCGCCGTCTCGACCTCGACGACGACCTGGTCGACGTCGACGGTGTCGCCGACCTCGACCCGCCAGTCCACGATCGCCGCCTCGGTCAGGCCTTCGCCGAGGTCCGGCAGCAGGAAGTCAGGCACCGGCCACCACCGGGGTGTCGTCCCACTGCAGGCGCGCGATCGTGTCGAGGATCCGGTCGACGTCGGGCAGCATGTGGCGTTCGAGCTTCGGCGCCGGGTACGGGATGTCGAGCCCGGTGACCCGCAGGACGGGCGCGTGGAGCTGGTGGAAGCACTGCTCGGTGACGCGCGCGACGACCTCGGCGCCGTAGCCGCCGAAGCCGGCCGCCTCGTGCACGACGACCGCGCGGCCGGTGCGGCGGACCGACGCCGTGACCGTCTCGTCGTCGAACGGCGACAGCGACCGCAGGTCGACGACCTCGACGTCCCAGCCTTCGTCCTTCGCCGCCTCGGCGGTTTCCAGCGCGGTGGCGACCATCGGGCCGTAGGCGATGAGCGTGACGTCCTTGCCGGGCCGTCGGACCACGGCCCGGTCCATGGGGGCGCCGGTGCGGGTGAAGGTGACCTCTTCGCTCGACCAGTAGCGGCACTTCGGTTCGAGGAAGATCACCGGGTCCGGTGACTCGATGGCGTCGCGGAGCAGGTCGTAGGCGTCCTGCGCGGTGCCCGGCGTGACGACGCGCAGGCCCGGCGTGTGCGTGTAGTAGGCCTCGCTGGAGTCGCAGTGGTGCTCGACGCCGCCGATGCCGCCCGCGTAGGGCACGCGGATGACCATCGGCACCTCCAGCGCCCCCCGGGTGCGGTTGCGCAGCTTCGCCACGTGCGAGGTGATCTGCTCGAAAGCGGGGTAGGCGAAGGCGTCGAACTGCATCTCGACGACCGGCCGGAAGCCGCCCATCGCCATCCCGACGGCGAACCCGACGATCCCGGACTCGGCGAGCGGGGTGTCGAAGCAGCGGTCCTCGCCGAAGTCCGCGGTGATGCCGTCGGTGACGCGGAAGACGCCGCCGAGGGTGCCGACGTCTTCGCCGAAGACGAGGACGCGGTCGTCGTCCTTGAGGGCGTCGCGCAGGGCCGCGTTGAGGGCCTGGGCCATGGTGGTCGTCATCAGGCCTCCAGTTCGGCTTCGAGGGCGGCCCGCTGGGCGGCGAGCTGGCGGGTGGGTTCGGCGTAGACGTGGTCGAACAGCGAGAGCGGGTCGAGTTCGGGTTCGGCGTTGAGGGTGTCGCGGACGGACTGGGCGTACACCTCGGCGTCGGCCGCGAACTGCTCGATTTCGCTGTCCGTCAGGCTTTCGCGGCTCTTGAGGTAGGTCTCGAGCCGCTTGAGCGGGTCGGCCTCGCGCCACTTCGCGACTTCGCCGGCGTCGCGGTAGCGGGTGGCGTCGTCGGCGTTGGTGTGGGCGTCGATGCGGTAGGTGTGGGCCTCGACCAGCACCGGTCCCTTGCCTTCGCGGGCGTGCTTGACGGCGTCGTCGAGGACGGCCAGGACGGCGACGGCGTCGTTGCCGTCGACCTGCTCCGAGCGCATGCCGTAGCCGATGCCCTTGTACGCCAGCGCTTCCGCGGCGCTCTGCTTCTCGAAGGGCACCGAGATGGCGAAGCGGTTGTTCTGCACGAAGAACACGACGGGCGCCTTGAAGACGGCCGCGAAGTTGAGCGCCTCGTGGAAGTCGCCTTCGCTGGTGGCGCCGTCCCCGATGAGCGCGAGCGCGACGGCGTCTTCGCCGCGTCGCTGCATCGCGTGCGCCAGCCCGGCGGCGTGCAACGTCTGCGTCGCAAGCGGAGTGCACTGGGGCGCTACGCGGGTCTCGACGGGGTTGTAGCCGCAGTGCGCGTCGCCGCGAAGGAGCGTCAGCACTTCGCCGGGCTTCAGCCCGCGGGCGACGAGGGCGACGGAGTCGCGGTAGGTCGGGAAGAGCCAGTCGTTCGCTTCGAGCGCCAGCGCGGCGGCGACCTGGCAGGCTTCCTGGCCGGCGCTGGAGGGGTAGACGGCGAGGCGGCCCTGCTTGGTGAGCGCGGTCGCCTGGACGTCGAACCGGCGGCCCAGGACCATCAGCCGGTAGGCCTCCTTGAGCCGAGCTTCGGCGGGTTCGCCGTACTCGCCGCCGCGATCGGCGCGGCTCCCGTCCTCGGCGACGAACCGCACGGGGGCAGCCGAAGGCAACAGGGTCTCCGCAGCCATGACGCGCACCACCTCTCCCAGACATATGATGCTGAAATGGTGGTTCTCGACGGTGTTGTGTTCAAGGGTTGGCGGAAATGAGCGACAAACGGTCTTCAGGAGTGGCTCTTCCTGACCAAACGTCCACCAGTGGCCCGGCACACGGCGGGTGGCCGGGACGAACGGTCCCGGCTCTGGACGACGTCGACCGGGCGATGCTGGCGGAGCTGTCGGCGGACGGCAGGCTGGCGGTCCGCGCCCTGGCGGAGCGGCTGCACATCTCCCGGACGAACGCGTACGCGCGCTTGGAGCGGTTGCTGGCGGAGGGGGTGATCACGGGCTTCGGAGCCCGGATCGACCCACGCCGGGCGGGTTTGGGCACATCGGCGTACATCATGGTGACGGTGGAGCAGACGTCGTGGCGCACGATGGCGACGGACCTGCACGAGATCCCGTACGTGGACCACGTGGCACTGGTGGGCGGGGATTTCGACATCCTGCTGCTGGTCCGGACCCCGGACAACTCGACGCTGCGCGACGTGGTCCTGGAGCGCCTGCAGGCGCTGGAGGGGGTGCGGTCGACGCGGACCTGGCTGATCTTCGAGGAACTGCCGGGGTCGGTGCTGAGCTGAGGAATCAGTCGAAGTCCTCGTACTCCGACCGCGGCTCCCATTCCGGCGGGGCATACGGGAGGCCATCCAGGGTGCAGCCCACGAACCGGACGTCCTCACTGAACGTCACCTCCTTGAAGTCGGTGTCCCCGCCGAACTGGACGTTGATGAACCACCCGGTGAGCGGCCGGTGATCGAGGTCGAGCCGACCGGGCACCCGCTCGCCGTCGAGCAGCGGGACGGGATCACGCTCATCCGCGTGCAGGCGATCGCCGAGCTGCTGCAGCACCCCTGACGAACGGGCAACACCCTTGCCCGCAAGCACCCTTGCCGCAGGTCAGCGCAAGAGCTAGACAGAACAGCACGTCACCCGCTCGCTGGACGACTCTTATTTTATGTCGAGAAATAACTAGCTCGAAACCTATTGACGCCGTCCCCGTCGCCCGGTGAGGATCGGCCGGTTCGCCGTTCATCGCAGAATGGACCAGACCATGGCCAGAAGATCCCGCGCGTGGGCTCGTGCGCGCCGAAGTTCGCTCGTCACGCTGCTGAGTCTCAGCCTCCTGGGTGCCGCAGCACAGGCCACCCCCGCCCAGGCGGAAACCCCCCAACCCGTCATCGGCCAGCCCGCCAAGGACAAGGACGGCTGCGCCAAGATCGAGAAGAGCCTGCCGACCCTCGCGGACTGGCCGAAGGTCGACAGCAGGCTCAAGGGGAAGGCCGGCGACGAGCAGCGGATCGCCGAGATCCTCAAGGGCATGACCCTGGAGGAAAAAGTCGGGCAGATGACGCAGCCCGAGATCGCCGCGATCACGCCCGACGAGGTCCGCCAGTACGCCATCGGCTCGGTCCTCAACGGCGGCGGCTCGTGGCCAGCCGGCAACAAGCACGCCACCCAGCAGGACTGGCTGAACCTCGCCGACTCCTACTGGAACGCGTCGAAGACCAGCCGGACGAAGATCCCCGTCATCTGGGGCATCGACGCCGTGCACGGCAACAACAACGTCTACGGCGCCACCGTCTTCCCGCACAACATCGGCCTCGGCGCCGCGCACGACCCGTGCCTGGTCCGCGACGTCGCCGGCGCCACCGCCCGGCAGATCCGCGCCACCGGCCAGGACTGGGCGTTCTCGCCCACCCTCGCCGTCGTCCAGGACGACCGCTGGGGCCGCACCTACGAGGGCTTCTCCGAGGACCCGCGCATCACCCGCGCGTACGGCTTCGAAGCCATCAACGGCCTCCAGGACGGCGCCACCAAGCGCATCGGCTACAACGGCGTGATCGCCACCGCCAAGCACTTCATCGGTGACGGCGGCACGCTCAAGGGCCAGGACCAGGGCGTCAACCCCTCGTCAGAGGCGGACATGATCAACATCCACGGCCAGGGCTACTACGGCGCGCTCGCCGCCGGCTCGCAGACCGTGATGGTGTCGTTCAACAGCTGGACCAACGCCGACCTCGGCATCAACGAGGGCAAGCTGCACGGCAGCGACAAGGCGCTGAACCAGATCCTCAAGGGCAAGATCGGCTTCGACGGCCTGGTCGTGTCCGACTGGAACGGCATCGGCCAGGTCACCGGCTGCACGAACTCCTCGTGCCCGCAGGCGATCAACGCCGGCATCGACATCGTGATGGTGCCGAACGACTGGAAGGCGTTCATCACCAACACCGTCGCCCAGGTGCAGAGCGGCCAGATCCCGATGTCGCGGATCGACGACGCCGTCACCCGGATCCTGCGCGTCAAGCTGCGTGACGGCTTGTTCGAGTCGCAGAAGCCGTCCGACCGCTCCTACGCCAACTCCGACGAGGCGCTGAAGGACAACTGGCTGGCCCGTGACGCCGTCCGCGAGTCGCAGACGCTGCTGAAGAACAACGGCAACGTGCTGCCGCTGAAGCCGTCGTCGAAGGTCCTGGTCGTCGGCAAGAGCGCCGACAACATCCAGAACCAGACCGGCGGCTGGACGCTGAGCTGGCAGGGCACCGGCAACACCAACGCCGACTTCCCGAACGCCACGTCGATCCTGACCGGCATCAAGCAGAACCTCGGCGACGCCAACGTCACCTTCGACGCCACCGGCAACGTCGACCCGAAGGGCTTCGACGCGGTCATCGCGGTCATCGGCGAGACGCCGTACGCCGAGGGCGTCGGCGACCTGACCCGCAAGTCGCTCGAAGCGGCGCGGCTCTACCCCGAGGACTTGGCCGTGCTGGACAAGGTCGGCGGCAAGGGCACCCCGGTCGTCACGGTGTACGTCGGCGGCCGACCGCTGTACATGAACAAGGAGATCAACCGCTCCGACGCGTTCGTGGCCGCGTGGCTGCCGGGCACCGAGGGCGGCGGCGTGGCGGACATGCTGGTCAAGGGCAAGGACGGCACGGGCTACCAGGGCACGCTGTCGTACTCGTGGCCGAAGAGCGCGTGCCAGTCGCCGCTCAACCCGTGGTCGCCGGACTACGACCCGCTGTTCAAGCTGGGCTACGGCCTGAAGAGCGGCCAGCGCGTCACGGTCGGCCAGCTGGACGAGACGTCCGGCCCGGCGTCCTGCGGGGCGACCGGCGGCGGCGGGACCGCGACCGAGGACCTGTCGATCTTCGACCGCACCGACGTCCCGCCGTACACCAGCCAGATCGGCTCGGCGGAGAACTGGGGCGGCACGGTGATCGGCCCGGACGGCACGGCTTCCCACACCGAGATCAACGTCGTCCCGACGGACGTCAACGTCCAGGGCGACGGCCTGAAGGCGACCTGGACGGGCGCCGGAGCGGCCCAGCTGTACATGCAGAACACGGCGGGCACGAACGACCTGCGCAGCTACCTGAACGCCAACGCGGCCCTGGAGTTCGACACGATCGTCCAGCAGGCACCGGCCAACCGCACGGTGATCAGCATGCACTGCGTGTACCCGTGCTTCAGCGAGGTGAACGCGACGAAGCTGTTCACCGACCTGGCGGGCGGCCCGAAGACGACGGTGAAGATCCCGGTGTCCTGCTTCGACAACGGGCTGGACTTCGAGCACATCAACACGCCGTTCCTGGTGTACACGGACGGCACGTTCCAGGCGTCGTTCGCGAACGTGCGCTGGGTGCCGCAGGGGGCGAAGGATCCTGATGCGAGACCTTGTTCGAGCTTGACCTGACGGCGACCGGGCCGGGAGCACTCCGCTCCCGGCCCGGTTCGTTTCACCCGCTCACCGCCGAGCGCGCGGCGACGTGCTGGGCGGCTTTCTCCGCGAGCAGTGTCGAGGTCAACCTCCGTGCCCAGACAACCGCCTTGTCGAGGTCGCCGGTTGCCCGCACGAGCTGCAGCTGGTCGAGGCACCTGTCGAAGTCCACCTCCACGCCTCGACGAGACGGTGCCGGCTCTGGCTTAGTGTCGCCGGCAGGTCTGCGCTGGCGACGTTCGAGAGCGAACCTCCGCCAGGCGTGCATGACCTCGTCGACCTGTTCCATCTTCAGGCCGCAGCCGGTCAGGAAGAGCAGAACCTGATCCGGATCGATCGGCAGCCCGGTCCTCGACGCCGATACCAGGTTGTAGGCGGAACTCCGGGCAATCGACGTCTTCGCTGCCACCTGTCCGGCTGTCAGGCCTGATCGCTCCAGCACCAGACGCAGCACGGCCAAGAACCCGTCGACTGTCGAGAGTGTCATTTCCTCCGAGGTCAACACCACCCTGGCCGAGACGCGGAACGTATCGGGGCCGCGTTCTTCGGGGAGCGACGTACCGCGACGCGAGCCATGAGTCTTTCGCCGCGCCGGAGGGCGGCTCCACCACCCCTGGTGATCCACCCGGATACTCATCCGAGACGTCCGGCACCGTCACCGACTGCCACCGAGAGCCGGAGGTGCACTCGGAGCGCCCCCGGCCCGCGCACAGCGGAGCCGAGCGAGAAACCCGCTCCGGCAAGAACCGCGAGCAAGGTCGGCAACTGGAACCCGTCGATCAAGTTGGTTTCCAGCCAGAGCAAGATCGTAATCACGAACGGGGCAACACGGCGCGCCACCGGGCCCGGTTCGTCGCCCGCGACGAGCGCACACGGCCCGCTCTCCCTCGTACGCATGATCGGCCTCCCGGAGTTGCCATCAGGTGCCGTTGGCAACGGTCGAGTCGGTGAAGTCGGAGACATCGGATCCCCCGCCCAGGCGCGAGGTGGCACTCGACACCGGGCGTTCCCCGCCTGCGTGGCACCGCATCGGCGGGAACGTCTCGATATTCGCACTCCGATCCGACTCGTTGCACGCATCACCCGAAGTTTGCGTCCAAAGAGCGCGAAGTGTCCAAAGAACTGTCCACGAAAAACGCCAGCGATGCGGTTGTTATCCCAGTTCAAACCACCCCCGCGGCGCAACAGGCGTCCATACTGGTATATACCGAAATTGCGCCCGCTGAGACCCTCGAATACCGTGCGAATACGCGCGACCAACTTCGCGCACGGTTCCCGATGTCGAGACGGTGAAGTCGGAGCACGGAACCCGGACGGTTCGCCGGTGGCACGGCGCCTCGTCACCGGCAGCGGCCACCCGCCGCCGTCCGCTCCCGGCCCGGTTCGTTTCCGGCACCATGACGGGATGGCCTCCGAAGCGAGCACTCTCGCCGAAGAACTCCTCCACCTCCTGGGCGTCTGGTCCCCGCTCGAAGCGACTTAGGCTCTGCCTGACCGACCGGGCCGAGGTGCGCCGCCGGTTGCGCGAGGACGAAAGCCTGCTCTCGCAGGAATCCGCCGCTGCCGCCTCCAGCGCCGGGCGTGCGGGCTGGTGTCGACCATCGGCCGGGCAGCGCGGATCGAGTCCTCGCCACCATGCCGAGCCGCACCTGGTCGCTGGAGAACGGGCCCAAGCCGCACGGCCTTCGTCGAACGCGATGACCAGCGCGATCCGCCGGAGCCGCGGCACCCGGCCAGCGCCAGGGCCGGCGACTCGGCGAGGTGGTGGCCAGGACGGCGTCGTGCTGGGGGGGGACGTCGTCCTGGCCCGGGCCGGGCGCGCCAAGGTGTGAAGATCCGGTCAGGATGCGGTGGCAACGGTGTCAGGGCGCCTACCCTCGACGCCGTGTGCGCACGTGTACTGGTCGCGGAGGACGACGAGAAGCAGGCCGAGGTCCTCCGGCTCTACCTCGAAAGCGAAGGTCACACCGTGGTGCTGGCCCCGGACGGCCGGGCGGCGCTCGACGAGGCCCGTCGCGACCGGCCCGACCTGCTGGTCCTCGACGTGATGATGCCGAAGGTCGACGGCCTCGACGTCTGCCGGGTGCTGCGGCAGGAGTCCGACGTCGCCGTGCTCATGCTCACCGCCCGCGCCACCGAGGACGATCTGCTGCTCGGCCTGGACCTCGGCGCCGACGACTACCTGACCAAGCCGTACAGCCCGCGCGAGCTGATGGCCCGGGTCCGGACGCTGCTGCGGCGCACCGCCGGCCGCCGCGAACCGCCCGACACCGCGTTGCGCGCGGGCGGGCTGCGGCTGGATCCCGTCCGGCACGAGGTGTCCGTCGGCGGCCGTCCCGTCGAGACCACCCCGGGCGAGTTCCAGCTCCTGGAGACGATGATCCGGCAGCCGGGCCGGGTGTTCACCCGCCGCCAGCTGCTCGAACTGACCCGCGGTGACGACCGGTTCGTCAGCACCCGGATCATCGACGTCCACGTGCTCAACCTGCGCAAGAAGCTCGAACCGGACCCGCAGAAGCCCGTCTACCTGCGGACCGTCTTCGGCGTCGGGTACAAGCTGACGGCGGAAGATGACGCGTAGCTTCCCGAGGCGGCGCAGTCTCGTCGTCCGGCTCACGGCCGTTTCGCTGCTCATCGCCCTCGCCTCCATCGCGGCGACCGCGTGGCTCGCGGTGCAGACCACCACCCGCGCGATCCAGCAGGAGCAGGGCCAGGCCCTCTCCGGCGACGCGACGATCTACACCGAGCTGCTCGGCTTCGCCGCGGCGAACCACACGTGGGACCAGGTCGGCCCGCGGCTCAAGGCACTGTCGGAGCAGACCGGCCGCCGGGTCGTGCTGACCACGCTCGACCGGCACGTCCTCGGCGACTCCGGTGGCACGCCGGTCACCCTGCCGGTCAAGGCGACCGCGTCGGTCGACCCGCTGCACGTCGACCCGGTGCTGCTGCCCCAGGCCGGGACGAGCGGCATCGACCCGCGCGCGGTCGGCCCGTTCAAGCTGCCGCCGTCCGAACGCGAAGAGCTCACCACGCTGGCCACGAAGGCCGCCGCCTGCCTGGCCATGGTCGGCCTGCCCGGCCAGGTGCGCGACTCGCCGAGCGGGCGGCCGCAGCTGGCCGGGCTCGATCCGCTCTCCGCCCGCTACTTCGCCGGCAAGTGCCTGCTCTTCGACCTGGCCGAGCCGACGCCGACCGAGCGGACCGCGCTCGCCGCCCTGAACGAGGCCGTCAACCGCTGCCTGCAGAGCCAGGGCGGCGGAGAGGTGAAGCTGGACCTGGACCTGCAGGCCCGCGACGCCGGCGACCAGCGGCCGCTGCAGGGCTGCCTCGATTCGGCGCGCCGCGAGCAGCTCACGCCGTACGTCGCGCCGCCCGCGCTGCTGTTCACGCTCGGCCCCGGCGGCTCGCCGCTGCCGACGTTCACCCTGTCCCGGGAGAACCTCGCCCGGATCCTCGCGGTGACCGGCGGCGTGCTGCTGCTCGCCGTCGCGCTCACCGCGCTCGTCGCGCGGCGGCTGTCCCGCCCGCTGCGGGCGCTGACCGAGGCGGCGCAGCAGGACCGGCCGGCGCCGGTCAAGTCCCGCGACGAGGTCGGCTACCTCGCCGCCGCGTTCAACGACCTGACCGCGCGCCGCGAACGCATCGAGGAGCAGCGGAAGGCGATGGTCAGCGACATCGCCCACGAGCTGCGCAACCCGCTCAACGTCATCCGCGGCCGGCTGGAGGCCGCCGAAGACGGGCACCTGCCGTTCGACCGGGCCCTCAGCGCGTCGCTGCTCGAAGAGACCGTGCTGCTGCAGCACATCGTCGACGACCTGCAGGACCTCGCCGCGGCCGACGCCGGGCAGCTTCGCCTGCACCCGGAGCCGCTCGACGCGGCCGAGCTGGCCGGCCACGTCGCCGCGGCGCACGCCGACCGCGCCGCCGCGGCCGGGGTCACGCTCGCCGTGGCGACCGCGGGCGACTGCGCGCTGGAGGCCGACCCGGTGCGGCTGCGGCAGGTCGTCGGCAACCTGGTGACGAACGCGGTCCGGCACACCCCGCCCGGCGGCCGGGTGACGATCCGCGTCTCGTCCACTGTGGACGAGGTGACGCTGGCCGTGGCGGACACCGGGACCGGCATCGCCGCCGAGGACCTGCCGCACGTGTTCGACCGGTTCTGGCGGGCCGAGAAGTCCCGCAGCCGCCAGACCGGCGGCAGCGGGCTCGGCCTGGCCATCGTGCGCCACCTCGTGCAGGCACACGGCGGGACGGTGACCGCCGAGTCCGAAGTGGACACCGGGTCGACGTTCACCGTCCGGTTGCCGGTGGGCTACAGGGGCAGGCCGGCGTAGTTCTCGGCCAGCTCGGTCTTCGCGGCCGCCGACGTCACCGTGCGGTGGAGCTGGGAGAGCTGCAGCTGGGCGTCGAAGTCATCGCCGTGGCGGTGCAGCATCGACGTCATCCACCAGGAGAAGTGCGTGCAGCGCCAGACCCGCCGCAGCGCCGTCTCCGAGTACGCGTCCACGAGCCGGTCGTCGCCGCGGAACGACGCCGTCAGCGCCCGCGCCAGCAGCGCGACGTCCGCCACCGCCAGGTTCAGGCCCTTGGCCCCGGTCGGCGGCACGATGTGCGCCGCGTCACCGGCCAGGTAGAGGTTCCCGTGCCGCATCGGGGTGGTCACGAAGCTGCGCATCGGGAGCACGCTCTTTTCCGTGATCGGCCCGGTCTCCAGCGTCCACCCCGCGACGCCGAGCCGCTCGGACAGCGCGGTCCAGATCCGGTCGTCGCTCCACTGCGCGATGTCCTCGTCCGGCGTCACCTGCAAGTAGAACCGGCTCACCCGCGGCGAGCGCATGCTGTGCATCGCGAAGCCGTCCGGGTGCCAGGCGTAGATCAGCTCGTCGGTCGACGGCGCGACGTCGGCGAGCACGCCGAGCCACGCGAACGGGTAGGCCCGTTCCCACACTTGCGGCCCGGGGACCGAGGCGCGGCTCGGCCCGTGGAACCCGTCGCAGCCGACGACGGCGTCCGCGTCGATCCGCCGTGCGACCCCGTCGGAGTCCACGAAGGACACCGACGGCTGCCCGGTGACGTCGTCCAGGACGACGTCGGTGACCGAGTAGTACGCCGGGTGGCCCGCCTTGTCCCTGGCCGCCATCAGGTCCTTGGTCACCTCAGTCTGCCCGTAGACCGTCACGGACCGGCCGATGAGGTCGGTGAAGTCGACGTGGTGGCGGTTCTCCGGCCACTGGAGGTAAATGCCGCGGTGCTCCATGCCCTCGACGTCGAGCCGGGCGCCGAGGCCGACCTCCCGCAGCAGCTCGACCGTGCCCGCTTCGAGGATGCCGGCGCGGATGCGCGCCTGGACGTACTCGGCGGTCTGCCGTTCGAGCAGCACCGAGTCGATGCCTTCGAGCCCGAGCAGGTGGGACAGCAGCAGCCCGGCCGGGCCGGCGCCGACGATGGCTACCTGGGTGCGCACTGGAGACGTCCTTTCCCACGACGGAGCCCCGAGCATGGATCGGCGACCCGGGGCACCACCACCACATTCTCATTCAATGAGAGGAATTCCCCATCGCCCGCGAGATCCCCCGCGCCGCCGCCCGCAGGGCCGGGATCTGCGCCCGCGCGTTCCGGTCGTTGGGCACGATCACCGACAGCGCGGCGACGACGTCTCCGCCGGGCCCCCGCAGCGGAACGGCGATGCCCGTGGTCTCTTCGTCGATGAAGCCGGCGCAGAGGGCGTAGCCGGTGCGCCGGACGTCGGCGAGGAACCGCCGCAGCCGGGCGGCGTCGGTCAGCGTCGTCCGCCGGTAGGCTTCGAGGGGGCCGGCCAGCACCTGTTCCTGCAGGTCGGCGGGGGCATGGGCGAGCAGCACGAGCCCCGAGGAGGAGGCGTGCAGCGGCAGCCGCCCGGCCACCCGCGTCACGTTGACGACCGCACCGGGCGCCGAGAGCCGCTCGACGAACAGCACCTCCCGGTCTTCCAGCACCGCGAGCTGCGTGTGGTGCCCGACGACGGCGTGCAGGTCCTCCATGAACGGCATGGCGGCTTCGCGCAGGCCGAGCGTCGGCGAAGCACGCGACGCGAGTTCCCACAGCCGCACGCCGACGCGGACCCGCCGGTCGGGCTCCCGCAGCAGCCACCCGTACCCGACGAGCTCCTCGACGAGCCGCGACGCGGTGGCGACGGGCAGGTCCGCCCGCCGCGCGATGTCGGTGACGCGCAGGGCGGGCGTGTCCGGCCCGAAGGTCTCGAAGATGCGCACGACACGGCGGAGCACGGACTCGCCCTGCGCCGGTTTCACCACGTCAGCAGTGTGCCCCACCCGCGCGGCGGGGCACACCGCCGACGTCAGGGAAGGGCGTTCAGGAACGGCTCGTGGCTGTTCTGGAACTCCCAGTTGTAGTACTTGTCCCAGTTGATCGACCAGGTCATCAACCCGCGGAAAGCCGGTGACGTGCCCCCGCGCAGGGTGTAGGAGCCACAGCCACTGCCCTTGACCAGGCAGTTCACCGCGGTCTGCACATCGGCGGGCGAGGTGTAGCCGTTGCCCGCGCTGACGGCGGCGGGCAGCCCGATGGCGATCTGGTCGGGGCGCAGGCCGGGGAAGAACTGCCCGGTGTTCGCCACGGTGAAGCCGGCCTTGAGCATGTCGGTCATGGCGATGTGGAACTCGGCGCCGCCCATGTTGTGGTAGGTGTTGTCGAGGCCCATGACCGGGCCGGAGTTGTAGTCCTGGACGTGCAGCACGGTGAGCGAGTCCCGCAGCGCGTGGATGACGGGCAGGTAGGCCCCGGTCCGCGCGTCACCGGCGCCCGAGCCGCCGTAGAACTGGTAGCCGACCTGCACGAAGAAGGTTTCCGGCGCCATCGTGAGCACGAACCCCGAGCCGTACTTGGCCTTGAGCGTCTTGAGCGCGGAGATCAGGTTGACGATGACGGGCGTGGTCGGGTTCCGGAAGTCGGTGTCCCCGGCGTTGAGCGACAGCGAGTGCCCTTCGAAGTCGACGTCGAGCCCGTTGAGGCCGTACTTGTCGATGATGGCGGAGACGGAGCTGACGAACTTGTCCCGGGCGGCGGTGGTGGTGAGCTGGACCTGGCCGTTCTGGCCGCCGATGGAGATCAGGACCTTCTTGCCCTGAGCCTGCTTGGCCTTGATGGCCGCGGTGAAGTCGGCATCGCTCTCGACGTTCGGGCATTCGCTGACGGGGCACCGGGTGAACCGGATGTCCCCGGAGGTGACGGAGGTGGGCTCGCCGAAGGCAAGATCGATGATGTCCCAGGCGGCGGGCACATCGGCCATCCGCACATAGCCGGAGCCGTTGGCGAAGCTGGCGTGCAGGTACCCGACGAGGGCGTGCTTGGGAAGGCCGGTGTCAACGCAGCCGCTGGTGGTGGCGCTGGCAGCAGAGCTCTTCGCCGACTCACCGGCACTGTTGTAGGCGGCGACGGAGTAGCTGTGGGTTTCGCAGGCTTTGAGCCCGGAGACGGTGGCACTGGTCGAAGTGGTGGTGGCAACGACGGCGGCACCTTCGTAGACGCGGTACCCCGTGACGGTCCCGGCACTGGCACCCCAGCTCAGCCCGATGGAGGTGCTGGTGACGCCGGTGGTCTGGGGTGAACCGGGGACACCGGGCGTGCCAGGGGTGTTCCCACCCGGCCCATCGAGCACGACGTCGTCGGCGTAGTAGGTGCCGGCGCCGTACCAGCCGTGGAGGTAGAGCTGGGCGGAGGTCTGGTTACCGGTGGTGAAGGTGAGCTGGAGCTGGTTGTAGGCGGAGTTGCCGGACCAGGTCGAGGGCCCACCGGTGATGCCGAGGTAGACGGGATTGCCCCGAACCCAGGCGGAGACGGTGTAGGTGGTGTTGGCCTGAACGGAGACAGTCTGCGAGCACTGTGCGTAGTCAGAGCCAACGGGAGTACCGGCAAGGGCATAGCTGCCGGAGTGAACGGGACTACTGACGGTGGCCGCATTGGCGCAGGTCCACCCGGACAGCGACCCGGCTTCGAAGCCGGGGTTGGCGAGAAGGTTGGCGGCCTGAGCGGGAACGGCAAGAAGGCCGGAGAGGGCAAGCAGGAAGGCGGCGAGGGTTGCGGACAGTCGGGAACGCCTCATCGGGTCCTCCAGTCGGGGAGAGACCTCAATTGTCTGGACCAATGTACGAGTTGTCCAGACCAAAAGGAGGGGTCCTGCGACGAGATCGGGAGAGCAGCCGGAGGGGACAAGCGCCGAAGGCGGCAGAGCACCAAGAGACAGCAACGGACGCAGGCCCCCGACCACACCCTCCTGCCGACCCGATACAGAGCCGCATCAGCGGCCGTCACGTTGTGTCAAGGCACGCCAGGAACCCGGGGAACAACCAGGAGGGCGCGGCGGCAAAAAGCCGGAAGGGGGGGGGGGGGGGCGAAGAGAAAGACAACAAGGG
>NZ_JBEXMD010000044.1:0-85582 GCF_040610315.1 Amycolatopsis sp. NPDC004169
GGCGCGCCCCTGCCGCTGGGAGGCGCGCCCACGGGTGGGGCCGCTTCGGGGCGAGCGGCCCTGGTCGGGTCCGGCCGCCGCCGCGAGCCGGCTCACTCCTGGAGCGGGCGGCGACGCGGGCCCGGGTCATCCGGCTACTCCCAGATCTGGATGCCGCGGACCAGGAACGGGGCGTTCGGGACGTACGTGCCGCCACCCGGATAGGTGACGAAGTCACCCTCGGTCGAACATTCCTCGTCCTGGTACACCGTGACGTCGCGGGTCATCAGATTCGCGAACGACGACCCGTCGAATCCTTCGGGCAGTGGCAGGCATTCTTCGGTATTGGCCGTGCGCAGGTCGAACCGCTGGATCTGCCCGCCGTAGCCGTCGGACGGCCACACGCAGAACTCACCCTTGCGGCAGCCCGGATCGGTGCTCGCCTGCGCCGCTCCGACGCTGGTCAGCAGGCCGACGACGGCCAGGACCACGATGTGCGGCAGGCGGGAACGAAGACGACGTGAAGACATGGTGGATTTCCCTCCGGAATCGCGGCCGGGCCGCGGTGGACTGTGATTCCAGATTGGCGGGTGGCGGGGGATCTGTCAGCCCGCAATTTCAATTCTGTGGACAACTGCCCGGCAACGGGAATGGTTGTCCACAGATCCGAAAGCGGCCTTGCGGAAAGGTGGGGACGGTGCTACGCGGGGCCCGTGCTGCCGCGTACGACGAGTGAAACCGGCACCTCGACCGGTGCCGGCACCGCCCCGCCGTCCAGCAGGCCCAGCGCCAGCTCCCCGGCGATCCGCCCCTTCGCGGCCAGGTCCTGCCGGACCGTCGTCAGCGGCGGTGCCGACCACGACGACGGCGGGCTGTCGTCGAAGCCGGCCACCGACAGCTCGCCCGGCACGCTGATCCCCAGCTCACGCGCCGCCGCGAGGACAGCCAGGGCCAGCTGGTCGGACATGCACAGCACCGCCGTCGGCCGCGGCGACGCCCCGAGCAGCGCGAACGCCCCGGCCATCGCGCTCTCCGCGCTGAGCCCGGCGGCTTCCTCGACGACGACGTCGCACGACCCCAGCTCGTCCAGGTAGCCGCCCAGCCGTTCGCGGACGTCGTGGAAGGGCGCGGCCGCCGCTTCCGACGCGGTCAACCGGCCGCCACCAGGCCGGAGGTGGCTGCACGCGGCGAAGATCCCGAACCGCCGGTGCCCCAGCTCCAGCAGGTGCCGCGCGGCCAGCGCCGCCCCGAGCCGGTCCGCGCAGCCGACCCGCGCCGTGTCCGGCAGCAGCGGCTGGTCGATCACCACCAGCGGCAACCCCCGCGTGCGCGCCGCTGCCAGCGATGGCGCGCCGTCGGGCAGCGAGTACGCGATCGCGATGCCGGCCTGCGCGGTGAGGACCCGCTCGGCGGGCGGCCCGCCCGGCAGGAGCAGCAGCGCGTGCCCGTGCGGGTCGATCACCTTTGCCAGCGCGTCCAGCGTCAGGTACAGCGCCGGGTCGGCGAACGCCATCGACAACGACGTGTCCAGCAGGACCGCGATCGCGCCGGTCCGGCTGGTCGCGAGGCTCCGCGCGGTCGGGTCGGGACCGGGGTAGCCCAGCTCGGCCGCCACCCGCAGGACCTCGTCGCGCAGCCGCGCGGACAGCTGGTCGGGCCGGTTGTAGGCGTTCGACACCGTCGCGCGTGAGACGCCGACGGCGACGGCGACGTCGTCGAGCGTGGGACGGCGGCGCCGGGTCATCCGCGCAGTCTAGCCAGCGCGCGGTGGACTTTCTGAAGCGCTTCAGTCACGCTGGAGCCACGAAAGGGGGACCCATGCGGGACCGGACCGCCGTGTTCACGGTGTTCGCCCTCAACGGGCTCGCGCTGGGCTCGTGGGCGTCGCGCACGCCCGCGCTGACCGCTCAGGTGCACGCTTCGCCAGGGGTCTTCGGCCTGGCCCTGCTCGGCGCCAGCGTCGGCATGCTCGCCGCCGCGTCGGTGGCCGGGCGGCTGATCGAACGGGCCGGTGTCCGAGCGGTCGTCGCCGGGAGCACGGCGATGGCCGCCGGCTCGCTGGTGCTGGTCGGCTTCGCGCCCACCGTGCCGCTGCTGGCCGGGGCGCTGCTGGTGATCGGCGCGAGTGTCGGGATGCTCGACGTCGCGATGAACGTCGCCGGCGTCGCTGTCGAACGGCGGCTCGGCAAGCCGATCATGTCGGTGTTCCACGCCGGGTTCAGCTTCGGCGCGCTCGCCGGTTCGCTGGCCGCGGGCCTCGCCGCCGGCCACGGCTGGTCGCCGGCCCGGCACCTCACCGTCGCCGCCGTCGTCGCGGTCCTGGTGCTGGCCCTGGTCATCCGGGCCGTCCCGGGCAGCCACCCCGAGCACACCGAAGAACCCGTGGTCACGCCGGCGCGGGCGCCGATCCGGCGGCCGGTGCTGTGGCTGCTCGCCGCGGTCGCGCTGTGCTCGGCCATCGCCGAGGGCGCGGCGTCGGACTGGTCGGCGCTGCTGATGACGGCCGAGCGCGGGGTCGGCCAGGGCACCGCGGCCCTCGCCTTCGCCGGGTTCCAGCTGGTCATGGCGCTGACCCGGCTGGCGGGCCCGGTGGCGCAACGCCGGTTCGGCCCGACCCGCTGCCTCGCCGCGGGCGCCACCCTCGCCGCCGTGGGGCTGGTCGCCGCGGCCGTCATCCCGGTCGCCGCCGTCGGTTTCGCCGGGTTCGCGCTGGCCGGCGCGGGGCTCGCCGCGTCCTTCCCGATGGGCCTCAGCCTCGCCGGCGACGCCGGCAAGCGCGGTGACGGCACCGGCGGCGAGCGCGAGATCGCCTTCGTGACCGCCGTCGCCTACACCGGTTTCCTGGGCGGCCCGCCGATCGTCGGCGGCATCGCGCAGGCGACGGATTACGCCGTGGCGTTCGTCTTCGTCGCGGTGGTGGCCGCACTGATCCTGCCCGCCGCGGTCGCCGCCCGGCGGTCGCGCCGGCGGGAGGAAGCGGAGGCGATGATCAGCCGGTAGCCGTTCCGGGCACGAAATCCGTGCCGCAACCGGCGTTTCCACCACGGCCCGGGCGTTGACAGTCTCCTGGTGCAAGAGGCAAGCTGAACCCCGTCGGTAAACTGAAATGAATACGGCGACGTTTCAATTTCAGGTCGGCTGATCAAGGCGGGGGCGCCTTGATCCGGGGAGGACGTCGTGAGGGTTGTGCTGCTCGGCGGAGCGGGGGCGCTCGCCGGCGTAAGCGGGCGGTGGGGCGGCCTGACGCTCGTGCGGGACGCCGTGCCGCGGCTCGTGCTGGTGCCGGTCGCGTTCCGGCTGGCGCTGTTCCTGCAGGCCGTCTGGTCCGGCGGACCGCTGAGCGCGCCGGTGCTCTGGGGTGCGGTCGGCCTCTACCTGGTGCCGAACCTCCTGGAAGTGGCCTGGGTTTTCCGCCGGGCCACCGGGATCCGGCCGGTGCTGGCCGCCGATACCGCGTACACGCTCATGACGAGCTTCGCCGCGGCTGTCTTCGCGGCGCATTCACCCGAGCTGCTGACCTTGGCCTGGCCCAACATCATGGGCACGGTCATGGTCTGGACCCTCCTGCGCGGCGCGCCCGCGGGCGCCGTGGCGATCGCCGGCGCGCTGCTCCTGCGGTACGGCATGGCCGCGGTCTCGGGCACGTCGGCGCCCGCGACGTGGATCCTGCTCGCCCTGGTCGCGGCCGCGGTGACGGCGCTGGCCATCGTGCTGCTCGTCGCCGGGTCGATGCGGTTCGCCCTCGGGCTGGGCGAGCAGCGCGGCCGGGCCGCCGAGCGGGAACGCCACCGCCGTGACGTCCACGACACCGTCCTGCAGGTGATGGAGTCCCTCGCGCTGCCCGCACCCGGCGACGCGCTCGACCCGCGCGGCAGCCTCGACCAGGTCCGCCGCACCGCCCGCGCGCACGCCCTGCGCCTGCGGCTGAGCCTCGACGGCGACGCGCCCGCCGAGCCGGGCGGGCTCGAACACCGCCTCGGCGCGCTGGCCGTCGAGATGACGGCGGACGGCCTCCGCGTCGACCTCGTCGTGCTCGCGAAGCCCACCGACGTCCCCGAAGCCGTCGTCAACGCCCTTCACGACGCAACCCGCGAGGCACTGCGAAACACGTTGAAGCACGCGAGGACGGCGAAGGCCGTCGTGTGCCTCGAAGAGCGCGAAGGCGTCGTCACGGTGTCCGTGCGCGACCACGGCACCGGCTTCGACCTCGCCGCGCGCCGCGCCGGGTTCGGCATCGAGAACTCGATCCACGCGCGGATGGCCGAGATCGAGGGCGCCGCGCGCATCGACTCGGCGCCCGGCCACGGCACCCGCGTCGTGCTGACCGCGCCGCTAAAGCTGGGTTTCCCCGTCGGGTGAGTCTCGCCACTGGGCGAACGGGCGGTCCAGCGTCCACTTGCCGTCGGACTCGGAAAGGACGCGGTATTCGCAGGTCGCCGGGTTGGACAGGGACTCGAACAGGTCGATGCTCCAGCCGAAGAGCCGTCGGCACAGCAGCCGCAGCGTGAGCCCGTGGGAGACGATCAGCACCGTCTCCGGGTGACTTTCCTCGCGCCGTCGCAGGTCCGAGAGGAACGCCGCGACACGGTCGTCGACGTCCGCGCCCGACTCGCCGAACGGCAGCCGGTAGAAGAAGTGCCCGAACTCGTGCCGCCGTGCCTTCTGGACCTCCTGGTCGGCGGGGTCCTGCAGGTTGCCCCAGTCCTGTTCGCGCAGCCGCGGCTCCTGCACGAGCCGTTCGCAGGACGCCTGGATGTCCAGCAGCCGCAACGTTTCCCGGGTGCGCAGGTACGGGCTGACGTACACCGCGGGCCGCGTCCCGTCGAGCAGCCGCGCGATCTCCGGCGCGACCGCGCGGGCCTCCCGCTCGCCCTTGGCGGTCAGCGGCAGCGCGTGGTCGGGGATCCGCGTGTAGGCGAGCTCGTCGACGTTGCCGAGCGACTCGGCGTGCCGCAGCAGGATCATCTTCACCACGCCATCCTGCCCGTCACACGGGCCTGACCGGGGCGGGGCATACCCTCAGTGGCGTGTCCGCGACGAAATCCGACGTCCCGACGCAGCGCCGGGCCAGTGTGCTGCCCCTGCTCCTGGTCGGCTTCCTGCTGGCCGCGGTGGTCGCGATCGGCCTGATCGCGCTCACCGGCGGGGCCGGCTACGTCATCGCCGGCCTGCCCGACCCGGGGCTGGTCACCAAGTACGGCATCACCGTCATGCGCGTGCTGTCCGAATGCGCGTCGGTGATCTGCGTCGGGTCGCTGCTGCTGGCCGCCTTCCTGGTGCCGCCGCAGAAGTCCGGGACGCTCGGGCCGGAGGGCTACGGCGCCCTGCGCGCGGCCGGGATCGCCGCCTGGGTGTGGTTCGCCGCGGCCCTGCTTTCGGTCGCCTTCACCGCCGCCGACACCGCCGGGAAGCCCTTCGGCGACGTCCTGGACCCGCAGACGCTGCTGGACCTCGTCGGCGCCATCGAACAGCCGAAGGCGTGGCTGTGGACAGCGCTGATCGCGGTCCTCGTCGCGCTCGGCTGCCGGCTCGCGCTGTCCTGGGGCTGGACGGCGGTGCTGTTCTTCCTGGCCGTCGGCGGGCTGGTCCCGGTCGCCGTCACCGGGCACTCCGCCAGCGGCGGCTCGCACGACGTCGCCACCAACAGCCTGCTGTTCCACCTGGTCGCCGCGGCGCTGTGGGTCGGCGGCCTGGTCGCCCTGCTGGCACTGGGGTACCGGCGCGGCGGCCACCTGAGCCTGGCCGCACAGCGGTTCTCCCGGCTGGCGCTGGTCTGCTGGATCGTGATGGCGCTCTCCGGCGCAGTCAACGCGCTGGTCCGGATCGGCCTCGACGACCTGTTCACCACCGACTACGGCCTGCTCGTCGTGGCCAAGACGGTGGCGCTGCTGCTGCTCGGGGTGTTCGGCCACCAGCAGCGCGAAAAGGGCGTCGCGAACCTCAAGAACGGCACGGGCGGCGCCCAGCTGCTGCGCCTGGCGTCGGTCGAGATCCTGATCATGTTCGTCACCATCGGGATCGCGTCCGGGCTGGCCAGGACGCCACCGCCGGCGGACGCGGTCACCCAGCCGTCCACCACCGAGCTGCTGATCGGCTACGACCTCGACGGCCCGCCGACGGTGTGGCGGCTGCTCTTCGACACCCGCTTCGACCTGGTCTACGGCACCCTCGCGCTGGTCATCGGCGGCCTGTACCTCGCCGGGGTCCGCCGCCTGCTGCGCCGCGGCGACACCTGGCCGGTCGGCCGGACGGTCGCCTGGGTCGCCGGCTGCGTGGTGCTGTTCTTCGCGACGTCGTCGGGCATCGGCCGGTACGCGCCCGCGATGTTCAGCGTCCACATGGGCAACCACATGCTGCTGTCGATGGTGGCGCCGGTGCTGTTCGTGCTCGGCGGGCCGGTGACGCTCGCGCTGCGCGCCCTGCCTGCCGCGGGCAAGGACGCCCCGCCGGGGCCGCGGGAGTGGCTCGTCGCCTTCGTGCACTCCCCGGTGTCACGGTTCCTCACCCACCCGGTCGTCGCGCTGCTGCTGTTCGTCGGCTCGTTCTACGCGCTGTACTTCTCCGGCCTGTTCGACAACGCGCTGCAGTACCACTGGGCGCACCTGGCGATGAACGGGCACTTCCTGCTCGCCGGGTACGTCTTCTACTGGCCGGTGATCGGCGTCGACCCGTCGCCGCGGCGGATCCCGTACCTGGGCCGGCTCGGCATGATGTTCGCCGCGATGCCGTTCCACGCCTTCTTCGGCGTGATCCTGATGAGCAAGCAGACCGTCATCGGGCAGGCCTTCTACAGCCAGCTGCACCTGCCGTGGGTCACCGACCTGCTCGCCGACCAGCGGCTCGGCGGCGGCATCGCCTGGGCGGCAGGCGAGGTCCCGGTGCTGCTGGTGCTGATCGCCCTGCTGGTGCAGTGGTCGCGGCAGGACGAGCGCGAGGCGAAGCGGCGTGACCGGCGCGAGGCGGCCACCGGCGACGAGGAGCTGAACGCCTACAACGCGATGCTCAAGAACCTCGCCGAGGGCAAGCGACCCTCGGGTTCCAGTTGAGGTTGAGCCGCCGTCCGGGTGCCGGGAAAACGGCCGTTTTGCTACTCTCGCCGTGATCTCGGGCTGACTTTCGGTAGTCCGACGGTGACCGGCGTCGAGGCGCGATCGAGCGCGCTCTACGATCGTGGGTATGGCCGAGTTCATCTACACCATGAAGAAGGTGCGCAAGACCGTCGGGGACAAGGTCATCCTCGACGACGTCAGCACCGCGTTCTACCCCGGCGCCAAGATCGGCGTGGTCGGGCCGAACGGTGCCGGTAAGTCCACCGTTCTCAAGATCATGGCGGGGATCGAGCAGGCCAGCAACGGCGAAGCGTTCCTCCAGCCCGGCGCCTCGGTCGGCATCCTCATGCAGGAGCCGGAGCTCAACGAGGAGAAGACGGTCCGGCAGAACGTCGAGGAAGGCCTCGGCGAGGTCAAGGTCAAGCTGGACCGCTACAACGAGGTCCTCAAGCTGATGGAGACCGACTACAGCGAAGAGCTGCTCGAGGAGATGGGCAAGCTCCAGGAGGAGCTGGACCACGCCGACGCCTGGGAGCTCGACTCGACCGTCGAGCAGGCCATGGACGCGCTGCGCTGCCCGCCGCCGGACGAGGGCGTCACCCACCTCTCCGGTGGTGAGCGCCGCCGGGTCGCGCTGTGCAAGCTGCTGCTGTCGGCGCCCGACCTGCTGCTGCTCGACGAGCCCACCAACCACCTGGACGCCGAGAGTGTCCTGTGGCTGGAGCAGTTCCTCGCCCGCTACGCCGGCGCCGTCCTCGCCGTCACCCACGACCGGTACTTCCTCGACAACGTGGCCCAGTGGATCATGGAGCTGGACCGCGGCCGCGTCGTCGGCTATGAGGGCAACTACTCGACGTACCTGGAGAAGAAGCGCGAGCGCCTCGAGGTCCAGGGCAAGAAGGACGCGAAGCTCGCCAAGCGGCTGAAGTCCGAGCTCGAGTGGGTCCGGTCCAACGCCAAGGCGCGCCAGACGAAGTCGCGTTCGCGCCTCGACCGCTACGAGGAGATGGCGGCGGAGGCGGACAAGCACCGCAAGCTCGACTTCGAAGAGATCCAGATCCCGCCGGGCCCGCGGCTGGGCAACGTCGTGGTCGAGGTCCAGAAGCTGCAGAAGGGCTTCGACGGCCGGGTGCTCATCGACGGCTTGTCGTTCGACCTGCCGCGCAACGGCATCGTCGGCGTGATCGGCCCGAACGGCGTCGGCAAGACCACGCTGTTCAAGACCATCGTCGGGCTGGAGGAGCCGGACGCCGGCGAGGTCAAGATCGGCGAGACCGTCAAACTGTCCTATGTGGACCAGTCGCGGGCCGGTATCGACCCGGACAAGACGGTCTGGGAGGTGGTCTCGGACAAGCTCGACTACATCCACGTCGGGCAGACCGAGATGCCGTCGCGCGCGTACGTCAGCGCGTTCGGGTTCAAGGGCCCGGACCAGCAGAAGCCGGCGGGCGTGCTCTCCGGTGGTGAGCGCAACCGGCTCAACCTGGCGCTGACGCTCAAGCAGGGCGGGAACCTGATCCTGCTCGACGAGCCGACCAACGACCTGGACGTCGAGACGCTGGGCTCGCTGGAGAACGCGCTGGAGCAGTTCCCCGGCTGCGCCGTCGTGATCTCCCACGACCGGTGGTTCCTGGACCGGGTGGCCACGCACATCCTCGCCTGGGAAGGCACGGACGAAGACCCCGCCAAGTGGTTCTGGTTCGAGGGCAACTTCGAGGGGTACGAGAAGAACAAGGTCGAGCGCCTCGGCGCCGAGGCGGCGCGGCCGCACCGTGTCACCCATCGCAAGCTGACCCGCGACTGAGGGGGCGGGTTTCCCCGTGGAAGCCAGCAAACAGCACCGGACCGGCCCGCTCTCCGCTCCGTCGAACGCCGCCTCCGCGGGAGGGCGTACGCCGGCGGAGAGCGGGCGCTCCGCGCATGCCGGGGGAACCCTCTCCGCAGTCGGCAGGCTGATCGAACGCGCGGACGCGCTGCACCTGCGCGCGCCCGAGCTCGCGTTGGTCCTGGGTGAGCGCGCGGCGGCGTTGTCCGAGGCCGCCGGAGCCGACGAGCAGTGGATCCGGGCCGAGAGCCTGGTCGTGTCCGCGCGGGTGCGGCTGGGCATGCGCCCGGCCACGGTCGGGCGCGCGGTCGCGGCCCTGCGCGCGGCCGAGCACGCCGGCTACGGCGACATCGCCGCGCGGCTGCGCATCGACCTCGCCGTGTGCGCCCGCAGCCTCGGTGTGCCGCTGACCGGGCTCGCCGCGTTGCGGCCGGTGCTCACCGACCCGGTCGTCTCGCCGGTGCACCGCGCCGCCGCGTTGACGCACCTCGTCGGCTGCCTCGGGCTGATCGGGCGGAAGGCCGAGCTGGACCGGGTGCTCGTCGAAGCGGACAAGCTCGTCCTCGGCGACGAGTCGCTGGGTGCGGACACCCAGCTGCTGGTCCGGGCGCTGCTGCGGATCGGCACGGCCGCGCACCGGCGCCGCCACGGCGACCTGACGGCGGCGGCCGACGCGGCCCGTACCGGTCTGGGTTTCCTGGAGAGGCTGGACAACCCGGCCGACGACGGCGGCCTCGTCCGCATCCGGCTGGTGCTGTTGCTGGTGAACACACTGCTCGACCGCGGCGACACCGAAATGGCGTACGAGATCGCGGAGCCGGTGCTGGCCGAGCCGGTGCGCGCGGCGGGTGTCGCGCCGATGGGCTGGCTGCGGCTGGCCGTCGCGACGCGGGTCCACCTGCCCGCCGGTGCCGGTGAGGCGGCGATCGAGCTGGTCCGCGAGGCGGTGGCGAGCACGGACCGGCACGGGCTGTCGGCGGTCACGGCGCGGCTGTGGCTGGAGCTGGCGCAGCTGCAGGAGCGGTTCGGGCAGGCGGAGGAGGCCATCGCGTGCCTGTACCGCTCGCGGGCGGCGGAGCAGCTGCACGCTCGCGCCCGGCGGCAGGCGTGCAACGTGCTGGCCGGCGAGTTCGGCAGCGGGGAGCCGGCGTCGATCGATCTGGACGAGGTGCTGAAGGCGGTGCCGGCCCGGCCGGTGCCGGTTGTCGCGGCGGAGCCGGTTGTGGAGCCGGTTTCGGAGGCTGAGCCGCGGACGCCGGCGTGGTCGTTCGGGCGGGAGGAAGCCCCGTCGCGGCCGGAGCCGCGGCAGCCGGCTTGGTCGTTCGAGCGGCCGCGGGTGACCGCGGATGCGGCGGAGACGACGTTGATGCCTGCGGTGCGGGATGAGCCGCGGCCTGTGGTTGCTGAGCGGCCTGGGGCTGTCGAGCGGCGCGGGGCCACTGAGGGGCCCGGGGCTTCTGAGCCGCGGCGCAGGGGTGCTGATTCGCGTGGGGGCGTGGAGTCCCGGCCTGGGGCTGTTGAGCGGCCTGGAGTGGCCGAGGCGCGGCCTCGGTTTGCCGAGCAGCGGGCTGAGGTTGTCGAGCCGCGGCCCGGCGCCGATTCTCGGGCCGCTGCCGAGCCGCGGCCGGGGCGCGAGGTCGCCTCGGCTGAGCGTGGGCGGACGGCGGAGTTCCGTCCGGAGCCTTCGTCGGCGCCGATCGAGGTTCGGTCGGGGCGTGGGACGGAGCAGCGGCCGGAGTTCCGTTCGGAGCCGGTCGAGGTGCGGCCGGAGCCTGCTCGGACGCGGTCTGCCGAGCCCGGGGTTCGTTCGGAGCCGGCCGAGCGTGCGCCGGAGGTTCGTTCGGAGGCGGTTGAGCCCAGGTTCGCCGAGTCGGAGTTCCGTTCGGAGGCGGCTGAGCGCCGGTTCGCCGAATCGGAGGCTCGTTCGGAAGCGGCTGAGCCGCGGCCGGCCGAGCGTGGGCGTGAACCGGTCGAGGCGCGGTCCACCCGGGAGCCCGAAGCGGCGCCGCCCGCCGAAACCGGGAAGACCAAGTTCTCCTGGGCCGCGCTGGCCGAAGCCCGGCTGCGGGAGACCGCGGCCGAACGGGAATCGGCGCCCACCCGCGTCACGCCGGCCTTGCCGTTGGCGCCCGAGCCCGCCGCCGAGCGGGAGCCGTGGGCCTCGGAGGGACGGCGCCAGGAACCGCAACCGTCGACGCGCCACGACGCCGAGCACGGCTCGGTGGCCGCGCGGTCCGTGCTGGACCGGCTGGGCATCTCCGCGTCCGGCGGCGCCGGCGGCCGGCGCCGCGCGGAAGACGCCGACAGCCCACGTGCCGAGGAACCGGCCCGCCCGGAGCCGGAGCTCGCCCCGCCGCCGCGGCCGGAGGACGAGCCGCCCTCGGTGCCGGACTACCGCGACGAGGTCGAGCCGTGGTTGCCGCGGCTGCGGATGCCCCCGTCGCTGGAGCCGATGGAGGACTTCGGCCACTGGACGCCGGCGACGGCCCCGTTCCCGGAGAGCTACGCCCGGGCGATCGCGGAGGACGAGCCCCCGCCGGACGCGGGCTTGGCCGACCTGCTGGCCCGCGCGCTGGCCGAGCACCAGGCGGGAACGGCCAGCGCGGCCGCACTGGTCAAGCAGCTCGGCTCCCAGGACACCAGCCGCCGGAACGGTCACGGTCGCAACGGCCACGGCGCCGAGGTCTCGGACTCCCGCGGCCGCGACTGAACCGCGCCTGGTCGGAGTGGCCGGGCCGCCTCGGCTCAGGCAGCCGGACCGCCGCCCCTCGGAAGGCCCGGGGCGTTCGGAGCAGCCCCCGTTTCCCACGCTACCGGCGGCCACCGACACTTTGCCTTGCCCGGAGAAAGCGCAGGCCCGGCCCGCGGGGGCGCCCCCCCGGTTTCCACGCTACCCGCCGGCACCGACAGTTTCGGCCGGCGCGCGCCCCACTGACCCACGGCATCCACAACACAGTTCACCTCACCCCGCGTCCAGTCGCTGAGACGCCCCGATTCGTCGCCGACCTGCCTCCACCCGAACTCAGTGGGATCCGTCGCACCTCGACGTCGCCGACTGGCCGACAGCGTTCGACGAACGGCAGCCCACCCCTTCAACTGAACCGATCACGTTGGCCCCACGTCGGGTAACGCCCGGCGGGCTGGGCTGGTCAGCGGCGCGGCCGCCCCCTCTAGGCAACCCGTCAGTAGCTTGACCGATCACGGGAATCCCGTGCTCCGGAAGGGTTTCCGGGCCCCGGGTCTTCATGTGATCCCGGATCGCGGCGCATTAGTGTGGGGTGGCCGGCTCAACGCCGAACCGGCGCGGTGTCACCTCACGCAAACTGGAGAGTTGCCTCAAATGAGCTCGACCGGAGTCTCGTCCCTACCCGGAACCGGAGCCGAAACCGAACCTGAATTCGGCCAGCGCTCCCCGGCCAGCCCGGAGCAGATCAGGGACGACCTGATCGACGCCGCCGCGGGGCTGGCGCCGGAGATCGGTGAGCTCATCCGGCTCTACTACCGGCACATCCCGGCCGAAGAGATCGTCGGCGACGAGCCCGTCAACCTGGTCGGCGCCGTCCGGTCGCACCTGCAGCTGGCCAAGTCGCGGATGCCCGGCCGCCCGGCCGTGCGGCTGCTGAACCCGACCGTCGCCGAAGACGGGTGGGCTCGCGAGGCCACCGTCGTGCAGGTCGTCACCGATGACATGCCCTACCTCGTCGACTCGATCGCCGCCGAGTTCGCCCGTGACGGCGTCCAGGTGCAGCGGATCGTTCACCCGATCGTGGTGGTCAGCCGCGACCTGACCGGCGAGCTGCTCGAAGTCCACCCCGAAGCCGACCCGGCCGAGCCGCCCGCGAACTCCGCCGCCGAGTCGTGGATGTACATCGAGATCGACTTCGTCACCGATCGCAACCGGGCCCGCGAGCTCGACAACCGGCTCTCCAGCGTCCTCGGTGACGTCCGCGAGGTCGTCGAGGACGCCGACAAGATGGCCCAGACCGCCTGCCAGCTGGCGAGCGAGCTGGAGACCGACCCGCCGAAGCTGCCGAAGGACGAGGTCGCCGAGGGCGCCCGGCTGCTGCGCTGGCTGGCCGACGGCCACTTCACCTTCCTCGGCTACCGCCGCTACGAGCTGGTCGACCACCCGGACGCGGACACCCCCGCCCTGCGTGCGGTTCTGGCTTCCGGCCTCGGCGTGCTGCGCCAGGACAGCCTCGCCGCCCGCGGCCTCACCGCCGGGCCGGACACCGCCGCCACCGCCCTCGCGCCGACGCTGCTGGTGCTGACCCAGGCGAGCGCGCCCTCGACCGTGCACCGGCCGGTCTACCCGTACTACGTCGGCGTGAAGACCTTCGACGCCGAAGGCAACGTCACCGGCGAACACCGCTTCCTCGGCATGTTCACCACCACCGCGCTGCACGAGAACGTCCTCGACATCCCGGTCGTCTGCAAGCGGGTCCGCGAGGTCATCCACCGCGCCGGCTTCCCGATCGAGTCGTTCTCCGGTCAGCGGATGCTGGAAATCCTGCAGAACTGGCCGCGCGCGGACCTGTTCTCCGCCGACAGCGACTCGCTGTACTCGACGACGACCGGCGCGATCACCCTCTCCGACCGCCGACGGCTGCGGCTGTTCCTGCGCCGCGACCCGTACGGCCGCTTCTACTCCTGCCTCGTCTACCTCCCGCGCGACCGCTACACCACGCGCTCGCGGCTGGCGATGCAGGAAGTCCTGCTCGAGGAGCTCGAAGGCACCCAGCTCGAGTACAGCGCGCGGATCGGCGAGACCGTCCTGGCGCAGGTGCACTTCGTCGTGCACACCGACCCGGCGCGCCGGCTCGACCCGGACACGCTCAAGATCCAGGACCGGCTGAACGACGCCGTCCGCACCTGGGACGACCGGATGGTCGAAGCCGTCCTCGACGAACGCCGGGAGCGCGCCGACGGCGGCGTCGCGGTCGGGATCGTCGGCGAGGAATCGGCCACCGAGCAGGGCCAGCGCTTCGCGATGGTCTTCCCCGAGGGCTACAAGGAAGACTTCACCGCCGAAGAGGCGCTGGCCGACCTCCGCTCGCTGGACTCGCTGACCGACGAAGGCGACCTCGCGCTGTCGTTCTACCAGCCCGCCGACGCCGGGCCGGGCGAGCGGCGCTTCAAGCTCTACCTGCGCGGCGAAGGCGTCACGCTCTCGAAGGTGCTCCCGGTGCTGCAGGCCATGGGCGTCGAGGTGGTCGACGAGCGGCCGTACGAGCTGCACCGCGAGGACGGCGGCGCGTGCTGGATCTACGACTTCGGCCTGCGCGTCGACCAGAAGATGCTCGACGAGTCCGACGAGCACGCCGTCGAGGAGCTGCGCGGCCGCTTCCAGAACGCCTTCGAGGCCGCCTGGCGCGGCGACGCCGAGGTCGACGGCCTCAACGGGCTCGTCCTGCGCGCCGGGCTCAGCTGGCGCCAGGTGGCCGTGCTGCGCGCGTACTCGCGGTACCTGCGTCAGGCCGGCAGCGCGTTCTCCCAGGACTACATCCAGAACACGCTGCTGAACCACACGCAGATCGCCACCAAGCTGCTGCGGCTGTTCGAGGCCCGGTTCGACCCGCAGTTGTCCGACGCCGACCGCGACGCCGCCGCGGAGGCACTGGGCACCGAGCTGAGCGCGATGATCGACGAGGTCACCAGCCTCGACGAGGACCGCATCCTGCGCCGCCTGATGGCCGTCATCCGGGCCACCCTGCGGACGAACTACCACGTCACCGGCGCCGACGGGACGCCCCGCGAGTACCTGTCGATCAAGCTCGACCCGGCCGGCGTGCCCGATCTGCCCGAGCCGCGGCCGAAGTTCGAGATCTTCGTGTACTCGCCGCGCGTCGAGGGCGTGCACCTGCGCTTCGGCGAGGTCGCGCGCGGTGGCCTGCGCTGGTCGGACCGGCGCGAGGACTTCCGCACCGAGATCCTCGGCCTGGTCAAGGCGCAGGCGGTGAAGAACGCGGTGATCGTGCCGGTCGGCGCGAAGGGCGGCTTCGTCGTCAAGCGCCCGCCGGCCCCCAGCGGCGACGCGAGCATCGACCGCGACGCCCAGCTCAACGAGGGCATCGCCTGCTACCGCATGTTCATCTCCGGCCTGCTCGACCTGACCGACAACCGGATCGAGGGCAAGACCGTGCCCGCGCCGAACGTCGTCCGGCACGACGCCGACGACTCCTACCTGGTCGTCGCGGCCGACAAGGGCACCGCGAAGTTCTCCGACATCGCCAACGAGGTCTCCGCCCAGTACGGCTTCTGGCTGGGTGACGCCTTCGCCTCCGGCGGCTCGGTCGGCTACGACCACAAGGCCATGGGCATCACGGCGAAGGGTGCCTGGGAGAGCGTCAAGCGGCACTTCCGCGAGCTGGGCAAGGACACCCAGACCGAGGACTTCACCGTCGTCGGCATCGGCGACATGATGGGCGACGTCTTCGGCAACGGCATGCTCCTGTCCGAGCACATCCGCCTGGTCGCGGCCTTCAACCACATGCACGTGTTCCTCGACCCGAACCCGGACGCGGCGACGTCGTACGCCGAGCGGCGACGGCTGTTCGACCTCCCGCGCAGCTCGTGGGACGACTACGACCGCTCGCTGATCAGCGAAGGCGGCGGCATCTACCCGCGCACGGCGAAGTCGATCCCGATCAGCCCGCAGGTCCACGCGGCGCTCGGCCTCGAAGAAGGCGTCACCGCGCTGGCCCCGATGGACCTGATCCAGGCGATCCTGCTGGCGCCGGTCGAGCTGCTGTGGAACGGCGGCATCGGCACCTACGTCAAGGCCGAGACCGAGAGCCACGCGGCCGCGGGCGACAAGGCCAACGACGCCATCCGCGTCGACGGCAAGCAGCTGCGCGTCAAGGTCTTCGGCGAAGGCGGCAACCTGGGGCTCACCCAGCTCGGCCGGATCGAGTTCGCGCGGGGCGGCGGCAAGATCAACACCGACGCGCTCGACAACTCGGCCGGCGTCGACTGCTCCGACCACGAGGTCAACATCAAGATCCTGCTCGACCACCTCGTGCAGACCGGCAAGCTGGAGCGCGAACAGCGCGACGAGCTGCTGGAGGAGATGACCGACGAGGTCGGCGCGCTGGTGCTCAAGGACAACTACCGGCAGAACGCCGTCCTCGGCGTCAGCCGCGCGCACGCCGCGCCGATGGTCTCGGTGCACGCGCGCCAGGTGCAGGCGCTGGTCACGGCGGGCGCTTTCGACCGCAAGCTCGAAGCGCTGCCGAGCAACTCCGAATTCCGGGAACTGGAGAAGGCGGGCAAGGGCCTCACCTCGCCGGAGCTGGCGACCCTGCTGGCCCACGTCAAGCTGGAGCTGAAGGACGAGCTGCTGGCCAGCGACCTGCCCGACTCGAAGGTGTTCTCGGCCAGGCTGCCCGAGTACTTCCCGAAGCCGCTGCGCGAGCGGTTCCCGGACGCGATCGGGGAACACCCGCTGAAACGCCAGATCATCACCACGCTGGTCGCCAACGAGGTGGTCGACGGCGGTGGCATCTCGTTCGTCTACCGGCTGATGGAGGAGATGAACGCGACGGCGACCGACGCGGTGCGCGCGTACGCCGTGGTGACGCAGGTCTTCGACCTCCCCGCGCTGTGGCAGGAGATCGACGCGCTCGACAACGTCGTGTCCACCGACGTCGCCAACGACATGGTGCTGGAGACGCGGCGGCTGCTCGACCGGGCCGCGCGCTGGTTCCTCACCAACCGGCCGCAGCCGCTGGCCCCGCTGTCGGAGATCAAGCGCTTCCGGCGGGTGCTCGACAAGCTGGTGCCGAAGATCGGCGACCTGCTGCGCGGCCGCGAAGCGGAGTCGGTGCAGAAGCACGTCGACGAGCTGACCGCCGCGAACGTGCCCGAGGGGCTCGCCCGCCGGGTGTCGCTGCTGCTGCACACCTACGGCCTGCTCGACGTCACCGAGGTGGCGGAGCTGGCCGAGCAGCAGATCGGCGTGGACGCGGTGCACAGCCCGGCCGAGACGGCGGAGCTGTACTACGCGCTCTCGGCGCACCTGGACATCGACCGGATGCTCACCGAGATCAGCAAGCTCGAACGCGGCAACCGCTGGCACGCGCTCGCCCGGCTTTCGCTGCGCGACGACGTCTACGGCTCGCTGCGCGCGATCACGCTCGATGCGTTGCGGCACAGCGATCCCGGCTCGTCCGGGGACGCCAAGATCGCGCAGTGGGAGAAGACGAACGCGTCCCGGCTGCAGCGGGCCCGCGTCGCGCTCGACGAGATCACCAAGTCCGGCCGGCTCGACCTGGCGACCCTCTCGGTGGCGGCCCGCCAGATCCGGAGCACGGTGCGGTGACCTACGTATCGCACGTCCGCCCGCGCTGGACGGACATGGACGTCTACGGCCACATCAACCACGCGAAGATGGTGACGCTGCTCGAAGAGGCGCGCATCCCGCTGCTGTTCGACGGAGCCGTGGAAGCGGGGCTGGACCAGCTGCCGAAGGGCATCGTCGTGGTGCGGCTGGAGGTGGCCTACAAGGCGCCGATCGTGGTGTCCGGGCAGCAGCTGCGGATCGAGATCGACCTGACCGAGCTGCGCGCGGCGAGCTTCACGCTGGCCTACCGCGTGCGCGGCGGGCCCTCGGCGGACGACCGGGTGGCGGTGACCGCGGAGACGGTGCTGGCGCCGTACGACACGGTCGAGCTGCGGCCGCGTAGGCTCAGCCCGGCCGAGTCGGAGTTTCTGAAGCAGGGGTTCGCGGATGCCTGAGTTGTTCGTGCCGGACGCGGCCGACCGGGAGACCCTCGGCGCGTTCGTCGCCCGCGCGGTCCGGCTGGACGGCCAGACGGCCGTGCGGCTGCGCCGGCGCGGCGACGGCGTGGTCGAGGCCTGGACGGCGACGCCGTTCGAGTGCCTGGCCACCCGAGCGGTGGCCGGGGACGTGACGCCCGGTGACGTCACGGTGTCCGGCAACGAGCTGCTGGCCGCGCTGACCGTGGCGGGCGGGCCCCGGATGGACCCGGGCCCGGCCCGCGACCTGCTGTGGCACGGCGAGCTGCCGCCGTCGGGCCGCTGGCCGCTGGTCGACGAGCTGCCCGCCCGGGTGGTGTCGGAGCTGGCGGACCGCGGCGTGACGCTGGCCAGGGACAACGTCGGCCCGCACGGCACGCCGCCGGCGTCGCTGATGGACCAGGCGGTCCTGACGGTGACCGGCGAGGCGACCGAGGTCAAGGTCCAGATGCGCTGCTTGTTCGCGATGTCCGGAATGGGGTTCGTGGACTCGGACGTACCCGGAGACGTGGTCCGCGTGACGGCGACGGATTCCTGGCTGCGCCTGGACGCCCGGTACGGCGCGATCGTGCGCCGCCGGCACGCGCTGCTGCCGCTGCTGTTCTGACGAAGTCCTTACGGCGGCCACCGTTCCTCGCCGGACAGTGGCAGCCTGGAGGCATGACCCCGGACGAAGACCCGACCGCGGACTTCCTCGACGAGGTCCGAGTTCCGGAGCCGCACTGGCGGCAGGACCGGACGGGTCCGGCGGGCGAGCGGGCGCCGGAGCCCGCGGAAAGACCTGAGAGGTGGGGCCGCACGCGTGCGGCGGGCCGGGCGGCCGCCCAGGCGGCGCCCTACCTCCAGGCCGCGGCACTGGTGGCTTGGCTGGCCAGCGGCGCTTTCGACGACGGGTCGGGTAACCAGACGGGCTGAGTTCCCGCGCCGCGCACGGCCCGCCCTCCCTGGGGGCTGCCCCCGCTTCCAGCGTATCGGCAGTGACCGACGGAAATCCCGGGCGAAAGGGCCGACGGCCCGAGCTGTCCACACCCCGCGTGGATTGTGGAAGACCGCCTCGGACGAGCCCGGCGGCTGAGTCCGGGGGCGGCTTGCCCGCCCATCAGTGGGCTGCTCCACAACCGCACCTCACCCGGCGGTTTGGTCCGGGGTGGTTTGTTCCCGTCAGGGGGTGTTCGAGGACTGCGGCTCGCTCGGCGGTCGGGTCCGGGGTGGTTTGCTCCGCCAGCGCGCCTCATCCGGCGGTCCGGACCTCGCAGCTCAACGACCGTGTGCCAGTGGGCAGAGTGAGTCTGAAAGCCTCGTCCCAGCGTCCGGTGGCACTCCCGGTGCACCTCCCATGTCCAGCATCGTGGCTGGCCAGCAGCGCCTTCGACGACCGCTCGGGCAACCGGCCGGGCTGAGCTCCCGCGCCGCGCACGGCCCGCCCTCCCTGGGGGCTGCCCCCGCTTCCAGCGTATCGGCAGCGACCGACGGAAAGGCCGGACGAAGGGGCCGACGGCTCGAGTTGTCCCCACGCCACGGGCATTGTGGAAGGGTGCCTCGGACAAGCCCGGCGGCTGAGTTCGCGGGTAGCTCGCCCTCCACGAGCGGGTCGCTCGACGACGGCATCTCAGACGAGCCAGATGGCCGAATCTGCGGGCAGCTTCTCCTCCACGAGCCAGGCGGCCGAATCTGCTGGCAGCTTGCACTCCACGAGCGGGTCGCTCGACGACGGCATCTCAGACGAGCCAGACGGCCGAATCTGCGGGCAGCTTCTCCTCCACGAGCCAGGCGGCCGAATCTGCTGGCAGCTTGCCCTCCACGAGCGGGTCGCTCGACGACAGCACCTCAGACCAGCCAAGCAGCCGCATCCGCCGGCAGCTTCCCCTCCACCAGCGGGCTGCTCGACAACAGCACCTCACCAGGCGGCAGCGCAATCGGCGAAGCCGACGTGTTCAAAGCGCACACCAGCCCACCCCCGCGCCGGCGGAAGGCGAAGCACCCCGCCGGGGCGCCGTACCACTCCAGCTCGTCGCCGCTGAACGCCGGATGCGTCTTCCGCAGCTCGATCGCCGCGCGGTACAGGGACAGCGTCGAGTCCGCGTCCTCGATCTGCTTCTCCACCGTCAGCCCCGCCCACGATGCCGGCATCGGCAGCCACGTGCGGGGGTTGCGCGAGAAACCGAACGGCGGCAGGTCGCCCTCCCACGGCAGGGGCACCCGGGCGACGTCGCGGCCGAACTCGGGGCCGCTCGTCTTCGCTCGTGGGTCCGCCATGTCCGATGCGGCCAGCTCGACGTTCGCCAGCCCCAGCTCTTCGCCGTTGTACAGGTAGATCGCGCCCGGCAGGGCCAGCTCGACCAGGGCCATCGCCCGGGCTCGGCGGACTCCGGTGGCGCCGCCGCCGTAGCGGCTGACCTGGCGCCAGACGTCGTGGTTGCCCAGCGTCCAGGTCGCCGGGGCGCCCGTTCGGGCCGGGACCGCCAGGGACCGCTCGATGGCCGTGCGCATCGCGTCGGCGTCGAAGTGGGTGAGCACCAGGCGGAAGTTGAACGCCAGGTGCAGCTCGTCCGGCCGCAGGTAGCGCGACAGGCGCTCCTCGTCGGTCACCCAGATCTCGCCGACCGCCATCGCGTCCGGGAACTCGTCGAGCACCTTGCGGATCATCTGGTGGATCTCGTGGACGCCGTCGTTGTCCCAGCGCGGGTCGTAGTAGTGGCTCGGCCCCAGCGCGTCCGCGCGCGGGTCCATGTCCGGCAGGCCGGGCGGCTTCGCCATGCCGTGGGCGACGTCGATGCGGAAGCCGTCGACGCCGCGTTCCAGCCAGAACCGCAGGGTGCGTTCCAGGTCGGCGGCGACCTCGGGATTGGCCCAGTTCAGGTCCGGCTGCTGCGGCGCGAACAGGTGCAGGTACCACTGGCCGTCCGGCACGCGGGTCCAGGCCGGGCCGCCGAAGGCGCTGACCCAGTTGTTCGGCGGGTCCTCGCCCTTCGGGCCGACGCCGTCGCGGAAGACGTACCGGTCGCGCTCCGGGCTGCCCGGTGCCGCGGCCATCGCCGACTTGAACCAGGCGTGCTGGTTGCTGGTGTGGTTGGGGACGACGTCGACGGTCACCTTGATGCCGCGCTTGTGCGCCTCGGTGAGCAGCACGTCGAAGTCGCCGAGGGTGCCGAACATCGGGTCGACGTCCCGCGGGTCGGCGATGTCGTAGCCGTGGTCGGCCATGGGGGAGCGATAGAACGGCGTCAGCCACAGCGCGTCGACGCCCAGCAGCTCCAGGTAACCGAGCCGGGCGTGGATGCCTTCCAGGTCCCCGACGCCGTCACCGTCCGAATCGGCGAACGAGCGCACGTAGACCTGGTAGAAGACGGCATCGCGCCACCAGGCTTCCTGTCTCATACGAAGCTGTTCATCATGCTGTGCGCCGCCATCTCCAGGTAGGCCCACAGCTGCCCCCGGTAGGGTTCTTCGAGGTTTTCTTCGTCGACGGCGATCCGGATGCACCGCAGCCAGGCGTCCCGCTCGAGCGGCCCGATCTTGAACGGCGCGTGCCGCATCCGCAGCCGCGGGTGGCCGCGCTGGTCGGAGTAGGTGTGCGGGCCGCCCCAGTACTGGATGAGGAACAGCCGGAACCGCTCCTCGGCCGGCCCGAGGTCCTCCTCGGGGTAGAGGGGGCGCAGGACCTCGTCGCGCGCGACCTCCTCGTAGAACCGCCCGACGATCCGGCGGAAGGTCGGTTCGCCGCCGACCGCTTCGTAGAGGTTCGCCGGTTCGCTCACTGCAGACACGCCTTCCATTTTGCCCTTGGGGTACGGCTTCCCGACGCCCGGTCCGGTGATACCGGATGGTCGCAAATCCGTTTCCCAGCGTAACCGCGGCTCACGGCAGCATGCGGACGATGCGCGGCGAGCGGGGCCGCGGCGTCCGCACCCCCGGACGCCGCGGCTCGCTCGAGCCGAGTCACTTCTTTTCGGCCGCCGGGGCCGCGGGCGGGAACAGGCGGCCGAGCGGCGGGTCGAAGCCCGCCTCCTCCAGGGCCGCCAGCAGCTGGGCCCGCAGCGCCCGCTGCACCGCCCACTGCTTGCCCGGGCGGACCTTCACCGTCAGGCGCAGCTGGATGCCCTCCGGTGTGACGCTTTCCACACCCAGCATCTCCGGCGGCTCGAGGACGTTGTCCTTGAGCGCGTCACCCTCCGTGGCCGCCGAGGCCGCGTCCGCGAGCACCGTCGCCGCGCGCTCGACGTCCGCCGTGTAGCCAAGGGGCACGTCGACCACGGCCACCGCGAAGCCCTGGCTCGAGTTGCCGACGCGCAGCACTTCGCCGTTGCGGACGTACCAGACCGTGCCCTTGACGTCGCGCAACGTCGTGATCCGCAGGCCGACGGACTCGACCGTGCCGGACGCTTCGCCGACGTCCACGACGTCACCCACGCCGTACTGGTCCTCGACCATCATGAAGATCCCGGACAGGAAGTCCTTGACCAGGTTTTGCGCGCCGAACCCGATGGCGACGCCGATGATGCCCGCCGAGGCGATGATCGGGCCCAGGTTGATGCCGAGTTCGCCCAGCACGAGGATGAACGCCAGGCCGTAGATCAGGAACGTCGCCATCGACTTCAGCACCGAGCCGATGGTCTTCGCGCGCTGGCGGCGCCGTTCGATCACCGCGGAGCCGAGCACCTCCGGCGCGCGCTCGCGCAGGGGCCGCAGCATCGACGGGAGCTTGCCGCCCGTCTTCGGCAGCGTCGTGACGCGGTTGATCAGCCGCCGCACCAGCATGCGGACCAGGAACGCGATGACGATGATCATCAGGATCTTGACCGGCTTGGTGATCAGCCAGTTCGCCGAGCCCGCCAGCCACGCGTTGTTCGTGACGTCGTACACCTGGTAACAGAACGTGCTGGGGTCCTTCAGGCACGGCGGCGGATCGGCGGAGGGGAGCAGGGAGAGCACGGGGTTCAGTTCATCCTTCCGATCGGGTCGGGCACCCCAACGCCGAGTGGATGTTGGGTCGCGTGGATGTGACACGTCTTGTAACACACGTGCGCTGGGGGCCTGTTCTGTGGTCGACTATGCCTACGCCCCTGGAGGTGGTCGAGTGCCAGACCGACAACCCAGCCCCCGCGGCGTCTCCGGCCAAGCCACGGCCGACGAGGCGCCAGAGGTGGTTCTGCGTGCCTATCCGGGGGGTTCCGCATCCGGCGGAACCGTCCCGGCCGGGCCGGGGACCCGCCCAGGGGGAGTGACCCGCCCGCCCGGACAGCGTAGTAGAGGCCGTGATCCGGCTGCCCCGGCCTGGGGCCGGCGCCGGGTGCTCCTGCTCAACGCCACCTTCGAGCCGCTGACGGCGTTGCCGCTGCGGCGCGCCGTCGTGCTCGTGATGTGCGGCAAGGCCGAAGTGGTCCACGGTGACCCCGGCGGGATCGAGCTGCACTCGGCGAAGGTCTCGCTGCCGGTGCCCTCGGTGATCCGCCTCAGCACGTACGTGCGCGTACCGTATCGCGCGCAGGTACCGCTGACCCGTGCGGGGCTGATGCACCGCGACCGGTACCGCTGCGCCTACTGCGGAGGACGGGCCGAGACGATCGACCACGTCGTCCCGCGCAGCCGGGGCGGCCCCCACAGCTGGACCAATTGCGTCGCCTGCTGCGCCAAGTGCAACCACCGCAAGGCGGACCGGCTGCTCTCGGAGATCGGCTGGCGGCTGCGGATCGTCCCGCGGGCGCCCCACGGCCCGCACTGGCGGCTGCTCGCCCACTCCAAGGAGGCCGACCCGCTCTGGCGGCCGTACCTCGGCTCCGCCGCCTGATGCACGGGGGTGGAGCCCCCCGGACAAGCCGGCGCCCCGGCTGCCTGTGCGGCGGCCGGGGCGAGCCGGGTGCTTGCGCTCAGGTGGTGCGCGTCCCTGGAGTACGGGTCAGGCAGCGAGCGTGTAGTCGCTCTGGCAGGTGACGCGAGTGCCCATGGTGACGCGCGTGCCGCGCGTGACCCGGGTGCCTCGCGTGACGCGGGTGCCGCAGGTGACTCGCGTGCCGGCCGTCACACGCGTGCCCATCGTGACGCGCGTGCCACGCGTGACCCGGGTCCCTCGGGTGACTCGCGTGCCCGCCGTCACCCGGGTGCCCGCCGTGACGCGCGTGCCGGCTGTCACGCGTGTACCGCGAGTGACGCGTGTACCGCGGGTAACCCTTGTGCCCGCCGTCACACGCGTTCCGGGCACGAATTCGGTGTCGCTCGGTGACGAGAAGGTCTCGGTGATCGCCTGTGCGGGCGTGTGGACGCTGTTCATGGCAAGGCCTCCTGGGACCGGTGCGTTACCTGCTGGGGCTGGGGAGCGGGGCGCAAGGCCCGTACAGGTGAAAAAGCTACGAGGATTTCAAGGCCCGGACAAGACGACAGCGGCGGGTGCGGCCGCCTGTACGTTGAGTTGCAACCTTTCGGCCCGACGGTCTTCGCCCCAACGTTCCAGTGGCCGCGAGCCAAGCGGCGGACGGCGGTCGGCTTACGACGAACGGTCGAGTGCGCCGCGCGCGGTGGGTGCGGAGGTCATCCGATACGCTCAGCGCCGTGAACGTTGTCGAGACGATCGTGGTCTTCGCCGTGATCCCGCTGGCCATCTACGGCCTCGCCGGGCTGCTGACGCTCCGGCGCCGGTCCGGCGGTGCCCCGCGGCACCGGTCCGGCCAGGCCTGGGAATACCCGGCTATGTGGTGGAGCGCCAACCCCGAAGGGGCGGGCACCGCCCACCGGCACGCCGGTATCGAGAACAGCGCGCCCGAGGGCGCTCCGACCGCGGCGGGAGGCGCTCGTGGCAACTGGTGAGCTGACGAAGCGTGTCGACGAGTCCGAGCTGGGCTACGGCGAGGCGCTGATGGCCACCGGACGGGTGTCCGCGGCCAAGATGTACGAGCCGGAGGCGCCGTCCGGGCCGTTCAACACGCGGCAGCTGGCCCGCCTCGACGAGGCCTTGACGTTCGCTTCGCGCGAGACCGGGCTGGACTTCAGCCTGTACCTCGGCGAGCTCGGGGCCGAGAGCCGGGTGACGGCGGAGAAGCTGCACTCGACGACGGCCGATCCGGCGAACTCGGTGCTGATCGCGGTTTCGCCGGGTGAGCGGGTCATCGAGATCGTGACCGGCAAGGCGGCGCACCTGCGCCTGCCGGACCGCGGCGCCAAGCTGGCGGTGGCGAGCATGGTGGCCTCGTTCAAGGAGGGCGACCTGATCCGCGGACTGGTCAACGGCCTGGTGAACGCGCTGCGCATGCTGTCCGACCAGGCAGGCCCCGCGCCGCGCTGATCTTCGGAAGTGATCGGCCCGCGCCCCGCTGATCTTCGCAAGCGAACGGCCCCGCACCTGCTGGTGCGGGGCCGTTTCGCGTTCGGACCTGGGTTTGGCTCGGTATCCCCAGGGCTGCGGTGTTGTGGACAACCGGTGGGCGGCCGGCGGTCGGTTGCCGGTTTTTGTCGGTTGGGCTCGATACGCTGGAAGCGGGGGCAGCCCCCAGGGAGGGCGGGCCGTGCCGGGGCGGCGCTGCTGAGGGGCCATGCCCCAGCGGGCCACGCCGGGGGCCGGGCTGCGCCGCAGCACGCCCGACCCCCGGGAACTCAGGCCTGGGCGTCGAAGTCCCGCGCCGCCAAAGCCCGGACGATCCCCGCGCGGCCTTCCGAAACCAACCGGCGCAAAGCCTGGGGGTGTTCACCCTTCAGCCACTCGTCCGAGGCCGTCACCGTCTCCGGGGCCACCGCCCATGACGGGTACAGCCCGATTGCGATCGGCTGGGCCCGCTCGCTCGAACGGCGCTGCCACACCTCGTCGATCACCTCGAAGTACTTCGCCACGTACGAGCCCAGCAGTGCCTTCTGGCCCGGGTGGGAGAAGCCCGAGATGAGCGAGTCGCTCACCGCGTTCGGGAGCTCGTCGTCGTACACCGCTCGCTGCCACGCGTCCGCCTTGGCCTCCGGTTCCGGGCGGAGGGCTCGGGCTCGCTCGGCCTGGCGGCGACCGGTGGCCGTGTTGTCGCGCTCCAGCTCGGCGTCGATCTCCGGTGCCGCCGCCTTCCCGTGGGCCACCAGTGCGTGCAGGAGGCGCCAGCGCAGGTCCGTGTCCACCGTCAGGCCCTCCAGCGGGGCCGAGCCGTCCAGCCAACCGGACAGCACCGCCAGCGTGGCGTCGTCCAGGACCGAGCCGGCCAGCGAGTTCACGAACGCCAGCTGGTGGTCCGAACCCGGCTCGGCGCCCCGGACCAGCTCCAGCAGCCGCGCGGTGAACGCCGGCCACCCGCGAGAGACCGCCCACTCCTGCTCCGCGTACGAGTTCAGCGCCGTCTGGGCCTGCAGCAGCAGGCGCTGGACCACGCCGACCTCGGACTCCGTGTGGATCCCTCGCTGGACCAGCGTCACGAAGTCGCGGGCCTTCAGCTCGGCCTCGCGGGTCATCTCCCACGCCGCCGACCAGCACAGGGTGCGGGGGAGGGGCTCGGTGATGTCCGCGATGCGGTCGATCAGCGTCGTCAGGGACGCCGGGTCGAGGCGCATCGTGCAGTACGTCAGGTCGTCGTCGTTGACCAGGACCAGTTTGCCCGCCGGGCGGCCGACCAGGTCCGGTACCTCGGTGCGCTCGCCGTCGACGTCCAGCTCGACCCGCTGGGTCCGGACGATCTTGCCGGACGCGTCCTCGTCGTAGACACCCACGGCCACGCGGTGCGTGCGCAGCTCGCCGGCGCCCGGCTTCGCGCCCGACTGCACGACGGCGAACGAGGTGAACGTGCCGTCCGCGCCGACCTCGTAGCGCGGGCTCAGCGAGTTGAGCCCGGTCGTCTCCAGCCACTGCGCGCTCCACCACGACAGGTCGCGGCCGGACGCCTCCTCCAGCGCGCCGAGCAGGTCGGCCAGCGTGGCGTTGCCCCAGGCGTGCTTGCCGAAGTACACCTTGAGGCCGTCGAGGAAGTGGTCGAGGCCGACGTAGGCGACGAGCTGCTTGAGCACGCTCGCGCCCTTGGCGTAGGTGATGCCGTCGAAGTTGACCTCGACCGCGTGCAGGTCGACGATGTCGGCCGCGATCGGGTGCGTCGAGGGCAGCTGGTCCTGCCGGTACGCCCACGACTTCTCGATGTTCGCGAAGCTCGTCCAGGCGTTCTTGTACTCGGTCGCCTCGGCCTGGGCCAGCACGCTCGCGAAGGTCGCGAACGACTCGTTCAGCCACAGGTCGTCCCACCAGCGCATGGTGACCAGGTCGCCGAACCACATGTGCGCCATCTCGTGCAGCAGCGTCTCGGCGCGCCGCTCGTAGGCGTAGCGGGTGACGCGGCTGCGGAAGACGTAGTCCTCCAGGAACGTCACCGCGCCGGCGTTCTCCATCGCGCCCGCGTTGAACTCCGGCACGAACAGCTGGTCGTACTTGGAGAACGGGTAGGGCGTGCCGAACTTCTCGTGGTAGAAGCCGAAGCCCTGCTTGGTCTCGGTGAAGAGGCGGTCGGCGTCCATGTGCTCGGCCAGCGACGCGCGGCAGTAGATGCCGAGCGGGATCGTCTTGTGGTCGTCGGTGTACTCGTCGTGCCATTCGGAGTACGGGCCGGCGACCAGCGCGACGAGGTAGGTGGAGATCCGCTCGGACTCGCGGAACACCGTGCGGACGGCGCCTTCCGGCGTCTCTTCGGCGGACTCGGCGATGGCGTTGGAGACGACCTTCCAGTCCTTCGGCGCGATCACCGTGAGCCGGTAGACCGACTTCAGGTCCGGCTGGTCGAAGCAGGCGAACATGCGCTTGGCGTCCGCCGTCTCGAACTGCGTGTACAGGTAGACGCCGTCGTCGACCGGGTCGACGAACCGGTGCAGGCCTTCGCCGGTGTTCATGTACCGGCAGTCGGCGGTCACCGTGAGCTCGTTGGACTCGGCCAGCCCGGCCAGCGCGATGCCCTTGTCCTCGACGTACGCGCTGACGTCGACGTCCGCGCCGTTCAGGGTCGCCGAGTGCACGCGGTCGGCGACGATGTCGACCCACGTCGATTCGCCGGCCCGGGCGCTGGAGAACCGGACGGTCGTCGTCGACGCGAAGGTCTTCTCCCCGGGGCCGCCGTGGCCGTCGGTCAGATCGAGCTCGATGTCGTAGCCGGTGACGTCGAGCAGATCCGCGCGCAGCTTGGCTTGATCACGGGTCAGGTTGGGGGCGGGCACAGGCACCTCTGGTCGTTGGTATCGGTTTTCAACTCCCCGCATCCAATCATGGGGACGGGGTGGCGGGCGATAAGGGAACAACCCCGGGTTGCGCGGTGTTGGCCCGTCGTGTGGGGGTCCGCCCACACCGAGACGCCACTCAGGAGCACCCGAATGACCGCTGCCGAGCAGCCCACGAAGGTCGATTTCTACTTCGACCCGATCTGCCCGTTCGCGTGGATCACCTCCCGCTGGATCCTCGAGGTGGAAAAGCACCGCAACCTGGATCTGCACTTCCGGATCATGAGCCTGTCGGTCCTGAACGAGGGCCGGGACGAGCTGCCCGAGCAGTACAAGGAGCTGCTGGCGAAGGGCTGGGGCCCGGTGCGGGTCGCCGTCGCGCTTTCGCAGCTCAAGGGCGAAGAGGTGCTGCGCGAGTACTACACCGAGTTCGGCACCCGCTACCACAACCAGGGCACCAAGGACTACGACGTGGTGATCAAGGAGGCCCTCGCCGCGATCGGCGCGCCGGCCGAGCTGGCCGACGCCGCGCACTCCACCGAGTACGACGAGGCGCTGAAGAAGAGCCACCACGAGGGCATGGACCCGGTCGGCATGGACGTCGGCACCCCGACGATCCACATCGACGGCGTGGCGTTCTTCGGCCCGGTCCTGACCTCGATCCCGCGGGGCGAGGCCGCGCTGAAGGTGTTCGACGGCGCCGTGGCGCTGGCGAGCTACCCGGACTTCTTCGAGCTCAAGCGCACCCGCTCGGGTGAGCTGAACTTCGACTGAGCCGGGGCCGGGGGTCGCGGGACGGGGCGGTGGCGCAGAGGGCCACCGCCCCTCTCCTCGTCACGGGGTCGCGAGGGCGGCCAGGGTGACGTCGCCGGGATAGCGGGACGCGGCCACGGCGGCGACCTCGGTCGTCTCGCCGCGGCCCACGCCCGCTTTCAGCGTGATCAGTTCGTGCAGGCCGTCGCGGTGGTAGCGGACGAACCCGGCGTCGACCGGGTCGCCGTGGCCGGGGACCACCACGCGGGGCTCCAGCGCGAGGATCCGGTCGAACGCGGCCGGCCACGCGGTCAGGTCCGTTTCGTCGCTGAACGAATACTCGCTGAATCCCGCTTCGGCGTGTTCGACGACATCACCGGCGAAGACGACGCCCGCGTCCGGGACGTGCACCACGACGTCGTGGCTCGTGTGCGCGCGGCCCGGGTGCAGCAGGACGGCCGTGCGGCCGCCCAGGTCGAGCTCGACGCGGTCGGTGAACGTGTGGTCCGGGCCGGTGATGGTCGTGCGCCCGATCGCGTCGGCGATCTCCGGCTTGCCCTCCGCGCGGTAGTGCGCGACCCACTTGGCGCGCACGGTCTCCAGGTCCGTCCTCAGCTCGGCCGCGCAGCCTTCGTGCGCCCAGACCTCGCAGGGCAGGAACGCCTCGGTGCCCCAGGCGTGGTCGAAGTGCGCGTGCGTGTACACCACGACCCACGGCAGCGGCGTGACCTCCCGGACCGCCGCGGCGAGCTCGGCGCCCTGCTCGAGGTCGCCGCGCGTGTCGACGACCAGGCAGCGTTCGGTGCCCACGACCAGCCCGGCGGTCAGGTCCAGCTCCTCGTACCGGCGCGCGTGCACGCCCTCGGCGACCTCGATCCAGCGGCCGGTCATGCCAGTACTCCTTCGCTCAGGACGGGAGCGGTTCCGCTCACGTCGGATCGGGCGGCCAGGACGACGTCGCCGCCGTGGCCTGCTTCGGTCAGCTCACGCCCCGACACGCAGCTGCTCAACGCCGTGACGTCGACGGACCGCGCCGCGAGCGCCGCTTCGGCGGACAGCGAAAGCCCGTGCCCGGCCAGCGCGGCGGCGATCGCCCCGGCGCCCACCTGGTCCTCGACGCACGGCCGCAGCGGCCCCGGCGTCGTGCCCGCGCCGAAGATGTTCACCCCCCAGCGTTCCCCGGCCGCGATCAGCCCGACCGGGCCGCCCAGCGCGACGGCCTTCGCCGCGACGGCGGAGGCGTTGCGCAGGCAGCCCACGAGCACCTTCGCTCCGGTCGCCGCGGCTGCGTCGCACAGGGTGGCGCCGTTGGGTGAGGGGAGGGCGAGCAGCGTGCCAGGAGGGATGTCCGTCACAGAAGACGGCCGCAGGGTGAATCCGCTCTCACCGGCGATGACCGCCCCGGCCGCCCGGGCCTGCGCGATCCCGCGCTCGTCACGCCACCGGACCGGCAGCACGCGGCCGCCGCGGCCGACCACGAGGTCCGTGGTGGTGCTGAAGGAAAGCACGTCGACCACCACCAGCACCGCGCATTCGCGGCCCAGTGCGGCCACCCCTTCGGCGCCCCAGTCGAGCCGCACGTCGCTGCCGGTCTGCTCCCAGATCCCCACCCCCGGAGCATGCCCGAAACCGGCCGTGGTGGCAGACTTCCGGCTGTGCGTGTCTATTTGGGATCCGACCATGCCGGTTTCGAGCTGAAGAACCACCTGGTGGCTCACCTGGAGAAGCAGGGGCACGAGGTGACCGACATCGGTCCGCACGTCTACGACGCGGCCGACGACTACCCGGCGTTCTGCGTCGAGACGGCGCTGCGCGTGGTGGCCGACGAGGGCAGCCGCGGCATCGTCGTCGGCGGCTCGGGCAACGGTGAGCAGATCGCCGCCAACAAGGTGCCCGGCGCCCGCGCCGGCCTCGCCTGGAGCGTCGAGACTGCGAAGCTGTGCCGCGAGCACAACCACGCCCAGCTGATCGGGGTCGGCGCCCGGATGCACACCGCCGAAGAAGCCGTCGAGATCGTCGAGGCGTTCCTGGCGACCGAGGTCTCGCCGGACGAGCGGCACGCCCGCCGCGTGCAGCAGCTGCTGGACTACGAGCGCACCGGGACGCCGCCGGCGCTGCCGGAGGCCTGATGCCCGAGGGGCACACGCTCCACCGGCTCGCGCGGCTGCACAAGCGCCGGTACGCCGGGGCGCCGGTCGAGGTGAGCAGCCCGCAGGGCCGGTTCGCCGCCGAAGCGTCCCGTTTGGACGGTCAGGTGTTCGTCGGCGCCGAGGCGTACGGCAAGCACCTCTTCCACGACTACGGCCCGCACGGTGTCGTGCACATCCACCTCGGGCTGTACGGCACGTTCGGCGAGTTCCCGCTGCCCGCGCCCGAGCCGGTGGGGCAGGTCCGGCTGCGGCTGGCCGGCCGGACACATTGGACGGACCTGCGCGGGCCCACGAAGTGCGAGCTGCTGGACCCCGCGCAGGCGGACGCGATCAAGGCCCGCCTCGGCCCCGACCCGCTGCGCCGCGACGCGAAACCAGAACTGGCCTGGGCGCGCATCTCGCGGTCGAAGACGTCGATCGCGGCGCTGCTGATGGACCAGGCGGTGCTCGCCGGCGTCGGCAACGTCTACCGCGCCGAGGTGCTGTTCCGCCACGGCGTCGCGCCGCTGACCCCGGGCCGCGCGCTGGACCGCGGGTTGTGGGACGAGATGTGGGCCGACCTGGTGACCCTGATGCGCGACGGCGTGCGCGTCGGCCGCATCGACACGGTCCGCCCGGAGCACCTGCCGGAGGCGATGGGCCGCGCGGGCCGGGTGGACCGCCACGGCGGCGAGGTCTACGTCTACCGGCGCGCGGGCGAGCCGTGCCTGGTGTGCGGGACGCTGGTGGCGAACTCGGAGCTGGCCGGGCGCAACCTCTACTGGTGCCCGAAGTGCCAGCTGCCCTGAAAACGCCGTGAGCGGCCCGTTCGGGTGAACGAGCCGCTCGCGGACGTCGGGGGTCAGAAGTCGAAACCGCCGCCGTCGAAGCCTCCGCCGTCGAACCCGCCCCCGTCGAAGCCGCCGCCCCAGTCGCCGCCGCCGTCTCCGCCGAAGTCGCCTCCGCCGTCACCGCCGAAGTCACCGCCGTCGCCGCCCGCGTCACCGGACTCGAGGGCGTCCTGCTGGCCCGCGTCGTAACCGGACTCCCACGCCGAGGCGCTCGCGATGCCGCTCATGCCCGAGAACATCGCGCTGAACAGGAACATCGACCCGAGACCCCAGGCACCGGCCACGAGCGCGGGCTTCCACCACGGCTCGCTGTACCAGCCCTGCGGCACCGGACGACCCGCGACGCGACCGCCGGGGTAGTAGTACGGCGTGTCCTGACCGGCCTCCGGCGAAGCGGCGTAGTGCTGGCCCTCGACGTCGACCTCGCGGCGCTCGGTGACCTTGCCCGCGCGCTCGCGCTCGGCCTCCTCCGGCAGCTGCGGGCCGGGGTCCATGCCCATCGCGACCCGCGCGGCGCGGACGTAGTAGAGACCCTCGACGGCGGTGTCCTTGACCAGCCGGGCCTGCTCGATCGTGCGGGCCTGCTCCAGCTGCGAACCGGCCGCGTTGTAGCGCTCGCTCGCGTCGGCCATCGCCTGCTGCGACGCGGTGTCCGTGCCGTTGAGGTTGAGGACCTGGCCGCCGAGCCGCTCGACCAGGCGCCGGGCGTCGGCCTTGGCGTCGTCCAGCTCCCGCTGCCGGGCCGCGGCGCGCTGCCGCGAGAAATAGAGGCCGCCACCGACGATCACGACGACGAGCACGATCAGGAAGATCGCGGTGCCCATGGACCACTCCTGGAAGTTCGGGGCTCGGTGACCACGTGGTCACCTTCGAAACGGACAACGCGGACGCTACGCGGTGGGTTCCCGGAGCGTGACCGGGCCCACCACCAGGCCTGGCCGAGTAAACTAGAACACGTTATAGTTCGGTCATGAAGTTCACCCTGTCGATCGCGATGAACCCCCTCGATCAGCTGGGCGAGCTCGCCCGCGCCGCGGAAGAGGCCGGCTTCGCCTCCATTGCCCTGCCCGACTCGCTCTTCTACGCCGAGACGGTGGACACCGACTACCCGTACACCCCCGACGGCAGCCGGTTCTGGACCGCGGAGACCCCCTGGGTCGACCCGCTCGTGGCCACCGCGGCGATGGGGGCGGTGACCAGCCGGATCCACTTCTACACCTCGGTGCTGAAGCTCGGCTCCCGCAACCCGGTGCTGCTGGCCCGCCAGGTCGGCTCGGCGGCGGTGCTCACCGGCGGCCGGTTCGGCCTCGGGCTCGGCGTCGGCTGGCTGCCGCAGGAGTTCGAGTACTGCGGCGTGCCGTTCGAACGGCGCGGCAAGCGGGTCGACGAGGCCATCGACGTGCTGCGGCTGATCCTCGGCGGCGGCATGGTCGAGTACCACGGCGAGTTCTACGACTTCGACAAGATCCAGATGAGCCCGGCGCCGCCGAGCCGGGTGCCCTTCTACATCGGCGGCCACACCGAAGTCGCGCTGAAGCGCGCCGCCCGGGTGGCCGACGGCTGGTCCTCGGCGATGATGAAGCTCGACGAGCTGCGCGACACCATCGCCCGGATCAAGGAGCTGCTGGCCGAGCGGGGCCGCGCCGACGACCCGTTCGAGTACCAGGCGGTGTGCATCGACGCCTTCGGCCTGGACGGCTACCGCGCGCAGGCGGAAGCGGGCGTCACCGACGTGATCACCATGCCGTGGGTGTTCGACGGCGTCGGGTTCGACGCGCCGGTCGAGCCGAAGCTCGACGCGATCCGCAGGTTCGGCACCGAAATCATCGCGAAGTTCGAGGAGTGACCGCCGTGGGCGTGCAGGTCAGCTGGGACACCGGGCAGGAGCAGCCGGCGGCGCGCCGCGCGGCGTTCGCGTCGATGACCGCGGTGGCGGCGGGAGACAAGGAGGGCTGGCTGGCCCTCTTCGCCCCGGACGCGGTGGTCGAGGACCCGGTCGGGCCGTCGTTCTTCGACGAAGAGGGCAAGGGGCACCACGGCCGGGAGGGCATCGGCGCGTTCTGGGACAAGACGATCGCGAACGTCGAGCGCTTCGAGTTCACCATCCGCGACTCCCACGCGGGCGGCGACGAGGTGGCGAACGTCGGCACGATCACCACGTTCCTCCCGGGCGGCTACCGCGTCGACACCGACGGCGTGTTCGTCTACCGCGTCGGCGACGACGGCCTGATCCGGTCGGTGCGGGCGTTCTGGGAGACCGAGCGCGCGATGGCGACGGCCCGCCAGGTCTGACCCCTACCGCTGTGAAGGCCACCCCGGACGCCCCGGGGTGGCCTTTCTCGTGCGTGATCGACACGAACCGCAACCGCCCGGTTGCGGAAAGAGCGCATTCTGGCGGGTGTTTGCTCAATCGTGCTACTTTTTGCTCGTGCAAGCAAAAACGTTCACCGAGAACGCCCGGCGGGCGCAGATCGTCCGCGCGGCGATCGAGACCATCGGTGAACTGGGGTACGCGAAGGCTTCGTTCGGACAGATCGCGAAACGCGCCGGGCTGAGCAGCACCGGCATGATCTCCTACCACTTCGACGGCAAGGCCGACCTGATCGCCGAAGTCGTCCGGGACGTGCTGGCCACGAGCCTCGCCTACATGCGGGAGCGGATCGACGCGGTGCGGGGGCCGGCAGCGGAGCTGCGTGCCTACATCGAGTCGAACCTGGCGTTCATCGCCGAGCACCCGGTCGAACTCACCGCGCTGCTCGAGAGCCTGCGCCACGGCGGTGGCGGCGCCACCACCGCTGGCAACGACGACTGGTACCACGGCGCCGTCGACATCCTGGAAACCTGCCTGCGCGAGGGGCAGCGCACCGGCGACTTCGGCCGGTTCGACCCGCGCGTCATGGCGATCACCGTCCGCCAGGCGATCGACGGCATCCACACCGAACTGCTCCGGCGTCCCGACACCGACGTCGACGCCTACGCGGCCGAACTCGTCGCGATCGTCGAACGGGCCACCGCGCCCGACTGAACTGGGGAAACCATGGCCACCTCGAACACCTCCGGGCGCGTGCTGCGGCCGGTCATCACCCTGCTCTACCTCAACCTGCTGATCAGCGTCGCGTTCGCGGTGCTCACCTTCCTGCACAAGGACGGCATCCTCGACTACCAGGTGCTGCACTGGGAGTCGACCGGCCAGGCCAACCCGGCCGACCGCGCGGAGACGCGCTCCTCACTGGAGAGCGTGCTGTGGATCCGCCCGGTGTCGGTGCTGGTCATCGCCATCGTCTACGTCCGGCTGGCCGGGCGGCTCAAGCTCGGCCGCCGCAGCACCTACGTCCGGCTGATGGTGATCACCGTCCTCGGGCTGGCCGGGTTGGTCTACCTCATCGTCGCGGCCGAGTTCCCGGACTGGATGCGGGCCGGCCAGGCGGGGCAGGCGCTGGTGCTGCTCGTGCTGTTCGTGCTGCTGTGCACGAAGAGCGTCCGCGGCTACTTCTCGAAGCAGGGCCGCGTCCGCGAGAAGGTCTGACCGCGGCTCGGGATTTCGTTCACGCACTGTTTCCCGGAGCTTATTCGGCGGCAACAGAAAAAAGGTTCGGGTTCCGGGGAAGTAATCGTTACCCAACGGGAAGGAGACCGTACTCCATTCACTCGAACGCCCGAGTGCCGTCACGTCGGCTTCGACCCTGGGTGGAGTGCGGGTTCATGCAGCTTTTACCTGCTGCCGGTGTGTCGCGACCCGCCTGAGTGGAACGGGACCAAACGGACATCCTTGCGCGACGAACCCCTGTTGTGCCTCGTTGCGGCAGGTAGGGGCAGGTGGTAGCTTCTGATCGTTATCTCCTCGCGGTGAACCGGGCGATCAGGACAGTAATCGTCCAACGGCAACCGCGGGGATCTGGGGTCTGGGGAAAGGTCGTCCGATGAACGTTTACCGCGGTCCCTCTTAAGGGACGCCGAATAACACTTCGCCGCCGGCTCGTGCGCGAGTCGCCGGAAACTTTGTCATCACCAGGCACCTCGTTGGGGAGCGGTCTGCCGGGTTGATCGACCGTGAAGCATTGCGCGCGAGGAGCATTTGCCCGGTGCGCGCGGCTGTGCTGGTGATTCACGGGAATAGCCGGGTTCGGCCCGTCTGGGGCGGCCGCAACCCGGTGCGTGGATCAGCCGAATCCAACACGCAACGAATTCCTGGGGGAAGTACCTGTCATGCTCATCGAACGTGATTTCGAAACGGCGACACTGAGTCAGATGCTCGCCGACGCCTGCTCCGGGGCCGGCGGTGTCGGCCTGGTTCTCGGCCCGGTCGCCAGCGGCAAGACCGCGCTGCTGGAGACCTTCGGCAGGCACGCCGCAGGCACCGGCGCGGTCGTGCTCTCGGCGTCCGGCGCCCGGTCGGAGACCGCCGTCGGCCTCGGCGTCGTCTCCCAGCTGGTGCACACGCCGGGCGTCCGCGCGGACATCGCCGACCAGGTCTCGGCGTACGTGGAGGACGCCGAAGCCGATGCGACCCTGCTGGACAGCCGGTTCCTGCACCGCCTCTCCAGCGCGGTGCTCGGCTGGTCGGCCGAGACCCCGCTGGTCATCTGCGTCGACGACGCCCACCACGCCGATCCCGCGTCCCTGCAGTTCCTGCAGCACATGGCCCGGCGCATCCGGCCGGCCAGGGTGCTGGTGCTGCTCGCCGAGCGGGCCGACCCGGGCGAGCGGCGCCCGGTCCGCCACGTCGACCTGATGCGGCGGCCGCACTGCCGCCAGCTGAGGCTGGCCCCGCTGTCCCGCAACGGCGTCGGCGTCCTGCTGGCCGGCAAGCTCGACGAGGGCCGGGCCCACGCGCTGGCCGCGCGGTGCTTCGCGGTCAGCGGCGGCAACCCGCTGCTGGCCACGGCCCTGGTGCACGACACCCGGGCGGCCGGCACGGGCGAGGTCGTCGCGGGGGCCGCCTACCGGCACGCCGTGCTCAGCTGCCTGCACTCCAGCGAGCCGCGGGCGCTCGAACTCGCCAGGGCGCTGGCCGTGCTCGGCGACGACGAGCAGTCGCAGATCGCGCTGGCCGGCGGCATGGTCTCGTTCGCGCCGGCCACCACCGAGCCGGTGCGCCGGGCGCTGGAATCGGCCGGTGTGCTCGACGGGCACCGGTTCCGGCACGCCGAAGCCCGCGCCGCGGTGCTCGAGGAACTCGACCCCGGCGTGCGGGCCGCCCTGCACGGCCAGGCCGCCCGCCTGCTGTTCGACCAGGGCGCCCGCCCGACCGCCATCGCCGCCCACGTGGTGGCGGGGAACCTGGACGAGCCGTGGACCGAGCACCTGCTGTCCGAGGCGTCGGAGGCGGCGCTGCTCGAAGACGACGTCGAGCTGGCCCGCGCCTGCATCGCGCTGGCCAGCCGCTGCTGCACCGACGACCGCGACCGGGCCATCGCCAAGGCGTCGCTGGCCGACATCGAATGGCGGACCACCCCGGCGAAGGCGATGCGCCGGCTGCCGGAGCTGGTGCACGCGACCCGCGCCGGGCACCTGCCGGGCATCCGGGTCGTCGGCATCTTCGAGTTCCTGCTCTGGTTCGGCCGGGTCGACGAGGCCGTGGAGATCGCGAACGCGTTCGGCGACCTGGTCGACTGCCGGGACCGCCGCACCCGCGGCGAGCTGCTGACGCTGTCGTCGTGGCTGGCCAGCTCGGTGCCGGGGATGCTCCACCTGGTCGAGCCGATGCTCGCCTCGATCACCGACGGCACCGCGGCACCGCAGCTCGGGCTCGCGGTGAACTCGCAGCTCAAGGCGATCGACGCGCTGACCAGCGCGGTGCGCGAAGGACCGTCGGAGGCCGCGGTGCTCGACGCCGAGCAGGTGCTGGAAGGCACCCGGATGACCGACATCACCCTGCGGCACCTGGTGTTCGCGGCGACGGTGCTGATCTACGCCGAACGCCTCGACAAGGCCGCCACCTGGTCGGACCACCTGATGGCGCAGGCCGCCGGGCGCCCGGCCCCGACCTGGCAGGCGTCACTGGCCGAGCTGCGCGCGGAGGTCGCGCTGCGGCAGGGCGACCTGCCGCTCGCGGCCCGCAACGCGAAGATCGCGCTGACGAAGATGACCCCGGAGGCGTGGGGCATCGGGGTCGGCGCGCCGCTGGCGACCCTGCTGGCCGCGCTGACCGAGATGGGCCGGCTCGACGAAGCGGCCGAGCTGCTCAACCAGCCGGTGCCGGACGCGCTCGGCGAAACCCGGTTCGGCCTGCACTACCTGCACGCGCGCGGCCACTACTACCTCGCGACGGGCCGGCTGCCGACCGCGCTGAACGACTTCCTCGCCTGCGGGGAGCAGATGGCCCGGTGGGAGCTGGACCAGCCGTCGCTCGTGCCGTGGCGCTCCAGCGCCGCGGAGGTCTACCTGAAGCTGGGCGACCGCGAGAACGCCCGTGTGCTCGCCGAGGAGCAGGCGGCGAAGCTCGGCCCGGACTGCGGGGACCGCACCCGCGGCATCACCCTGCGGACGCTGGCGCTGGTGGCCGACCCGGCCCGGCGGCCCCGGCTGCTGCAGGAGGCGGTGGACGTGCTCGAAAAGTCCGGCGCCAAGCTGGAACTGGCCCGGACGCTGGCCGAGCTGAGCCGGGCGAGCGGGGACCCCGCCACCACCCGCACGGCCGAGCGGGACGCCAGGGTGCTGGCCAAGGAGTGCGGCGCGGAGCTGCTGCGGAAGACGTTCCTCGACGGCGGCGCGGCCGACGTGGTGGTCCCGCTCCGCGGTCCGGTCGCCCCGGCCGACGTCAAGCTGCTGACCGACGCCGAACAGCGGGTCGGCTGGCTCGCCGCGCGGGGGCACACCAACCGGGAGATCGCCAGCCAGCTCTACATCACCGTCAGCACGGTCGAACAGCACCTCACGCGCGTCTACCGGAAGCTGAGCGTCAGCCGGCGCCGCGACCTGGCGTCGGAGCCGCAGCTGCGGGTGCCGGAGCAGCAGGAGCGCCTGCCGGGCGTGCCGCGGCCGCCGGTCGCGGTCAACCACCGGGCGCCGGCGCCGCCGGTGCGCCGTCCACTGAGGCCGGTGCCGCCGGTCCGCTGATCGGACGCCGAGAGAAGCCGGGATCCCGTACGGGGTCCCGGCTTTCCCTTCGCCGCCACCCCTATAGGTGCGCCCCTAGGTTTCCCCGCGCGGCCACTGACTTGGCGCCGGATTCATTGACAAAGAACCGGCCTGCGGCGAGCGTGAACGTCGTTGCCGGGCACCGGATCCGGCGCGATTTTCGCGGCGGCGAGGTACCCCGGAGCTGCTCGCACGGCGGCCGGACGACGCCACGGCGGGAGCTGAACTCGTGACGTGGCAAGGAAGGCACACATTCATGGCGAAGCGTGCGTTGATCACCGGCATCACCGGGCAGGACGGCTCGTACCTGGCCGAGCACCTGCTGGCCGAGGGCTACCAGGTGTGGGGTCTGGTCCGTGGCCAGGCGAATCCGCGCAAGTCGCGGATCAGCAGGCTGGTCTCCGACCTCCACTTCGTGGAAGGCGACCTGATGGACCAGGTCAGTCTCGTGTCCGCGGTGGACTTCGTGCAGCCGGACGAGGTGTACAACCTGGCGGCCATCTCGTTCGTGCCGATGTCCTGGCAGCAGCCCGAGCTCACCACCGAGGTGAACGGCATGGGCGTGCTGCGGGTGCTCGAAGCGGTCCGGATGGTCTGCGGCCTCGACAAGTCCCGCCCGACCGGCGGCGGGATGCGCTTCTACCAGGCGTCCTCGTCGGAGATGTACGGCAAGGTCGCCGAGACCCCGCAGAACGAGCAGACGATCTTCCACCCGCGCAGCCCCTACGGCGTCGCGAAGACCTACGGGCACTTCATCACCAAGAACTACCGCGAATCCTTCGGCATGTTCGGGGTGTCCGGGATCCTGTTCAACCACGAGTCGCCGCGCCGCGGCGCCGAGTTCGTCACCCGCAAGATCACCATGGCGGTGGCGGAGATCAAGCTGGGCCTGCGCGACAAGCTCTACCTCGGCAACCTGGACGCCGTCCGCGACTGGGGCTTCGCCGGCGACTACGTCCGCGCGATGCACCTGATGCTGCAGCAGGAGACGGCGACCGACTACGTCGTCGGCACCGGGCAGATGCACTCGGTGCGGGACGCCGTCCAGATCGCCTTCGACGCGGTGGACCTGAACTGGCGCGACCACGTCGTCGTCGACCCGGCCCTGGTCCGGCCCGCGGAGGTGGAGACCCTGTGCGCCGACCCGCGGAAGGCCCGCGCCGAGCTCGGCTGGAAGCAGTCGGTCGACTTCGAGGAGCTGATGCGGATGATGGTCGAGGCCGACCTGCGGAAGGCGTCGAACGAGCACAAGTACAGCGAGCTGATGCTCGCCGGGAGCTGGTGACGGCGATGGCGCCCATCCTGTTCGCGTCGATCGCGGACGCCGGCATGATCAACCCGCTGCTCGTCATCGCCGGGGAACTCGCCCGCCGGGGCGTGCCGGACCTGTACTTCGCGTCCACTGAGGACCGCCGCGCCGACGTCGAGGCGATCTCCGCGGCCAACCCGGTCCGGTTCGTCTCCTTCGGCGAGCGGCTCGAGCGCCCGCCGGGCGAGTGGGACCCGGACCTCTACGCGGCGGCGACCCAGCCCGCCAAGCCGGGCAGCCTGACCGCGCGGCCGCAGAACGTCGTGGCGTACCTGAGCGGTGTCACGGACGCGAGCATCATGGTGACGATGTACGAGCGCGCGCTGGCCGTGGTCGACGAGGTCGAGCCGGCGCTGATGGTGATCGACTCCTCCAGCGTCTACCCGACGGACGCGGCGATCGCCCGCGGGATCCCGTACGTCTACAGCGTGCCGATCTCGGTGAGCGAGATCTTCGCCGAACGCCTGCCGCTGAGCTACCCCAGCCCGAACACAGGCCTGCCGCGGGAGCTTTCGGGACGCCAGAAGCTGGCGAACCTCGGCTTCCGGCTGCGGCTGCTGTACGGCATGCTGACGAAGGTGCCTGCGATGCAGTTCACCAAGGCCCGTAAGGAAGCCGGGATCCTGAACGCGACGGCGGGCCAGTCCGGTTACGCCGACCGCGCGCAGGCGATCCTGGGGTATTCGGTGTTCGGCATGGAGTACCCGTTCGACGCGGCGCCGTCGCACCTGCGGATGGTCGGGCCGGTGGTGCCCCCGCTGCCCGAGGCGGTGGAACCGGACCCGGCGCTGTCGGCCTGGCTGGACGAGCACGAATCGGTGGTGTACCTGGCGTTCGGCACCCACATGCGGCTGACCGCGCCGCAGGTGGCGGCGATCGCCGAGGCGGCCCGGCGGATCGGGCCCGAGCACCACGTGCTGTGGAAGCTGCCGAAGGCCCAGCGCGTCCTGCTGCCGGCGGACCTGCCGCCCAACGTGCGGCTGGAGAACTGGGTGCCGTCCCAGTTCGACGTCCTGGCACACCCGCACGTGCGCGCGTACTACCACCACGGCGGTGGGAACAGCGCGTACGAGGGGATCTACTTCGGCAAGCCGGGTCTGGTGCAGCCGTTCTGGATGGACTGCCACGACCACGCGGCCCGCGTCCTCGACAGCGGCTGCGGGTTGGTGCTCTCGTACGAGGAAACGGTTTCCGCGGACGCGATCGTGGCGAAGCTGCGGCGCGTGCTGGAGGAGAAGGAGTTCACCGCACGGGCCGAGGAATGGGCGGACCGCTTCCGCTCCGCGGGCGGCGCCGCGGCGGCGGCCGACACCGTGCTGGCCGCTCTCCGGGAGGAACGGGCATGAAGTACCCGGTTTCGCAGCCGTACCTGAACGGCGACGAGCTGGCCAACGTCACCGACGCCGTCACGAGCGGCTGGATCTCTTCGCAGGGGCCGTACGTGGCCCGGTTCGAGGCGGATTTCGCGGCCTACAACGGTGTTTCTTTCGGAGTCGCGTGCTCGTCCGGTACCACGGCACTGACCTTGGCCCTGCGGGCGCTGGGGATCGGCCCGGGCGACGAGGTGATCGTGCCCGAGTTCACGATGATCGCCTCGGCGTGGGCGGTGACGTACACGGGTGCGACACCGGTGTTCGTCGACTGCGGCGACGACCTGAACATCGACGTGTCGCTGATCGAAGCGAAGATCACGCCGCGGACCCGGGCGATCATGCCGGTGCACGTCTACGGGCGGCGCTGCGACATGGACGCGATCATGGCGCTGGCCTTCGAGTACAACCTGCGGGTGGTGGAGGATTCGGCCGAGGCGCACGGGGTGCGGCCGGTCGGGGACGTCGCCTGTTTTTCCTTGTTCGCCAACAAGATCATCGCGTCGGGCGAGGGCGGCATCTGCCTCACCTCGGACGCGCGGCTCGCCGCGCAGATGGAACACCTGCGGGGGATGGCGTTCAACCGGGACCACACGTTCCTGCACAAGAAGCTCGGCTACAACTTCCGGATGACGAACCTGCAGGCCGCGGTGGCGACGGCCCAGGTGGCCCAGCTGGACTCGATCCTTTCCCTCCGGTCCGCCATCGAGTCCCGGTACGACGCCGGGTTGCGGGACGTTCCGGGTGTCACGCTGATGCCCCGGCGGGACGTGCTGTGGATGTACGACCTGCTGTGCTCGCGGCGGGACGAGCTGCGGGCCTTCCTCGCCGCGGAGGGGATCGAGACGCGGGTGTTCTTCAAGCCGATGAGCCGGCAGCCGATGTACCTCGATCCGGTCTGGCCGTCGCTGAAGGCGAACCGGTTCGCGGAAGAGGGGTTGTACCTGCCGACCTACACGTCGCTTTCGGAGGACGACCAGGAGTACATCGTGTCCCGGGTCCGGAAGTTCTACAGCTGATCCTTTTGCGCTCGACTCACACCCCGGCCGTGACCACGGCCGGGGTGGTGTCGTTTCAGCCCTGGCGCACCTTGCTGCTCAAGTAGGTCAGCACCGCCAGCACGCGCCGGTTGTCGTCCTCGTGCTGGGCCAGGTCCAGCTTCGTGAAGATGCTCGCCGTGTGCTTCCCGACCGCGGCCTCGCTGATCGTCATCCGCTGGGCGATCGCCGCGTTGGAGCGGCCCTCCGCCATCAGCTCCAGCACCTGGCGCTCCCTTGGGGTCAACGCGTCCAGCGGGTCCTTCCGGGACCGGCTCGCCAGCAGCTTCGTGATGACCTCGGGGTCCATCGCCGTCCCTCCTGCCGCCACCATGCGGAGTGCGTCCACGAACTGGTCCGCGTTCAGCACCCGGTCCTTCAGCAGGTACCCGATCGCGCCGGCGCCGTCGGCCAGCAGCTCGCGGGCGTACGTCTGCTCCACGTGCTGGGACAGCACCAGCACCGGCAGCCCCGGACGGCGGCGGCGGGCCTCCAGCGCCGCCCGGATTCCTTCGTCGCTGAACTTCGGGGGCAGGCGGACGTCCACCACCGCGATGTCCGGCGTGTGGTCCTCGATCGCCTTCAGCAGCTCCGTGGCGTTGCCGACCGCGGCCACCACCGTGAACCCGTGGGCTTCCAGCAGCCTCGTCATGCCGTCACGAAGCAGGTAGAGATCCTCCGCGAGGACTACGCGCACGAACCGCTCCTGGGGTTCCGGGCCGGGCGGGGCCGGGCTGGGGGTGGCCCAACCGTACCGCCCGGTCACCCCGCGTCAGTCCAGTGCCCGCTTCAGGAAGCCCCGGATGCCGAACGCCCCGAAGACCAGCGTCGCCACCGTCATGACGAGCAGGGAAATCCACAGCGGGATGGACTGGACCTGGTCCGGCATCACCAGCCGGCGCAGGGCCTCCGACACGTACGTCAGCGGGTTGGCCGCGCAGATCACCTGGAACCAGCGCAAACCGGACAGGCTGAGCCACGGGAACTGACCGGACCCGGTGAAGATCAGGGGCACCAGCAGGATGGTGAACACCAGGTTGATGTGCCGCGGCGGCACGATCGTCCCCAGCACCATGCCCACCGCCGCGCCCGCCAGCGACCCCAGTGCGACGACCCCCGCGACACCCGGCAGGGCCGCCGGGCTCCAGTGGACGCCGTCGAGGATCAGCAGGCCGATCGGGATCATCACCAGGCCGGCGATGATGCCGCGGATCGCGCCGAACAGCATCTTCTCCACCGCGACCAGCCGGATCGACAACGGCGCCAGCAGCCTGTCCTCGATCTCCCTGGTCACCGAGAAGTCCAGCACCAGCGGCAGCGCCGTGTTCTGCAGGGCCCCGGTGAACGCGTTCATCGCCACCATGCCGGGCAGCAGCACCTGGGCGTACCCCGCCCCCGCGTAGCCGATCTGCGACAGCACCTTGCCGAAGATGAACAGCAGGAACAGCGGCTGGATCAGCATCTGGGCCAGGAACGGCAGCAGCTCGCGGCCGGTGACGAAGAAGTCGCGGCCCAGCACGGCGAAGAACGCGCGGGCCTGCCCCGGCTGTGCTTGCGGCTGGGGCTGGGCGACAGTGGCGGCGGTCATCTGAGGTCCCGTCCGGTGATGGAGATGAACACGTCTTCGAGGGTGGGCTTGCCGAACGAGATGCCGGTGACGTCGCACCGCTCGCGGCCCAGCACCGCCAGCACGCCCGGCAGCAGCGACGCCGGTTCGGCTTCGGTGTACAGGCGGAACTGGACGGCCTTCTCGTCGGCGGCGGCCCGGCCGGCCGCGGCCAGCCGCTCGACGCGCTCCACCGTCGGCACCTGCTCGAGTTCCTTGCCCACGGCGTCCGCGGGCGACTCGGCCAGGCTCACGCCCACCGTCAGCGTCGTGTTGCCGGGAAGCGACCGCGTGAGCGCGTCCGTGGTGTCCAGCGCCAGCAGCTTGCCGCGGTCGACGATGCCGACGCGGTCGCACAGCTTGGCCGCCTCCTCCATGTCGTGCGTGGTCACCACCACCGTGACGCCCTCGGCCGTCAGCTCGGCGACGCGCTCGTGCACGAACAGCCGCGACTGCGGGTCCAGCCCGGTCGCCGGCTCGTCCAGGAACATCACCTGCGGCTGGTGCATCAGCGCGCGGGCGATCATCACGCGCTGGGCCTGGCCGCCGGACATCTCGTCGACCCTGGCCTTCGCCCGCGGGCCGAGGCCCATCCACTCGATGAGCTCCTCGGCCCGGCGGTGCCGCTGCGCCCGGCCCATGCCGTGGTAAGCGGCGTGGAACAGCAGGTTCTGCCGCACGGTCAGCGACTGGTCGAGGTTGTTGCGCTGCGGCACGACGGCCAGCGCCTGGCGGGCCGCCGTCGCGTGCTTGACGACGTCGATGCCCGCCACCTCGGCGTGGCCCGACGTCGGCAGCGCGCGGGTGGTCAGCATGCTGACCGTCGTCGTCTTGCCCGCGCCGTTGGGGCCCAGCAGGCCGAACACCTCGCCGGTGGCGATGGTGAAACCGAGGCCGTCGACCGCAGGCCGTTCTGCTTTGGGGTATCTCTTCACGAGATCCCGTACCACCACAGCGTCCGGCACGCCGGTCCTCCAGGAATCAGTGTGGACGAAAAAGAGGTGAGGAAGGGCCGTGGTGCTGGGGGACAACCTCGGCCCTTCCCCACAGGCGGCTGGTTCGGCCGAACCAGCGGGTCAGGAAACGTGCTTGAGGTGCCGCTCGAGCTCGTCGGCGGCGCGCACCGCGCCACCGGCGGCCCGCACCTTCGCGCCCATCGCGGCGACCGCGGCGCGGATCCGCCCGTCGGCCGCCGTCGAGCGCACGGCGTCCCGCAGCAGCTCGGGCGTCGGCTCGCGGCCGGCCAGGTTCGTGCCGAGGCCGAGTTCGGCGACCCGGTTGGCCACCGCGGCCTGCTCGACGCTCTGCGGCAGGGCCACCATCGGCGTGTCGAAGTACAGCGCCTCCATCGTCCCGCCCATCCCGGAGTGGGTGATGAAGGCCGAAGCGTGTTCCAGCACCGCCAGCTGCGGCACCTGGGCGTGCGCCTCGACGTTCGGCGGCAGCTCGCCGAGCGCGGCCGGGTCGAGCGCGCCGATCGACAGCACGACGTGCCACTCCGAACCGCTGAACGCCGCCACGACGGCCTTGAAGAAGTCGGGCCGGTCGTTGAACGCCGTGCCGAGCGAAACCAGCAGGACGGGCTTGCGGTCCGACGGCGGCTCCCAGCCGCCCTGGAACGTCCGGTCACCCAGGCACGGGCCGACGAACGCGAAGTGCTCGTCGAAGGTTTCGCCCTGGTACTGGAATTCCTTGGCCACGAAGGCCAGTGCGAACTCCTCGCGCCCGATGGCGAAGTCCGACGGCGAGATCGCCGGGACACCGTGGGCCTGCGTCAGCTCGGCGATCTTCTCCCGGAACGCGACGCGGGCGGGGTGTTCCTCGCTGAAACCGTTTTCCTCGCCGAGGAACTTCGCCAGCGACCAGTGGTCGTTGTAGGCGAAGGACGGGAACAGCTCCACCGCGGGCACGCCCCACTTCGCGGCGAGCACCCGCCCGGTCGCGTACACCGTGCGGTCGTAGAGGATCAGGTCCGGCCGGTCGCCGTCGAAGGCCGCCTCGAACACCGGGATGGTCGCCGTGCTCTCCATGACCAGCACCAGCGGCAGCCAGGCGGCGAAGTCGGCGGGCGGGTCCTCGGTGCGCGGCTTCGGCGTCAGCGACGACTCGTACCGCAGCACCCGGGCCCCGGTCGGCGCCACCAGGTCCGCGAACTGGTCGGTCGTGGCGTAGGTGACGCGGTGCCCGCGGCGGACCAGCTCGGCGGCCACGTCCAGCGTCGGCATCACGTGCCCGTAGGCGGGGATGCTCAGCAGCGCGATGTGTGCCATGGGAAAGCTCCTCGGGTTGCGGTGGACGGCCGGGGCCTCAGGCGCGCAGGTCGTGCTTGCGGGTGTAGTAGGCCATGAAGCCGATGAGCCCGCCGAGGACCACGATCCACTGCACGGTCGTCACCAGGTTGATGTCGTCGAGCGGCAGCGTGTAGGCGAGCACCACGCGCACGACGGCGTCCACGATCATGCCGACGCCGAACACGACGGTGAGCAGGCGCAGGCCGTGGCGCATCTTCGGTTCGGTGTCCCAGCGGCGCTCCCACACCTCGGCGCCGGCGCCGCCGCGCTTGGTGCGCGCGATGCTGACCCCGGCGTGCAGGAAGAACGGCTTCTCGAAGAACAGCGTGATCAGCATCCAGATGCCGAACATGGCGGTGAGCCAGCCGTCCTTGGCGAAGAAGAACCGCGCGTCGCCCGAAATCAGCGAAACCGCGGTGCCGATGACCATCATCGTCACCATGAAGAGGCCGAGCCCGTCGATCTTGCGGTAGCGGGCGAAGACGTACACGGTGCGGACCACCGGGACGATGCCACCGATGATCGCGGCGGTCAACAGCGGAACGCCGTTCTGGCGCAGGATGTAGTAGACGGCGAGCGGGACGATCAGGTCGAACGCGGCGGAGGCGAACAACGCCAGCCGCGGGTTGCGCGGTTCACCGTGCGACGGCGCGTCGGCCTGGGTGCGTTGGATGCCGGCTTCGTTCATTGCTGCTCCTGGTGGTTCGCGGGTTCGTTCTCTTCCGGAACGCCATTCGCTTGCGTCGTGGCGCTGCTCCGGGGACAACGGTAGTGTCGCGATCCCGGTCGGCGTGAGCCTGTTAGACCGAACATAGGGGTATGCCTTTCCCTACCCCCTAGGAGTGGGCTGGACCGATTGTCCCGCCCCCGGGGGTGCCCCCATCCTGGAACGGCCTCGAGTGCGAGCGGCCGGTCCGGCCCCCTCGCCGGACGATGGGGGACGCGATGAGCCGACCGGGAACACTGTCCCGTGGCGAGTATGATCTGCCGATGTCGACGATTCCCCGGCGCAGCGCCTCGGCCGTCCGGCGGGGTGTCGCCGGAATGGCGCGGCTGGTCGTTTTCGTGCTGTTCGCGGCGGTGCAGGTGTGCGTTCTCACGCTGCCCGCGCTGTTCTGGCTGCCGGAATACGTCGCCGCCGCGGGGCTCACCGTGCTGGTCGCCATTCCGGCGTGCCGGCTGCTGCCAGTGCTTTCCCGCAAATGCGCGCCGGTGCTCTACGGCCGCCCCATCGAATCGCCGTACCTGCCGCTGCCGTCGCTGGAACGCACCGAGAACGGCTGGTACTGGAACGGCTACGACTTCCACAAGTTCCGCTGGGTCTCGCTCGCCCAGCGGCGCGGCCGCTGGTTCTTCACCGACCCGGCCACCTGGCGGGACCTGTGCTGGCTGGTCCTCAACCCGCTCTCGGGCGGCCTCCTCGCCGCCGTCCCGGTCGCGCTCGCCGGGTTCGGGGCGTTCCTGCTGGTCGCCCCGCTGACCGCGCCGCACCTGCCGTCCGGGGCCTGGTACTTCCCGCTGCCGGTGGACAGCCCGGCGGGCATCGCCGCGACGGTCGTCGCCGGGCTGGCCCTGCTGGTGCTGGGGCTGGTGGCCGCGCCCGGCGCGGTCGGCCTGCACGAAGCCTGGACGCGGTGGCTGCTGGCGCCCGACGAGCGGGCGCTGCTGTCCCGGCGGGTGGAGCGGCTGTTCGCCACGCGCGCCGCGGCGATCGACGCGCAGGCCGCCGAGCTGCGGCGGATCGAGCGTGACCTGCACGACGGCGCCCAGGCCCGGCTGATCGCGATCGGCATCTCGCTCGGCACCGCGGAAATGCTGCTCGACACCGACCTCGACGAGGTGCGGCGGCAGCTGGCCGGCGCGCGCGAGCTGTCCGCCGCCGCGCTGCGGGAGCTGCGCGGGCTGGTCCACGGCATCCAGCCGCCGATGCTCGCCGACCGCGGCCTCGGCGCCGCGCTCGAGGACCTCGCGATGGACGCCCCGGTGCCCACGGACGTCGAGGTCGGGCTGATCGGCCGTCCGGACGCCGCCCTGGAGTCGGCCGTCTACTTCGCCGTCGCCGAGCTGCTGGCCAACGCGGCCAAGCACGCGGCGGCCAAGCGCGTGCGGGTGCGCGTCACCCACCGGCCGGGGGCGCTGCAGGTCGTCGTCGCCGACGACGGGAAGGGCGGCGCGGACTTCGGCCGCGGCACCGGGCTGGTCGGTGTCCAGCGCCGGATCGCGGCGTTCGACGGCGTCGTGGAATGCGTCAGCCCGCCCGGCGGACCCACCGAAATCACCATCGTCATTCCGTACGCCGAATAACCAGGGGGATCAGCATGCGTCGCGCCATTGCAGTGTGCCTGTTCGCCGTGGTCACTTCTTTTTCGGTGACCGGGTGCGACCATTTCGTGGACCTCGGGTGCGCGGAACGGTCCTGTCATTTCAACCTCGTCAGCGGGGGAAAGGTGGACCTCGGCGGGCAGGAGCTGAAGGTGCAGAAAATGGACAACAATTCCGTCACCTTCCTGACCGACGGCATCAGCGTCTCACTGTTCCAGGGTGTCGACCTCGATTTCCTGGGGTACCACCTGCACCTGGGGGAGATCCGCGGCGGCGAGGCCAGTTTGGACGTCACCCGGAATTAGCCGGCGGTGCACCGGCCGCCCTGTCCGCGCTGGTCAAGACAGGGGTTACGGTCCGTGCAGCAGTCACCTAGGTTGGTCCACGATTGGACCGACTAGCGGCAGGGGTGACCCTTTCGCGGGTTTCTGGGGTGACTATGCGTAATGATCTTCTACGAGCGCGCCCGCGCGCGGCGGCGGTCGTCCTCGCCGGCGTGCTGCTGACGTCCGCTTTGGCGGCTTCCGCCGCCGCGGCCGACCCGGCCGCGAAGTTCTCGCCGCGGGTGCGGAGCCTCGTCGGCGAGCTGACGCTCGACGAGAAGCTTTCCCTGGTGCACGGCGGAAACGACCCGAACAGCGTCGGCGAAGCCGGGTACGTACCCGGTGTGCCGCGGCTCGGCATCCCGTCGCTGCGGCTGACCGACGGCTCCGCCGGGGTGCGCGTCGACAAGCCTTCGGTCGTCATGCCGGCGCCGGTTTCGCTCGCGTCCAGTTTCGACGAATCCCTCGCCACCCGGTACGGCGCCGGCGTCGGCCGGGAAGCCCGCGCGCTGGGCACCGACGTCCTGCTCTCCCCGATGGTCAACACCATCCGGATCCCCTACGGCGGCCGCAACTTCGAAACCTTCAGCGAGGACCCGCTGCTGACGTCCCGGCTGGCCGGTGCCGAGGTGCGGGGCATCGCCGGGCAGGGCACCATCCCGGTCGTCAAGCACCTCGCCGGGAACAACCAGGAGAACGACCGGCAGACGATCAACGTCGTGCAGGACGACCAGACCCTGCACGAGGTCGAGCTGCCCGGCTTCGAGGCCGCCGTCAAGGCCGGTGCGGGCGCGGTGATGTGCTCGTACAACAACCTCAACGGGCCGTCCGCCTGCGCGAACCCCGACCTGCTGACCGGGATCCTGCGCGAGCAGCTGGCCTTCCAGGGCTGGGTGATGTCGGACTGGCGGATGTCGCTGACCCCGGACAGCCTGCCCAAGGGCCTCGACCAGGAAATGCCGGACGGCACGTACTTCGGTGACCAGCTCAAGGCGGCGCTCACCGCGGGCACCATCCCGCAGTCCGCTTTGGACACCGCGGTCGGGCGCATCCTGAGCCAGCTGGACCGCTTCCACCTGCTCGACAACCCCGCCCGGCCGTCCCGCGACCTCGCCGGGCTGACGGCGACCGCGCAGGACGTCGCCCAGGCCGGCGCGGTGTTGCTGCGCAACGAAAAGTCGGCGCTGCCGCTGAGCACCGCGCGCTCCGGCAAGGTCGCGGTGATCGGCTACAACGCGAAGACGCCGAAGCTCAACGGTGGCGGCAGCTCCCACGTGCTCCCGTCCGCCACGCCCGCCTCGCCGGTCGACCTGATCAAGCAGCGCGCGGGCAGCACCACGACCTACACCGCGGGCTACGACCCGGTGGGCGAGGCCGTGCCGGCCGGCGCGCTGTCCCCGGCGTTCACCCAGGGCGGCGGGCTGCCCGCCGGGGCGGAGGGCGTGTTCTACAACGGCACGGTCACCGCGCCGAGCGAGGGCGACTACAGCATCCAGCTCCAGTCGACCGGCGGCGGCGGGTTCTTCCAGGTGGACGGGACGGCGAGCGGGCTGTTCGGCGACTCGATCGCGGGCGGGTACACCGGGATCACCGTGCACCTGACCGCGGGGCCGCACTCGCTGCTGCTGTACGGCTTCGCGGACTTCGTCAACCCGCTGAAGGTCAACCTGCACTGGATCACCCCGGCCGCGGCCCAGGCCGACATCGACCAGGCGGTGGCGGCGGCGAAGGCGGCCACCACGCCGATCGTGTTCGCCTACGACGACAGCTCCGAAGGCCTCGACCGGCCGGACCTCTCGCTGCCCGGCTACCAGGACGAGCTGATCGACGCCGTCGCGGCGGCCAACCCGCGGACGGTCGTGGTGCTGAACACCGGTTCCGCGGTGAAGATGCCGTGGCTGGCCAAGACGGCGGCGGTGCTGGAGATGTGGTACCCGGGCCAGAAGGGCGCCGAGGCGACGACGGCGTTGCTCTACGGCGACGTCGGCCCGCAGGGCAAGCTGACGCAGACGTTCCCGGTGGACGAGGCGCACACGCTGGTCAGCGGCAGCGCCGGGCTGTACCCGGGCCAGGACGGCCAGGTGAAGTACACCGAGGGCGTCGACATCGGCTACCGCTGGTACGCGGACAAGAAGATGACCCCGCTGTTCCCGTTCGGCTTCGGGCTTTCGTACACGACGTTCGCCTACAGCGGCCTCACGGTGGCGAACGCTTCCGACGGCGGCCTCGACGTGAAGGTGACCGTCCGCAACACGGGCACCCGCACGGGCACGGAGGTGGCCCAGGTGTTCGTCGGCCCGAGCCCGCAGGTGACGGCCCCGCAGCCGCCGACGGCCCTGGGCGGCTACGCGAAGGTGACGTTGACGGCGGGCGCGTACCGGACGCTGACGATCCACGTCGACCCCCGCCAGCTGTCCTACTGGGACGTGACGGCGAAGGCGTGGAAGCGCGGCGGCGGCACTCGCGCGGTCCAGGTGGGTCCGTCCTCGGCATCCCTCCCGCTGAGCACCCGGGTCGCCGTGCGCTGAGGGGCATCACGCGTGTCCCCGGGGGCATCACATGTGATTGGAGGGGCATCAGCCTGATGCCCCTCCGATCACGCATGATGCCCCGCTGAGCACACGTGATGCCTCGCTGATCACAAGGAAACGGCCGGCGCCCTGGTGGGGTGCCGGCCGTTTCCTCGTTCGCTCCTCAGCCGTTGGTCACCGGTAGGTGGCGGAGGCCGCGGATGATCGCCGAGCGGCGGCGGTCGGCCGGGCCCGTCTGGTGGAGGTCCGGCAGGCGGGTGGCCAGGACGCGGAACGCCACGTCCGCCTCCAGGCGGGCCAGGGGTGCGCCGAGGCAGTAGTGCGAACCGCCCGAGAACGAGAGGTTGTCCGGGGTGGTCGGGCGGGTGAGGTCGAAGACGTCGGGGCGGGACCACACGGACGGGTCGCGGTTGCAGCCCGCCGTCAGGACGACCACCGCCGTGTCCGCGGGGATCACCGTGTCACCGACCAGCACGTCCTCTGTGGACACCCGGCTGGACTGCTGGACCGGCGCCTCGAACCGCAGTGACTCCTGCGCCGCCTGGGGCGCCAGGTCGGGGTTCGCGACCAGCTTCTCCCACTGGTCACGCCGTTCCAGCATGGTCTTGACCCCGACGCCGATCAGGTTCACCGTCGACTCCGCGCCGGCCAGGGTGAGCAGCTGGCACAGCGACACCAGCTCGTGCGTCGACAGCCGGTCCTCCGCGCGGGCGGTGAGCAGCTTGCTGACCGCGTCGTCGCCCGGGTGGGCCAGGCGCAGCTGCATCAGCTCGGTGAACAGCGCGTCGAGCTCGTCGAGCGACCGCTGGACCTCCGTGATGTGCTCCACCGACGTGATCTCGTCGAAGATCGTGCCGAACTTCGGGCCGTGCTCGAGGTACCGGCTCAGGAACGGCTCGGGGATGTCGAAGACGGCCGCGACCACCGTCACCGGGATGAGGTCGGCGAACGACGTCATCAGGTCGAACTCGCGACTCGTGTCGACCCGGTCCAGCAGCTCGTGGCAGATCGCGGTGAGCCGGTCGCGAAACCCGGCGATCGCCTTGGGGCTCAGGAACGGCGTGGCCAGTTTCCGCAGCCGGGCGTGGTCGGCGCCGTCGGCGCCGAGCATCGAGTTGTCGAACGTCGTGATCACCGGGCTGATCGGGGTGCCGTCGGACTTGAGGACGCCGAACCGGCGGTCCCGCAGCACCTTCGTGGCCGTCGCGTGGTCGACCGTCGTCCACGCGCCGAGCTCGCTGCGGTGCAGCGGGCCCTTCGCGCGGATCCGTTCGTAGAGCGGGTAGGGGTCCTCCGGGCCGCGCAGCAGCAGCGCGAGCGGGTCACCGAGCTCGCCGAGGGTCCACAGCACCCGCATCTGGGTGGTCATGTCCTGGACCGTCATGACGCCGCCGCGATCAGCCCGGCCACCCCGCGCACGGTCGGTGCCTCGAACACCTGGGAGATGCGCAGCTTGACCCCGAGGTCGCGGCTGATCCGCGAGCACAGCTGGGCGGCGGACAGCGAGTTGCCGCCCTGCCGGAAGAACGAGACGTCGGCGGCGATCGACGGCACGCCGATGATCTCCCGCAGGATGCCCGCCACGGCGGCTTCGGTCTCCGAAAGCGGCGAGTCCCCGGCTGGTGCGGCCGCCGCCCGCAGGCGGACGGCCAGTTCGGCCAGCGCCCGGCGGTCGAGCTTCCGGTCCTCCAGCACGGGCAGCCGTTCCAGCCGCCGCACGAGCGCGGGCACCAGGTAGCCCGGCAGCCGCTCGGCCAGCCGGGCACGCAGCTCGTCCTCACCGGGCGTTCCGGTGTAGAACAGGCAGAGGTCCTCGTACGCGCCGTCGGTGCCGGTCACCGGCACCACCGCGCACGCCCCGACCCCCGGGACACGGCCGGCGTTCTGCTCGACGTCGTCCAGTTCGATGCGGTGACCGCGGATCTTGACCTGGCGGTCCGCCCGGCCTTCGAAGTGCAGCAGGCCGTCGGCGGTCCAGCGGCCGAGGTCGCCGGTGCGGTACACGCGTTCCGGCCCGGACGGCAGGGAAACCGTGACGAACTTCCGCGCGGTGAGCTCCTCGTCCCGGAAGTACCCCAGCGCCAGACCGCGCCCGCCCAGGCAGATTTCGCCGCTCTCGCCGGTCTCGCACAGCCGGTCGCCGTCGAGGACGTAGGCCTGGGTGTTGGGGAACGGCACGCCGAGCGGCACCTCGGGGTGGTCGGTGACCCGCACGCGGTGGCAGGTGGCCGCGACGCTCGACTCGACCGGGCCGTACATGTTGTAGAGCGGGATGTCCGGGTACGCCTCGAGGAACCGGGCGGCGTGCCGGGCCGAGAGCTTCTCGCCGCCGGTGCCCACCGCCCGCAGGCCCGCGAAGGCGTCGAGGTCGTTGTCGACCATGCTGTGGAACACCGCGGTGGGCGGGAAGATCGTGGTGACGCCGTGGATGGCGACCAGGTCACGCAGTTTCGTCGCCAGCTCCAGGGTGTCTTCGAGCAGGACCAGGGTGCCGCCGTTGAACAGCACGCCCCAGGAGTCGAGGCCGAAGGCGTCCCACGTCGCCGCGAGCGCCTGCGGCATCACCGCGCCGGAGTCCAGCGGGGTGAACAGCCAGTCGTCGAAGAGCCGGACGTTGCCGCGGTGCGCGGTGACCACGCCCTTCGGCGTCCCGGTGGTCCCGGAGGTGAAGAACACCGCGCAGGCGTCGTCGGAGCCGACGTCGACCGCGGCCGGCCGGGCGCCCGCGACCGGGTGCGACGGCGGCGACCACACCGACGGCCACGAGCTCCCGCGCTCGGCGGCCACCACGGGCCCGCCGAGGTGCTCGATCAGCTCGGCCAGCCGGGCGGTGGGCCACCGCAGGTCGAGGGCGGCGTAGGCGGCGCCGCACTTGAGCACGGCCAGCAGCGTCGCGAACAGCTCGGGGGAGCGGGGCAGCAGCACCGGCACGATCGAGCCGCGTCCGACGCCGCGGTCCTGCAGTTCGGCCGCGCAGGCGTCGGCGAGTTCCGCCAGCTCGCGGTAGCTGGTGTCGCGGCCCCGGTGGTGCAGTGCGGTGCGCTCGGGCCACCGCGAAGCACACCACTCGAACAGGCCGTGCATGGTCTCCGCGCGCCCGAAGGGGACGGGTGCGGGGTTGGCGGACGGGGTCATCGGGTGCTCCCGGTGATCAGCTGCGCCAGCGCGGCCGGCGTCGGGTGGGCGAAGGCGGCGGACAGCTTGAGCCGGACCCCGGTCTGCTTCTGGATCCGCTGGACGAGCTGCGCGGCCAGCAGCGAATGCCCGCCGCCGGCGAAGAAGTTCGTGTCCGCGGTGACGTCGGTCCGCTTGAGCAGCTGCCCGAACAGCGCCACGACGGCGGCGGTCGTGGCGTCCGGCGCGGTCTCCGCCGGGGCCACCGCCACCGGTCCGGCCGCGGTGGCCAGCTCGGCGACCGCGGCCCGGTCCACCTCGTGCGCGGCCGTCTCGGGCAGCGCGTCGACCCGCAGGTAGCAGGCCGGACGCGCCGCGGGCGGCAGCACCGCCTCGGCGTGCCGGGCCAGCTCGGCCGCGAGCTGCGGTTTGTCCGGCGCCTGCACGACGGCGACGAGGTCCTCGGTGCCGGGACGCAGGGTGACCGCGGCGGCGACGACGTCCGTGTGCGCGGTCAGGGCGTCTTCCACGGTGGCCAGATCGACCCGGGTGCCGCCGGACACCAGCTGCCGGTCCAGTGGACCGTGGACGTGCAGGGACCCGTCGGGCCGCCAGTGCGCGAGCACGCCGGTGGCGGTGCCCAGCCTCAGTTCCCCGCGCACGCCCACGGGCAGCCGCCGCCCGTCCGGCGCGACGACGTCGGCGCCGAGGCCCGGAACGGGGACGCCGTCGGCCAGCACCCAGCGGCCCCCGGCGGAGAACACCGTGTGGACTTCGGCGTCCAGGGCCTGCAGGGTGCGGACGAGCGGGCCGGGCGCGGGCTCGGCGCCGATCAGCGCGGTGCGGCCGCCGACGGCCTCGCCCAGCTGCTCGGCCACGCGGGCCCAGACGAGCGGGGTGGCGGGCACGACGCCGATGTCGTGCCCGGTGAGCAGCCCGGCGAGCAGGTGACCGTCGGTGCGGGCCGCGTCCGGGGCGACGACCAGCGGCACGCCGTTGGTCAGGGCCAGGAGCAGTTCCGGGACGGCGGTGGAAAGCCACAGCACCGGCCGGGAACCCACGGCGACCGGCCGGACGGAGTCCGCGAGCTCGCGGTGGGTCACGCCGGGCAGCGCCGGGCTGTCCGGGGAAACGGCGGCCGCGTCCGGGTCGACGGCGACCGTGACGGCGTAGGAGATTTCCTCGGCGTCCAGCACCTTTTTCGCGTCGGAGGCCTCCGTGACGGCCGCTCCGGCCAGCCAGCTGCCGAGCACCGCGGCCGCGAAGTCCGGGCCGCGCGGGGCGGTCACGGCGACGACGTCACCCGGGCCGGTTCCCGCGTCGGCCAGCAGGGTGGTGACGGCCGCCGCGGCCCGCCAGAGATCCCGGTAGGACGTCGTGCCCCCGTCGGTCACGATGGCGGGGGCACCCGGGTTTTCCGAGACGTGCCGGGCGATCGCGGTGAGGACGGTCCCGGTTCCGGCGGGAACACCGGGCGCGTCGAGGACGGCGTGGTCGGTGGCGCCCCAGCCGTCGAGCTCGCGCAGCGGCCGGTCCGGCGCGCTCGCCGCCGCGACCAGGAGGGCGTCGTAGCGCTCGAGCAGCAGTTCGACCTCGCCGCGGTCGAGCACCTCGGCGCCGTAGACCGCCTTGACGCGGCTCTCCTCCGCCGAGGGCAGGATGACGAACTCGAGGTCGAACTTGCTGTGCCCGGGGTCGATTTCGACGACCTCGGCGGCCGCGCCGCCGAGGCTCGTGGCGGCCCGGCCGCCGAAGGGCAGGTAGTTGAACACGTGCCGGAACAGGGTGGTGCGCCAGGACGAATCCGCTCGCTCGACCTCGGGCAGCAGGACGTCCATCGGGACGTCCGCGTGCGCGATCGCCTCGAAGAACAGGTCCCGCACCCGGCGGCTGAAGGTCCGGAACGTCTCGGCCGGGTCGATCCGCACGCGCAGCGGCACGATGTTGACGTGGTAGCCGATCGCGCGCTGGGCCTGCTGGCTGCGCACGTTCACCGGGAAGCCGACGGCGAGGTCGGTCCCGGCGCCGTGCGCGTGCAGCAGCAGGTAGTAGGCGGCCAGCAGCACGACGACGTCCGGTGCCTTGAGTTCCTTCTGCAGCGCGGTGACGACGTCCTTCGCGGCCGCGGAGAACGGGCGGACGAGCTGCTCGCCGCGCAGGGTCGGCTGGGCGCTTTCCTGGCCGCCGCACCACAGTCCGGGCCCGCCGGAGCCGAAGTCACGCAGGTGCTCGCGCCAGAAGGCGAGGCTCTCGGGTTTCGGCTCGGACTCCGGCCAGACCGGGACGGGCGGCCCGGCGTCCGGGAGGTCCCCGGCGAGCACCGCGTCGTACGCGGCGGCCAGCTCCTCCAGGAAGATCGACATCGACGTGCCGTCGAAGACGAGGTGGTGCACGGCCACGCCGACCGAGTCGTGCTCCGGGCCGTGGTACAGGCCGACGCGCAGCAGCGGCGATCCGTCCAAGGTGAACGGACGGGTGATCAGCTCGCGCAGGGCAGCGTCGACATCCTCGCACTCCGCGCCTTCGAGGGGGATCGGGAACGACGGCAGCACCGACTTCGTCAGCCGGGTGTCGTCGGCGTGGAACACCGTCCGCAGCGCGTCGTACCGGCGCACCAGCTGCGCGACGGCCTCCTGCAGGACGGCCCGGTCGAGCCGGCCCGCCACCCGCAGCGCGACACCCGGCACGTTGTTCACGCCCTCGCCGGGCACCAGCCGTTCGAGCAGCCAGAGCCCTTCTTCCTTGCGGGTCGCCGGAATTCGCGGCGTCTCCTCAGCGGTCGGCATGTCCGGTCCCTTCGGGGAGGTCTTCGACGGTGAAGAAGGCGTGCGGAACCGCCTCCGCGGGCAGCCGGGCGGCCAGGTAGGCGCGCAGCTCGGCGACGAAGGTGCTCGTCTTCGCCGCGCGCGAGGGGGCGTTCGCGTACTCGGTGAAGGGCAGCCCGGGGGTCGCCGCCGAAGCGGGCACGGTCACCGGCTCGCCCTCGCGGGTGTAGACGACGTCGACCAGGCCCGGTCCGCCCGCCGACCAGGTCACCGCGGCCTGGTAGCCCCGCCGCCGTCCGATCTCGTGCAGGTCTTCGGGGTCCGGTGCGGTCACCGCGGCGGGCGTGCTGCCGCTGTCGAGCTTGGCCAGCGCGGCCAGCTCGCGGGCGACCCGGCCGTTCGGCACGCCGGTGATCCGCGCGGACGGCGGCCGGACGTCGCTCAGCAGGGTCTCCAGCGCGGCCGGGTCCCAGGCCAGCGTGTGCGCGGGCTCGACGGTCTCCGCGGGTTCCTTGCGCAGCACGGCGTCGTAGCGGTGCCGGCTCAGCTCGTTGTGGTGGCGGGCCCGCTTCAGCCGGACGTCCGCCGCCGCGATGCCGGGCAGCGACGCGGCCAGCGCCGGGAAGAAGTCGGGGTCGACGAGCAGTTCCTTCTCTTCCAGGACGCTGTTCTCGACCAGTTCGCGGGCCTGTTCCGGCGCCGCGGCCAGCTCGTCGGCCAGCACCGCGGCCCGGAAGGCCCGCAGCAGCCGGAGGTTCCGCACGTCGCCGGCGAACACCGCGCCGCCGGGCGTGATGAGCGCGGCGGCCTGGCGCAGGACGTCGGCGAGGTAGCCGATGTCGGGGAAGTACTGGACGACCGAGTTGATCACGACGGTGTCGAAGTGATCCGCCGGCAGCCCCACGAAGTCGTTGGCCTCGCGGCTGTGCAGCCGCACGTGGGCCAGCGCGGGGTCGGCCGCGACCTGGCCGGTGAGCGTCTCGATCACGGTCGGGGAGAAGTCCGTGGCCGTGTACTCCTCGCACACCGGCGCGAGCTTGGCCATCAGCAGGCCGGTGCCGACGCCGATCTCCAGCACCCGGCGCGGCCGCAGCGCCCGGATCCGCTCGACGGTGGCGTCCCGCCACTCCCGCATCTGCGCGAGCTCGATCGGCAGCCCGGTGTAGGTGCTGTGCCAGCCCACGAAGTTCTCCCCGAGCCCGCCGGACTCGGGGAGCTCGCCGTAGACCCATTCGTAGATGAGCTGCCACTCGTCGACGCGCGCGCGGTCGTCGCCGGCTTCGGCGACCGGGTCACGGGGCACGACGCGGGCGACGAGCCGCCCGGTTCCGGGTTCGCGGGTGACACTGGCCCGCGCGACGCCGGGGTGCCCGGCGAGCGCGGCTTCGGCTTGGCTTTCCGTGCCGGTGCCCAGACCGGTCGGTGACGTCGGCATCAGCTCTCCTGCGGGGATCTTCGGTGAGGGGCGGTCAGGGGAGCAGGCCGCGGACGGCCTGCGCGACCTCCGGCTGGCTGAGCAGGCCGGAGTGGTCGATGTCGAACCGGATCTCGCGCGCGCCGATCTCCAGCGCGCCGGGCAGTTCGGCGGAGCGGATCACGTCGACGCCGTCGAGGTCGCCGGTGACGGTGACCTGGGAAGCGGCGACCAGGTACGTCATGTAGCTGCTGAACCAGGAGACGAGTTCCTCGGCGCGGTCGGCGTCCAGCTCGACCCGCTCGAACGCCGTGGTGCCGACGTCGCGGTAGAGCCGCACGAACTCCTTCGTGAGCGTCTCGAGGTCGTCGTGGGTGCGCTGGGCGGCCTCGCCGGCGGCGTGCGCCTGCTGCACCTCCTCCTCGGTGAGGACGGCCGCGAGCGCGTCCACCACGCGGAAGAAGCCGTAGTGGAGGACGGTGAAGCCGGTGGCGGCGGTCGGGTCGAACAGGACCACCCGCGGCTTCGCCTGCCAGGTCGCGATGCGCTCGGCGATGGCGAGGGCGAACACGCTGGACGCGCAGTAGCCGAACACCGCCTTGATCTCGGCGCCGCTCGCGCGCAGCTCCTCGGTCCACCGGTCGAGGTAGTCGTCGCCGGTCATGCCGGTCTCCTCGCCGACGGCCGGCGGCAGGCTCTCCCAGACGCCGTACGGCGTCTCGAGGTGCTTCGCGAGCTCGGCGAACCCCGCCTCCGGCCGCCCGGTGACCGTGAAATCCACCGTGATGATTACTTCCTTGTCGGACGCGTTTTCGTCGATCGGGTGCCATGAATGGAGTTCGGCCACGATTGCCCGCCTTTATGTCTTCGGCAGAATAAAGATTTCCGCAGTCTGAAGCTAGCAGCGGCGGATCGGGCCGGTAACCCCTAGCGCGCCCCTAGGCAAGAGGCTGGTGAGCAGTGGTTCCGAGGGGTTAGGGGTTGGAGTGGCCAGCGGCGTCGCCGTAGTGTTCGGCGACGATGAATAAACCGGGGAATGAGGGCGATCGATGGGCGCGGTAACAGTTCTTCCTGACGACGCCCGGTACGCCGATCTCGTGCGCGGGGTGAATCAGCGCTGGGTCGGCAAGCCCGATTACGTCCGCGTGCCGACGTCCACCGAAGAGGTGGTGGACGCCGTCGGCGCGGCGGTGCGCGAGGGACGGCGGATCGCGGTCCGCAGCGGCGGGCACTGCGTCGAGGAGATGGTCGGCGCCGCGGACGTGCAGGTGGTCATCGACCTGTCCGAACTCAACCGGATCGGCTTCGACGCCGAGCGTGACGCCTTCTTCGCCGAGCCTGGCGCCACCGTGGGCCAGGCCTACCGGACGCTCTACAAGCGCTGGGGCGTCACCATCCCGGCGGGGTCCTGCCCGAGCGTCGGCCTGGGCGGGCACATCGCGGGCGGTGGCTACGGCCCGCTGTCGCGGAAGTTCGGTTACGTCTCCGACCACCTCCACGCGGTCGAGGTCGTCGTGGTCGACGCCGATGGCACCGCGCGTGCGGTGGTTGCGAGCCGCGACGAAAACGACGAGAACCACGACCTGTGGTGGGCCCACACCGGCGGTGGCGGCGGCAACTTCGGCGTCGTGACGCGGTACTGGCTGCGGATCCCCGGCGCGGTCGGCACCCCCGAGGCCCTCCTGCCCGCCCCGCCCGCCCGGCTGCTGGTGCAGCAGGACGTCTGGGTGTGGGACATGCTCGACGAGGCCGCGTTCACGCGCCTGCTGCGCAACCACGGCGAGTGGTACGAGCGCAACAGCGCCCCCGGTTCGCCGTACGAAGACCTCTACAGCGGCCTGTGGTGCGGGACGCGCGCGTCCCAGTTCGTCGCCATGTCGACACAGATCGACAGCGCCGCCCCGAACGCGGCCGGCCTGCTCGACGACTACGTCACCGCCATCCGCCGCGACCTCGGCGTCGCCCCGGCACTGAGCAGCCGCCAGGAGCTGCCGTGGCTGCACGCGACGTCGTGGGGCGGCATCGCCGACAGCGGCGACCACACCCTGAGCTTCAAGATCAAGGCCGCCGACCTGCGGAAACGCTGCACCGACGAGCAGGCCGCGAAGCTGTACGCGCACCTGCTGCGCGAGGACTACGGCAACCACCGCGCCGGCGTGATGTTCGTCGGCTGCGGCGGCCGGATGAACGCGCTGTCGCCCACCGACACCGCGATCGCGCAGCGCGACTCGATCCTCAAACTCGTCTACTCCACGCACTGGGACGCCTCCGAACAGGCCGAGCCGCACCTGGCCTGGCTGCGGGAGTTCTACGCCGACGTCTACGCCGGGACCGGTGGCGTGCCGGTGCCGGACGAGCGCACCAACGGCTCCTACGTGAACAACCCGGACTTCGACGTCCAGGACGAGCGGTGGAACGGCTCCGGGCTGGCCTGGCACGAGCTCTACCACCAGCACAACTACCCGCGGCTGCAGCGGGTGAAGGCGCGGTGGGACCCGGGCGACGTGTTCCGGAACCCGTTCTCCGTGCGGCTCCCCTGAGCCCGACCCCGGGAGGTAACGAGTGGCCACCCCGACCCTGACCACCGAGCACGAGCACACCGGAAGTGGCCACGACGTCGTGCCGCTGATCGTCTCCGCGGACAGCAAGGCGGGGCTGCGGTCGAAGGCGCACCGCCTCGCGCGGTACCTCGCCGACCACCCGGACACGCCGTTCGAGGCGTTCGCGCGCTCGGTCGCGGCCGAGGACACCGGCCGGGCGCACCGGGCCGTGCTGCTGGCCGCCGGCCGGGAAGACGGCCGGCGCGGGCTGGACACCCTGGCCGCCGGCCAGAACCCGCCCGACGTCGTGCGCGGCAGCGCCCGGCGCGCCGAGCGGGTCGTGTTCGTCTTCCCCGGCCAGGGCTCGCAGTGGCCGGGGATGGCACTGGACCTGCTCGACTGGTCGCCGGTGTTCGCCACCGAACTCGCCCGCTGCGACGCCGCGCTCGCCCCCTTCGCCGACTGGTCCGTTGTGGACGTCCTGCGTGGACGGCCCGGCGCACCCACCCTCGAGGACGGCGCGGACATCGTGCAGCCGGTGCTGTTCGCTGTGATGGTGGCGCTGGCCGCGCTGTGGCGAGCGCACGGCGTCGAGCCGGCCGCCGTCGTCGGGCACAGCCTCGGCGAGGTCGCCGCCGCCTGCGCGATCGGCGCCCTTTCGCCCGCGGACGGCATGCGGGTGGCCGCGCTCTGGAGCAGCGCGCAGGCGACCCTGTCCGGCCGCGGCGACATGATCTCCGTGCCGCTGCCGGTGGCCGAGGTGCGGTCCCGGCTGGCCGGCCGTGACGGGCTGGACATCGGCGCGGTCAACGCGCCCACGTGGGTGATCGTCTCCGGCGATTCCGCGGCGGTGGCGGAGCTGCTGGCCGACCTGACCGCCGACGGCGTGCGCGCCCGGCGCATCCCGGTCGGGCTGGCCGCCCACTCGCGGCACATCGACGACATCCGCGAGCGGCTGCTCGCCGACCTCGCCCCGCTGGCCCCGGTGTCCACCGCGGTCCCGTTCCACTCGACGGTGACCGAAGGCCCGCTCGACACCGCCGCGCTCGACGCGGGCTACTGGTTCCGCAACCTGCGCAACCCGGTCCGCTTCGACGAGGCCACCCGCGGGCTCGTCGAGCAGGGCCACGGCGTCTTCGCCGAGATCAGCCCGCACCCGGTGCTCACCGTCGCGGTGCAGGACACGGTCGACGCGCTCGACGGCCGGGCCGTCGTCCTCGGCACGATCCGCCGCCGCGAAGACGGCCCCCGCTCCTTCCTCGGCTCGCTCGCCGCCGCCTACGTTTCCGGGGCCAGCGTCGACTGGACCGCGGCCTTCCCCGGCGGCGCCGAGCCGGTGGCGCTGCCGGAGTCCGGTTCGGACGCCACGGTCGCGGCCGCCGGCCTGCTGGCCGCCGGGCACCCGCTGCTCGGCGCGGCCGTCGAGCTCGCCGAAGACGGCGGCTGGCTGTTCACCGGCCGCCTCTCGGCCGTGCAGCAGCTGTGGCTGGCCGGGCACACCGTGCTCGGCCGGACCGTGCTGCCGTCGTCGGTGCTGGTCGAGCTGATCCTGCACGCGGCGTCCGAGCTGGGCTGCGCCCGGATCGAGGAGCTCACCCAGCACCTGCCGGTCGTCTTCGCCGAAGAGGCGCTCTGCCTGCAGGTCCGGATCGGCCCGGTCGACGACGCCGGCGCCCGCCGGATCGGCGTGTTCGCCCGCCCCGACTCGGTCGGTGGCGCCCAGGGCGGGCCGTGGACGCGGCACGCCACCGGGATCATGGCCGAGACCGCCGGGTCGGCGGCCGGGCCGGAGCCGGTGGACTGGCCGCCGCCGGGTGCGGTCGCCGAGGACGCCGCAACCGCACGGGACCGCCTGCGCGCCCACGGCATCGAGCTGGGCCCCGAGTTCGGCGGCCTGAGCGCGGCCTGGTCGCTCGACGGCGAGCTGTTCGTCGAGGTGGCGCTGCCGTCCCCGGCCGGCAGCGGTGCGGGCTACGGCATCCACCCCGCGCTGCTGGACTCCGCGCTGCAGGCGGTCGCGTTGTTCCCCGCCGCGGCGGAGTCCGACGGCTGGCTCGCGTCCTCGTGGAGCGGCCTGGCCCTGCACGCGGCGGGCGTTCCGGCGCTGCGGGTCCGGCTGCGGGCCACCGGGCCGGACTCGGTGTCGGTTTCGGCCACCGACCTGGTGGGCCGCCCGGTGTTCTCCGCCGAGAACGTCGTCCTGGGTGCGCTGCCCGGTGACTACGTCCGCGCACCGCACGCCGAACCGGTGAGCCGGGCCGAGCCGGACGGCGGGTTCGCCGCGAAGGTGGCCGCCCTGCCCGCGCCCGCCCGGGAGGAACTGCTGCTCGACCTGGTCCTCGAGCACACCGCGGCGGTGCTCGGTGGTGCCACCGCCGACGGCGGCGACACCTTCACCGAACTCGGCTTCGAGTCACTGACCGCGGTGGCGCTGCGCAACCGGCTCGCCGAGGCGACCGGGCTGAAGCTGCGCACCACGCTGGCCTTCGACTACCCGACCCCGGCCGCGCTGGCCGGGCACCTGCTGGACGTGCTGGGCCCGGCGGAGCCCGACGTGCTGGCCGGCCTCGACCGGCTGGAGGAGGCGCTGTTCGGCGAGCCGGGCGGCCCGCTGCACGGCCGGGTCAAGGTCCGGCTGCGCGACCTGCTGTTCCGGCTGGACGGCGCCGGGGACGCGCGCGACCCCGAACCCGGGGACGCGCCGCTCGACGCGGCGTCGGACGACGAAATCTTCGCACTGCTCGATCGGGAGCTCGACCTGTCCTGAGACACCTCAGGCGGACAACGCACGGAGTTGACGGCACATGGCGAACGAGGACAGGCTCCGCGACTACCTCAAGCTGGCCACGGCGGACCTGCGCCAGGCCAAGCAGCGGTTGCGGGACTTCGAGGCGCGGGAAACCGAGCCGATCGCGATCGTCGGCATGGGCTGCCGCTTCCCGGGCGGCATCGAGACGCCGGAAGCGTTGTGGCGCCTGGTGTCCGCGGGCGAAGACGTCGTCGGTGACCTCCCGGCCAACCGGGACTGGGCGGCGCTGTACGACCCGGACCCGGCGCGGCCCGGCACGTTCTCCATGCGCGGCGGCGCGTTCCTGCACGACGCCGACCGGTTCGACGCGGGCTTCTTCGGCATCTCCCCGCGGGAAGCACTGGCCATGGACCCGCAGCAGCGGCTGCTGCTGGAGACGTCGTGGGAGGCCCTCGAACGCGGCGGCATCGACCCGCGGACGCTCAAGTCGAGCCGCACCGGCGTGTTCGTCGGCGCCATGCAGCAGAACTACGCGCCCAGCTCGCACCGGGTCCCCGAATCGGTCGAGGGCCACCTGCTCACCGGCACCATCACCAGTGTCGCCTCCGGCCGGATCGCCTACGTCCTCGGTCTGGAGGGGCCCGCGGTCACCGTCGACACCGCGTGCTCGTCGTCGCTGGTCGCGCTGCACTGGGCGGTGCAGGCCCTGCGCCGCGACGAGTGCTCGCTGGCGCTGGCCGGCGGCGTGACGGTGATGGCGACGCCGGGCATCCTCATCGAGCTCAGCCGCCAGCGGGCCCTCTCGCCGGACGGCCGCTGCAAGCCGTTCTCCGCCGACGCCGACGGCTTCGGGGCCGCCGAAGGCGCCGGGATGCTGGTGCTGGAACGGCTGTCCGACGCCCGGCGGAACGGGCACCCGGTGCTCGCGGTCGTGCGCGGCTCGGCGGTGAACTCCGACGGCGCGTCGAACGGGCTCAGCGCCCCCAACGGGCCGTCGCAGGAGCGGGTCATCCTGGACGCGCTGGCCAACGCCCGGGTGGCGGCGAGCCAGGTCGACCTGATGGAGGCGCACGGCACCGGCACCCCGCTCGGTGACCCGATTGAAGCGCAGGCGCTGCTGGAGACCTACGGGCGGGGCCGGTCGCCGGAGCAGCCGCTCTGGCTGGGGTCGGTGAAGTCGAACATCGGCCACACGCAGGCCGCGGCCGGCGTGGCCGGGGTGATGAAGGCCGTGCTGGCGCTGCAGCACGCGACCCTGCCGGCGTCGAAGCACGCCGGGCGGCCGACGTCCGAAGTGGACTGGTCGGCGGGCACGCTGCGGCTGCTGGACGCCGAGGCCGAGTGGCCCGAGCGCGACCACCCGCGGCGGGCGGCCGTGTCGTCGTTCGGGATCAGCGGCACCAACGCGCACGCCATCCTCGAAGCCGCCCCGCCCGCCGAACCCGTGTCGCCGGCGCCCGTACCCGCCGTCGTCCCGTGGGTCCTCTCGGGCCGCACGGCGGACGCCCTGCGGGCGCAAGCCGCCCGGCTGTCCGAAGTGGACGACCTGGGCCTTGCCGAAGTCGGTTGCTCGCTCGCGGTGACGCGGTCCCGGTTCGAGCACCGGGCCGTCGTGGTCGGCCACGACCGGGCCGAGCTGCTGCGCGGGCTCACCGCCGTCGCCGCGGGCACGCCGGACGACGCGGTGGTCTCCGGGGTCGCCGGGAAGCCGGGCAAGGTCGCCCTGGTGTTCCCGGGGCAGGGTTCGCAGTGGGCCGGGATGGCCCTCGAACTGGCCGAATCGGCACCGGTTTTCGCGGCGCGGCTCGACGAGTGCGCGGCGGCGCTGGACTCCTTTGTGGACTGGTCGCTGCGGGACGTCCTGGCGGACGCCGAGGCGCTGGAGCGGGTCGACGTCGTGCAGCCCGCGCTGTTCGCCGTGATGGTGTCGCTGGCCGAGTTGTGGCGTTCGCACGGGGTCGTGCCCGACGCCGTGGTGGGCCACTCGCAGGGCGAGATCGCCGCGGCCGTCGTCGCGGGTGCGCTGTCGCTGGAGGACGGCGCGCGGGTGGTGGCCCTGCGGAGCAAGGCGATCCTCGCGCTGGCCGGGCGCGGCGGCATGGTCTCGGTGGCCGCGTCCCGCGAAGCCGTCGAGGCGCGGCTGACCGGGGACCTGTCGATCGCGGCGGTGAACGGCCCGGCCGCGGTGGTGGTCTCGGGGGCGCCGGACGCCCTCGCCGAGCTGATCGAGTCCTGCGAAGCCGACGGCGTCCGCGCCAAGCGGATCCCGGTGGACTACGCGTCGCACTCCGCGCAGGTCGAGGAGATCCGCGACGAGCTGCTCGGCGTGCTCGCCCCGATCGCCCCGCGGACCGCCGGGACGGGCTTCTTCTCCACCGTGACCGGTGAGTGGGCCGACGGCGCCGAGCTCGACGCGGAGTACTGGTACACCAACCTCCGCGGCACCGTGCTGCTCGACGCCGCCGTCCGCACGCTGGCCGAGCGCGGGTTCGGCACCTTCGTCGAAGCTTCGCCGCACCCGGTGCTGACGATGGCCATCGGCGAGACGGCGACCGCGCTGGGCACCCTCCGCCGCGGCGACGGCGGCCTCGCCCGGTTCCAGCGGGCGCTGGCCGAGGCGCACTGCGCCGGCGTCGACGTCGACTGGACCCCGGCCTTCCCCGGCGCGCACCGGGTGGACCTGCCCACCTACCCCTTCCAGCGCGAAAGCTTCTGGCTGCGGACGGAGGACCACGGCGGCGAAGTCCCCGCCGACGCCCGGTTCTGGGACGTCGTGGACCGCGACGACCCGGCGGACCTCGCCGACACCCTCGGCGTCTCCGTCGACACCCCGCTGGAGGAGCTGCTCCCGGCACTGGCCGCGTGGCGACGGCAGCGGGCCATCGAATCCACTGTGGACTCGTGGCGGTACGAAGTCACCTGGAAGGCCGCCGAACTGCCCGCCGCGACGCCGTCCGGACGCTGGCTGGTCGTCCGCGGCGAAGGCGGCACCGGCCAGGACGTCGTGGACTTCCTCGCGCGCACCGCCGAAGTCGAGACCCTCGCCCTGACCGAAGCCGATCGCCCCGCGCTGGCCGAGCGCCTGGCCGGGCCGTACGACGGCGTGCTGTCGCTGCTGGCCGCCGACGAACGCCCGCACCCGGAGTTCCCCGAGAGCCCGGCCGGGCTGATCCTGACCCTGGTGCTGGCCCAGGCGCTCGGCGACGCCGGCGTCACCGCCCCGCTGTGGGTGCTCACCCGCGGCGCGGTCCGCACCGGGCCCGCCGACGAGCTGCCGGGCCTCGAGCAGTCGCTGCTGTGGGGCCTCGGCCGCGTCCTCGCGCTGGAGCACGCCGACCGCTGGGGTGGCCTCGTCGACCTCACCCCGGAACCCGGTGCGGCCGACCTCGGCCGGCTGGGCCGGATCCTCGCCGCCCGTGGTGACGAGGACCAGCTCGCCGTGCGGCCGGGTGGCCTGCGCGTCCGGCGGCTGCGCCCGGCGGGCCGCGGCGACCGGCCGCGGGACTGGCGGCCCGAGGGTACGATCCTGGTCACCGGCGGCACCGGCGCACTGGGCACGCACGTCGCCCGCTGGCTGGCCCGGGAAGGCGCGCCGCACCTGGTCCTCACCGGCCGCCGCGGGCCGGACGCGCCCGGCGCGCCGGAACTGGCCGCCGAGCTGGAAGCCCTCGGCACCCGCGTCACCCTCGCCCGCTGCGACGTCGCCGACCGCGACGCACTGGCCGCGCTGCTGGCGGAGCTCGGCGAGCCGGTCCGGTCGGTGTTCCACGCCGCGGGCACGGTCGAGCTGCTGCCGGTGACCGAGACGACCCTCCCGGGGTTCGCCGAGGTCGTCCGGGCGAAGGTCGCCGGGGCCCGGCACCTCGACGAACTGCTCGGCGCCGACCTCGACGCGTTCGTGCTGTTTTCCTCCATCGCCGGGGTCTGGGGCAGCGGCGACCACGCGGCCTACTCGGCGGCCAACACCTTCCTCGACACCCTGGCCGAGCGGCGCCGGGCCCGCGGCGCGACCGCGACGTCGATCGCCTGGGGCGTCTGGGCGCCGACGGAGGTCGAAGGCCGGGGCGGGATGTCCGAAGGCGTCGACGCCGGCCAGCTCGCCCGCCGCGGCCTGCCGCTGATGGACCCGGCCACGGCGATCACCGCCCTGCACGAAACCCTCGGCCGCGACGAGACGGCCGTGGTGCTCGCCGACGTCGACTGGGCCCGGTTCCTGCCGGTGTTCACCGCCGGCCGCGCCCGGCCGCTGTTCGACGACCTGCCCCAGGTCCGCCGGCCGTCGGAAGCCCCGGTCGCGGAGGCGACGCCGCTGGCCCGGCAGCTCGCCGGGCTCTCCGGCGACGACGCCGACCGGGTGCTGCTGGACCTGGTCCGCGCCCAGGCCGCCGCGGTGCTCGGGCACGCGAGCGGCGACGCCGTCGAGCCGGACCGGCCGTTCACCGACCTCGGCTTCGACTCGCTGACCGCGCTCGACGTCCGGAACCGGATCGCCGCCGCGACCGGCCTGCGGCTGCCCGCCACGCTCGTGTTCGACCACCCGACCCCGCTGCGGCTCGCCGGGCACCTGCGGGACACCGTCCTCGGCGCGCGGACCGGGCCGGCCGCGGTCACCCGGGTCGCGGCCGCCGACGACCCGATCGCGATCATCGGCATGGGCTGCCGCTACCCCGGCGGCGTGCGGTCCGCGGACGACCTGTGGACCCTCGTCGCCGAAGGCCGCGACGCCGTCTCCGGGTTCCCCACCGACCGCGGCTGGGACCTGGCGAAGCTGTTCGGTGCCGCCGACGAGCAGGGGACCTCGACGGTCCGCGAGGGCGGCTTCCTGCACGACGTGGCCGACTTCGACGCCGGTTTCTTCGGGATCTCGCCGCGGGAGGCACTGGCGATGGACCCGCAGCAGCGGCTCCTGCTGGAGATCGCGTGGGAGACCATCGAGCACGCCGGGATCGACCCGGCCACCCTGCGCGGTGCACCCGCGGGTGTCTTCGTCGGCGCCAACTACCAGGACTACCACGCGCGGATGCGGGAAATTCCGGACGGCCTCGAAGGGCACCTGCTCACCGGCAGCGTGTCCAGCGTGCTGTCCGGCCGCGTCGCCTACACGCTCGGCCTGGAGGGACCGGCACTGACCATCGACGCGGCCTGCTCGTCGTCGCTGGTGGCGTTGCACCTGGCCGCGCAGGCCCTGCGCCGCGGCGAGTGCTCGATGGCACTGGCCGGCGGCGTCGCGGTGATGGTGACGCCGTCGTCGCTGACCGCCTTCAGCCGCCAGCGCGGGCTGGCCGCCGACGGGCGCTGCAAGGCGTTCGGGGCCGGGGCCGACGGAATGGGCATGGCCGAAGGCGCCGGCCTGGTGCTGGTCGAACGGCTGTCCGACGCGCGGCGCCTCGGCCACCCGGTGCTGGCCGTGCTGCGCGGCAGCGCGCTGAACCAGGACGGCGCTTCGAACGGGCTCAGCGCCCCCAGCGGCCCGGCACAGCAGCGGGTCATCCGGGCCGCCCTCGCCGACGCCGGACTGTCCACATCGGACGTCGACGTGGTCGAGGCGCACGGCACCGGCACCGCCCTCGGCGACCCGATCGAGGCGCAGGCCCTGCTGGCCACCTACGGCCAGGACCGCGAGGAGCCGCTGTGGCTCGGCTCGCTCAAGTCCAACATCGGCCACACCCAGGCCGCGGCCGGGGTGGCCGGGGTGATCAAGACCGTGCAGGCGCTGCGGAACGGCGTGCTGCCGCGGACGCTGCACGCGGAAACACCGTCGTCCCACGTGGACTGGGACAGCGGTGCCGTGCGGCTGCTCCAGGAGCCGGTGCCGTGGGACCGGCCGCGGCCGCGCCGGGCGGCGGTCTCGTCGTTCGGCATCTCCGGCACGAACGCCCACGTCATCCTCGAGCAGGGGGACGACGGCCCCGCGCCGACGCCCGAGCCCGCCGTGGTGCCGTGGGTGTTGTCGGCGAAGTCTTCCGAGGCGCTGCCGGCCCAGGCCGCCGCCCTCCGGGAGCGTGCGGCCGAGGGCAGCGTCGCCGACATCGCGTTCTCGCTCGCCACCGCGCGCACCGGCTTCCCGCACCGCGCGGTCGTCACCGGCACGGACCGGGAGGCGCTGCTGGCCGGCCTTTCCGCGCTGGCCGATGACCTTCCGGCGCCGAACGTGGTCACCGGGGCGGTGGCGCCGGGCCGGGCCGCGCTCGTGTTCCCCGGCCAGGGCTCGCAGTGGGCGGGGATGGCCCTGGAGCTGGCCGGGGCGTCGCCGGTGTTCGCGGCCCGGCTGGACGAGTGCGCTGCCGCCTTGACGTCCTTCGTGGACTGGTCGCTGCGTGCCGTGCTGGCCGACGCCGAGGCGCTGGCCCGGGTCGACGTCGTGCAGCCCGCGTTGTGGGCCGTGATGGTGTCGCTGGCCGAGCTGTGGCGGTCCTTCGGCGTGGTGCCGGACGCCGTCGTCGGGCACTCGCAGGGCGAGATCGCCGCGGCGGTCGTGGCCGGCGCACTGTCCCTCGAGGACGGCGCCCGCGTGGTCGCCCTGCGCAGCAAGGCGATCCTGGCGCTGGCCGGCCGCGGCGGGATGGTGTCGGTCGCGGCGCCGGAGTCCGAGGTCGAGGCACGGCTGACCGGCGGGCTGTCGATCGCCGCGGTGAACGGCCCGGCCGCCGTCGTCGTTTCCGGCGAGCCCGGCGCGCTGGACGCGCTGCTGGCCGCGTGCGAGGCGGACGGCGTGCGCGCCAAGCGGATTCCCGTCGACTACGCGTCCCACTCGGCGCAGGTGGAGCAGCTGCGCGAAGAACTCCTCGACGTGCTGGCCCCGATCCGGCCGCGGACCGGCGACATCCCGTTCTTCTCGACGGTCACCGGCACCCGGCTCGACGGCGCCGAGCTGGACGCCGGGTACTGGTACACGAACCTCCGCGAGCCGGTCCGGCTCGACGCCGCGGTGCGGGCGCTCGCCGCGGAAGGGTTCGCCACGTTCGTCGAAGCTTCGCCGCACCCGGTGCTGACCACGGCGATCGGCGAGACCGACGGCGTCGAGGCCCTCGGTTCCCTGCGCCGCGACGACGGCGGGTACGAGCGGTTCCTCCGGTCGCTCGGCGAGGCGCACGTGCGCGGGGTCGCGGTGGACTGGACGCCCGCCTTCCCCGGCGCGCACCGCGTCGAGCTGCCCACCTACGCCTTCCGGCGCCGCCGCTACTGGCTCGACGCGGGCACCGCGGCCGCCGACCCGGTGGACGCCGCGTTCTGGGCCGCGGTGGACGGCCTCGACCTCGACGCCGTCGCGGGCACCCTCGACGTCGCACCCGGCAGCACCCTGGCCGAGGTCCTGCCCGCGCTGACCCGGTGGCGCCACCGGGCCCGCACCGCGTCCGAAGTGGACTCCTGGCGCTACCGCATCGAGTGGAAGCCCGTCGCCGCGCCGTCCGCGCCGGAGCTGTCCGGACGCTGGCTGGTCGTCGTCCCGGACGGCCACGACGACGCGGGCGTCCCGGCCGCACTGGCCGCCCACGGCGCCGAGCCGGTCGTGGCCCCGGCGTTCCCCGGAGCGGGCGGGTACGCCGGAGTTGTCTCGCTGCTCGCCCTCGACGAAACCGCCGGAGCCACCGCGAACCTCGCGCTGGCCCAGGCGATGGCCGGCAGCGAAACGCCGCTGTGGCTGCTGACCCGCGGCGGCGTCACCGGCGGCTCGCCCGCCCAGGCCATGACGTGGGGCCTCGGCCGGGTGATCGGCCTGGAGCTGCCCGGCATCTGGGGCGGCCTCGTCGACCTGCCCGCCGAACCGGACGCGGACACGGCCGCCCTGCTCGCCGCCGCACTGTCCGGAGTGGACGATGAAGACCAGCTGGCGATCCGGCCGTCCGGGCTGCTGGCCCGCCGGCTGGTCCGCGCGCCCTTCACCCCGCCGGCACAGCGGTGGAAGCCGCGTGGCACGGTCCTGATCACCGGCGGCACCGGCGCGCTGGGTGGCCACGTCGCCCGCCGCCTCGCCGCCGACGGCGCCGGGCACCTCGTGCTGACCAGCCGCCGCGGCCCGGACGCCCCCGGCGCGGCCGACCTCGAAGCCGAGCTGTCCGCACTGGGGACACGCGTGACGATCGCCGCCTGCGACGTCGCCGACCGCGAAGCGCTCGCTGCGCTCCTGGCCGGGCTGGACGAGCCAGTGCGCTCGGTCGTGCACGCGGCCGGCCTGCCGCAGGCCACGCCGGTGCTCGACACCACCCCGGCCGAATTCGCCGCCGTGATCGACGGCAAGGTCGCCGGCGCGCGCCACCTGGACGAACTCCTCGGCGACGACCTCGACGCCTTCGTGCTCTTCTCCTCCAACGCCGGGGTCTGGGGCAGCGGCGGCCAGGGTGCGTACGGCGCGGGCAACGCCTACCTCGACGCCCTGGCCGAGCAGCGCCGGGCCCGCGGGGCCGCCGCGACCTCGGTCGCCTGGGGCTTCTGGGGCGGGGGCGGCATGGCCGGTGACGTCGACCTCGAAGACCAGCTGCGCCGCCGCGGCCTGCGCGAGATGGCGCCGGAAGCCGCGGTCGAGGCGCTCTGCCAGGCCCTCGACGCGCAGGAGGTCTTCCTGGCCGTCGCCGACGTCGACTGGGCCCGGTTCACCCCCGGCTTCACGCTGGCCCGCCGTCGTCCGCTGATCGAGGACATCCCCGAAGTCCGCGCGCTCCTCACCGAAGAGCCGGAAGTACCGCGGCCCGCGCTGGCCCGCCGGATCGCCGGGCTGGGCGAGGCCGAGGCGCGCCGGCTGCTGCTGGACCTGGTGCGCGGCCAGGCCGCTTCGGTGCTCGGCCACGACTCGGCGGCGGCGGTCCCGGCCGGGCGCGCGTTCCGGGAACTCGGCTTCGACTCGCTGACCGCGGTCGAGGTGCGCAACCGGATCAACGCGGCCACCGGCCTCACCCTGCCCGCGACACTGGTGTTCGACCACCCGAACCCGGCCGCGCTGGCCGCGGAGCTGCACCGGCTGCTGCTGGGCCGCACCGAAACCGCGCAGGTCACGTCGGCGGCGGCCGCCGACGAGCCGGTCGCGATCGTGGCGATGGGCTGCCGGTTCCCCGGCGGCGTCCGCTCGCCGGAAGACCTCTGGCGGCTGGTCGCCGACGGCGTCGACGCGCTGACCGGATTCCCCGCCGACCGCGGCTGGGACCTGGCCTCGTTCGGCGACGCCGACCTCGCCGGTGTCGGCGGGTTCGTGGCCGGCGCGGCGGACTTCGACGCGGGCTTCTTCGGGATCTCGCCGCGCGAGGCCCTGGCGATGGACCCGCAGCAGCGGGTGCTGCTGGAGACGTCGTGGGAGGTCTTCGAACGGGCCGGGCTGGACCCCGCCACCCTGCGCGGCAGCCGGACCGGCGTGTTCGTCGGGGCCAGCAGCTCCGGCTACGGCGCCGACCTCGAGCCCGGCTCGGAGGGGTACCTGCTGACCGGCGAGGCGCCCAGCGTGATGTCCGGGCGGCTGTCCTACACCTTCGGCCTGGAGGGCCCGGCGGTCACGGTCGACACCGCGTGCTCGTCGGCACTGGTCGCGCTCCACTTGGCCGCACAGTCGCTGCGGCAGGGCGAGTGCTCGCTGGCGCTCGCGGGCGGCGTGGCGATCATGGCCAAGCCGATGGCGTTCCTGGAGTTCGCCCGCCAGCGCGGGCTGGCCGCCGACGGCCGGGTCAAGGCGTTCGCCGACGCGGCCGACGGCACCGGCTGGGGCGAAGGCGTCGGCCTGGTGCTGCTGGAACGGCTCTCGGACGCGCAGCGCCACGGCCATCCGGTGCTCGCGGTCGTCCGCGGCTCGGCGGTGAACTCCGACGGCGCGTCCAACGGCCTGAGCGCCCCGAACGGCCCGTCACAGCAGCGGGTGATCCGGGCCGCGCTGGCGAACGCCGGATTGTCCACTGCGGACGTCGACGCGGTCGAGGCGCACGGCACCGGCACGCGGCTGGGCGACCCGATCGAGGCGCAGGCCCTCCTGGCGACGTACGGCCAGGACCGCGACGAGCCGCTGTGGCTCGGCTCGGTCAAGTCCAACCTCGGCCACACGCAGGCCGCGGCCGGGATGGCCGGGGTGATCAAGACGGTCCTCGCCCTGCGGCACGGCGTCCTGCCGCGCACCCTGCACGTCGACGCGCCTTCGTCCCAGGTGGACTGGTCTGCGGGGTCGGTCGAGCTGCTCACCGAAACCCGCGACTGGCCGGAGCGCGACCGGCCGCGCCGGGCCGGCGTCTCGGCGTTCGGCGTCAGCGGCACCAACGTGCACACGATCTTGGAGCAGGCGCCCGAAGTGCCACCGGCTCCGGAGCCTTCGCCGACGGACGCGCTGCTGCCGTTCGTGGTCTCCGCCCACGACGCGGGTGCCCTCACCGCATTGACCGCCCAGGTCCGCTCGCTGGACGCGAACCCGGTCGACCTCGGCTTCTCGCTGGCCACGTCCCGCGCCCGGCTCGGCTGCCGTGCGGTGCTGCTGGGCGAGGAGGTCGTCACCGGTACCGCCGATCCGGATGCGTTGCTGGCCGTGCTGTTCACCGGCCAGGGTGCGCAGCGGGCCGGGATGGGCCGGGAGCTGTACGAGCGGTTCCCGGTTTACGCTTCGGCGTTCGATGCTGTGCTGGCGCATTTCGGTCCGGGGTTGCGTGAGGCGTTCGAGGATTCTTCGCTGTTGGAGCGGACGGAGTTCACGCAGCCGGCGTTGTTCGCGGTCGAGGTGGCGTTGTTCCGGTTGGTTTCGTCCTTCGGTGTCCGCCCGGACTTCGTGGCGGGCCATTCGATCGGGGAGATTTCGGCGGCGCACGTGGCCGGGGTGCTGTCCCTTGAGGACGCCTGCCGGTTGGTTTCCGCGCGGGCGGCGTTGATGCAGGCGTTGCCGGCCGGTGGGGCGATGGTGTCCATCGCCGCGTCCGAGGCCGATGTTTTGTCCGTTGTGGACGGTTGTGACGGCGTGGCGATCGCGGCGGTGAACGGCCCGGCGTCGGTGGTGATCTCCGGGGTTTCCACCGTGGTGCTGGACATCGCGGCCGGGTTCGCCGCGGACGGCGTCAAGACCAAACGGCTCGCCGTGAGCCACGCGTTCCACTCGCCGCTGATGGACCCGATGCTGGCCGAGTTCCGCTCGGTCGCGGAGTCGTTGACGTACCACCCCGCCGGGATCCCGGTGCTCTCGAACGTCAGCGGGGCTCTCGCTGCGCCGTACACGGCGGAGTACTGGGTGCGCCACGTCCGCGAGGCAGTCCGGTTCGCCGACGGCGTCGCGACCCTGAAGGCCGCGGGCGTCGGCGTCTTCCTGGAGCTGGGCCCCGACGGGGTGCTCAGCGCGCTGGTCGACGGCACGGCGGTCCCGGCCTTGCGGCGCGACCGCTCTGAAGAGAGAGCGCTGCTCTCGGCGTTGAGCACGGTGCACGTCAACGGTGTCGACGTCGACTGGGCGGCGTTCTTCCCGGGCGGCCGTCGCATCGAGCTGCCGGCGTACCCGTTCCAGCGCGAGCGTTACTGGCCACGCGCCGGCGCCCCTCGCGGAGACCTCGGAGCGGTGGGCGTGGGCGCAATGACGCACCCTCTGCTCGGCGCGGCGGTCGAGCTGGCGGGCGACGAGGGAATCGTCCTCAGTGGACGGCTGTCGTTGGAGACGCACCCGTGGCTGGCCGGCCACGCGCTGTCGGGCACGGTCCTGCTGCCGGGCACGGCGCTGCTGGAGCTGGTGGTCCAGGCCGGCGACCACGCCGGGTGCGGGGTCGTCGACGAGCTGACGTTCGCGGCCCCGCTGGTGCTGCCCCCTCGCGGCGCGGTGACGATCCAGGTTTCGGCCGGACAGGCGGACCCGGACGGCCGCCGCCCGGTCACGGTCTCGTCCCGCCCCGCCGCTTCCGACGCGGGCTGGACCCGCCACGCGACCGGCAGCATCAGCCCCGCGGCGGTTTCTCGGGTAAGCAGCTCCGAGTGGCCGCCGCTTTCGCCGGAAAGCAGCCAAGACCCGCGGCTGCTTGGCGTGCAGGGGTCGCGGCCGTCACGGGAAAGCACCCCGGAGCCGCGGCCGAGTGGCGCGCAGGGATCGCCGCGCTCCGGGGAAAGCGGCACCGAGTGGCCGCCGCCGGGCGTGGCCGAGGCGAGCAGCGCGCCGCACATGGCCCAGTGGCCCCCGGCGGGCGCCGAGCCGGTCGACCTCGACACCCTCTACCCGCGGCTCGCCGCCATGGGGTTCGTCTACGGCGAAGCGTTCGGCGGTCTCACCCGCGTCTGGCGGGACCGCACCGAACTCTTCGCCGAAGTCACCCTGCCGGAGCCGTTCGACGCCGGCGGGTTCGCCCTGCACCCCGCCCTGCTCGACGCCGCGCTGCACCCGCTCGGCCTCGGCGTCGTCACCCCCGACGACGGCTCGGCGCGGGTCCCCTTCTCCTTCACCCGGGTCGCCGTGCACGCCACCGGGGCCACCGAACTGCGGGTCCGCCTCTCCCCGGCCGGGGAGAACGCCGTCGCCCTCACCGCGTGGGATGCCGCCGGTGCCCCCGTCGTCACGGTCGGCGGGCTGCTGCTGCGCCCGGTCGCGCCCGCCGCGGAAACCGTCCCCGACACGCTCTTCGAGCCGGTCTGGACCGAGGTCACCGCCGACCCCGCCGCGCCGCGCGAAGAACTCGTCTTCGCCGCGGTCACCGGGACCGACGTCCACGAGACCACCGCCGAGGTCCTGGCCGAACTGCAGTCCTGGCTCGCCGAGGAACGCCCCGGCCGCCTCGTCTTCGTCACCCGCGGCGCGGCCGGCGGCAACCTCGCCGCGGCTGCCGCCGGTGGGCTGGTGCGGTCGGCGCAGTCCGAACACCCCGGCCGCTTCCTCCTCGTCGACACCGACGACGACCTGCGCTCCCAAGCCCTGCTGTCCACAGCAGACAGCTACGGCGAACCGCAGCTGGCCTTCGAAGAAGGCACCGCCTCGGCACCCCGGCTGGTCCGCGCGACCGCCATGCCGCTGACCCCGGCCGGCGACTCCTGGCAGCTCGGCACCACCGGCTCCGGCACCACCGACGGCCTGGCCATCGCCGAAACCGCGGAAAAGCCGCTGGGCGAGACCGACGTCCGGATCGAGGTGCGCGCGGCCGGGCTCAACTTCCGCGACGTCCTCATCTCCCTCGGCATGTACCCCGACCCCGAGGCCCGCCTCGGCTCCGAAGCGGCGGGCGTCGTCGTCGAGGTGGGCGCCGCAGTCGCCCACCTCGCCGTCGGCGACCGCGTGTTCGGCCTGGTCGACGACGCCTTCGCCCCGCGGGCCGTCGCCGACGCCCGTCGGCTGGCGCCCGTCCCCGCCGGCTGGACGTTCGCCGAGGCGGCCACCGTGCCCGTCGCCTTCGTCACCGCCTACTACGGCCTCTTCGACCTCGGTGGCCTGCGCGCCGGGCAGTCCGTGCTGGTCCACGCGGCGGCGGGCGGCGTCGGGATGGCCGCGGTGCAGCTGGCCCGCTGGAAGGGTGCCGAGGTGTTCGCGACGGCGAGCGAGGGCAAGCACGCCGTGCTGCGCGGACTCGGCCTCGACGACGCGCACCTGGCCAGCTCCCGCACCCTGGGCTTCCGGGACAAGTTCCCGCACGTCGACGTCGTGCTGAACTCCCTGACCGGCCCGTTCGTCGACGCGTCGCTGGAACTGCTCGCCCCGGGCGGCCAGTTCGTCGAGCTGGGCAAGACCGACGTCCGCGAGGGCACGGGCTACCACACCTTCGACCTCGGCGACCCCGGCCCGGACCGGATCGCGGCCATCCTCGCCGACCTCCTCGCGGCCTTCGGCCGGGGCGAGCTGACGCCGTTGCCGCTGCGGGCCTGGGAGCTCGGGCGGGCGGCCGAGGCCTTCCGGTTCGTCAGCCAGGCCAAGCACGTCGGCAAGAACGTGCTCACGCTGCCGCGGCCGGAGCCGGAGGGCACCGTGCTCGTCACCGGCGGCACCGGCACGCTCGGCGCCGCCGTGGCCCGGCACCTCGCCGCCCGCCCGGGGGTCCGGCGGCTGGTGCTGGTGAGCCGGCGCGGCCCGGACGCCCCGGGCGCCGCCGGACTGTGCGAAGACCTGACCGCGCTCGGCGTCGAGGCGATCGTGGTCGCCGGCGACGTGGCCGAGCCCGGGTTCGTGGCGGACGTGCTGCGGGAGATCCCCGCCGAGGCGCCGCTGATCGGGGTGGTGCACGCCGCCGGGATGCTCGACGACGGCGTGCTCGCAGCGCAGACACCGGCCCGGGTGGCCTCGGTGCTTCGCGCCAAAGTGGACGGCGCGTCCGCGCTCGGCAGGCTGACCCGGGACCACGACCTGGCCTGGTTCGTCCTGTTCTCCTCGGTCGCCGGGATCCTCGGCGCCGCCGGGCAAAGCGGGTACGCCGCGGCGAACAGCGCCCTGGACGCGCTCGCCGTGCACCGGCGGTCCCAGGGCCTGCCCGCGGTGTCACTGGCGTGGGGCCAGTGGGCGCTCGGCAGCGCGATGACCGGCAAGCTCGGCGACCGCGACCGCAGCCGGATCGAACGCTCCGGCATCCGGCCACTGTCCACCGAGGACGCTCTGGCCGCGCTGGACGCCGCCATCGGGATCGGACGGCCGGTGGCCGTGCCGATGCGCCTCGACCTCGCCGCCCTCCGCGCGGCCGGCGACCCGGCCCCGCTGTGGCGCGGGCTGGTGCGCACGCCGGTCCGCCGCGCCGCACGGGCCGCCGTCTCGGGCGAAAACTGGGCCGGCGACCACGAACAGGTCCTGGAGCTGGTCCGCAAGCACGTCGCGGCGGTGCTGGGCCACGCGAGCGCCGACACCGTCGACCCCGCGAAGGCGTTCAAGGACACCGGCTTCGACTCGCTCACGGCGGTCGAGCTGCGCAACCGGCTCGCCACCGCGACCGGCCGCGCGCTGCCCGCGACCCTCGTCTTCGACTACCCGAACCCCGAGGCGCTGGCCGCGTTCCTGCACGGCGAACCGACCGGGACGCGCCCCGCGGCGGCCCCGGTGGTCCCGGCGGTGCGCGCCGCCGGGGACGACCCCGTCGCCATCGTCGCGATGAGCTGCCGCTTCCCGGGTGACGTCGATTCCGCCGACGCCCTTTGGCGGCTGGTCGCCGAGGGCCGCGACGCCGTCGGCGGCTTCCCGGCCGACCGCGGCTGGCCGGTCGAGGAGCTCTACCACCCGGACCCGGCGCACCCGGGCACGTTCTACGCCACCGGCGGCGGCTTCCTGCCCGGCGCCGCGCACTTCGACGCCGCGTTCTTCGGGATCTCCCCGCGCGAAGCACTGGCCATGGACCCGCAGCAGCGGCTGCTCCTGGAGGTCTCGTGGGAGGCCTTCGAACGGGCCGGCATCGACCCGGGCACCTTGCGCGGCAGCAACACCGGCGTGTTCGTCGGTGCCGCCCACTCCGGGTACGCGGCCGGAGCGCCCGCCGCGGACGGCGTCGAGGGGCACCTGCTCACCGGCAACGCGGGCAGCGTGCTGTCCGGCCGGGTCGCCTACCACCTCGGCCTGGAGGGCTCCGCGGTCACCGTGGACACGGCGTGTTCGTCGTCGCTGGTCGCGCTGCACCTGGCGGGGCAGGCGCTGCGGCAGGGTGAGTGCGATCTCGCGTTGGCCGGCGGTGTCGCGGTGCTCGGGACGCCGGACATCTTCGTCGAGTTCAGCCGCCAGCGCGGGCTGTCGGCGGACGGCCGGTGCAAGGCGTTCGCGGACGCCGCCGACGGCACCGGCTGGAGCGAGGGCGCCGGGATGGTCGTCCTCGAACGGCTGTCGGACGCGCGGCGCAACGGCCACGAGGTGCTCGCCCTCCTGCGCGGCTCGGCGGTCAACTCCGACGGCGCGTCGAACGGCCTCACCGCACCCAACGGTCCGTCTCAGCAACGCGTGATCCGGGCGGCGCTGGCGAACGCCGGCCTGCGACCGTCCGATGTGGACGTCGTGGAAGCGCACGGCACCGGGACGACCCTGGGTGACCCGATCGAGGCGCAGGCGGTGCTGGCCACCTACGGCCAGGACCGCGAGACGCCGCTGTGGCTGGGGTCGCTGAAGTCGAACCTCGGGCACACGCAGTCGGCCGCGGGCGTGGCCGGGGTGATCAAGATGGTGCAGGCCATGCGCCACGGCGTGCTGCCGAAGACGCTGCACGTCGACGCGCCCTCGACCCGGGTGGACTGGACGTCGGGTGCGGTCGAGCTGCTCACCGAGCAGCGGCCGTGGCCGGTCACCGGACACGCGCGCCGGGCCGGCGTCTCGGCGTTCGGCATCTCCGGCACCAACGCCCACGCCATCCTGGAGCTCCCGCCGGAACCGGCCCCGGCGCCGGTCGTGGTGCCGGAGCCGCCGGTCGTGGCCTGGGCGTTGTCGGCGAAGGGCGAGCAGGCGTTGCGGGCACAGGCCCGCAAGCTGGCCGCGGTCGACGCCGCTCCGGCGGCGGTCGCCGGAGCGCTGCTCACCCGGGCCCGGTTCGACGACCGCGCGGTCGTCGTCGGCGGCAGCCGGGCCGAGCTGCTCACCGGGCTGGCCGCGCTGGCGGCCGGGGAACCGGCGCCCGGGGTCGTCCGCGGCACGGCTCCGTCCGGCAAGCTCGCGGTGCTGTTCACCGGGCAGGGCGCGCAGCGGGCCGGCATGGGCCGCGAGCTGTACGAGCGGTACCCCGTCTACGCGGCGGCGTTCGACGAGATCTGCGCCGAGTTCACCGTGCCGGTGCGGGACGTCGTGTTCGGCGACGCGCCCGGCCTGGACGAGACCGGGTTCACCCAGCCCGCGCTGTTCGCCGTCGAGGTCGCGCTGTACCGGCTCTTCGAGTCGTGGGGCGTGCGCCCGGCGTTCGTCACCGGGCACTCGATCGGCGAGCTGGCCGCGGCGCACGTCGCCGGGGTGTTCTCCCTCGAAGACGCCTGCCTGCTCGTGTCGGCCAGGGCCGCGCTGATGCAGGCGCTGCCGAAGGGCGGCGCGATGGTGTCGATCGCGGCACCCGAGTCCGCGGTGCGGCCGCTGCTGGGCGACCGGGTCTCGATCGCGGCGATCAACGGCCCGGCGTCGGTGGTGATCTCCGGTGACGAACCCGACGTGCTGGCCGTCGCGGCGCAGTTCCCGAAGACGAAACGGCTCGCAGTCAGCCACGCGTTCCACTCGGCCCACCTCGATCCGATGCTCGACGAGTTCCGCGCGGCGGCCGACAAGGTCACCTACCACCCGGCGGAGATCCCGGTGGTGTCGAACCTGACCGGCGCGCTCGCGGAGCCGTTCACAGCGGACTACTGGGTCCGCCACGTCCGCGAGGCGGTCCGGTTCGCCGACGGCGTCGCGACCCTGGCCGCCGCCGGGGCCGGCGTCTTCCTGGAGCTGGGCCCGGACGGCGTGCTGAGCGCGATGGCCCGCGACACGGCGCCGGACGCCGTGGTGGTCCCGTCCCTGCGGCGCGACCGGCCCGACGGCGCGGCCGCGGTGACCGCACTGGCGACGCTGTTCGCGCACGGCGCACCGGTCGACCTGGCCGCCGTGTTCGGGCCCGTCGGACGCGTCGACCTGCCGACCTACGCCTTCCAGCACGAGCACTACTGGCTCGAAGCCGCCGCGCCCGCGGTGGACACCGCGTTCTGGTCGGCGGTCGAGCGAGCGGACGTCGGCGAGCTGGCCGGTGCCTTGGCGATCGACGAGGACCAGCGCGCTTCGCTGGTCACGCTGCTCCCGGCGCTGTCGTCCTGGCGGCGCCAGCACGGCGAACAGTCCGTTGTGGACGGCTGGCGGTACCGGGTCACCTGGGAACCGGTGCCGGAGACCGCCGCGACGCCGCCGGGGCACTGGCTGCTGGCCGTCCCCGCCGGGGAAGCCGGCCTGGGCGACCAGGTCGCCGCGGCCCTCACCGCGCGGGGTGTCGCGTTCACCCGCCTCGACGACCCGTCCGGCGACGACCTCGCCGAGGCGGCCGGGACCGCGGACGCCGTCCTGTCCCTGCTGGCCCTCACGGCGGGAACCGGGCTCGTCCCGGCCGGTGTGGCGGCGACGCTCGCGCTGCTCCGCGCGGTGCCGGACGTTCCCGTGTGGACGGTCACGCGAGGAGCCGTCGCCACCGAGCGCCCGGACGCCGCCCAAGCGCAGGTCTGGGGGCTCGGCCGCAGCGCCGCCCTCGACCGGCCGGACGCCTGGGGCGGCCTGGTCGACCTGCCCGCGGAGTTCGACGTGCGGACCGGTGAACTGCTGGTCCAGTCACTGGCCGACCCGGCGGAGGACCAGGTCGCCGTGCGGCCGGACGGCCGGCTCGCCCGGCGCCTGGTCCCGGCCACCGGCACGCCGGGGCGGCCGTGGCAGCCCCGCGGCACGGTCCTCGTCACCGGCGGCACCGGCGCGCTCGGCGCCCACGTCGCCCGCTGGCTGGCCACCGCGGGCGCCGGCCGGATCGTCCTCACCAGCCGCCGCGGCCCGCGGGCTCCCGGTGCCGAAGACCTGGCGAAGGAGCTGACCGGGCTGGGTGCCGAGGTGACGATCGCGGCCTGCGACGTCGCCGACCGGGCCGCGCTCGCCGCGGTCCTCGACGACATCGGCGACGGCCTGACCGCCGTCGTCCACGCCGCCGGGACCGGGGGAGCGACCCCGTTGACCGATCCCGGCCTCGGCGCCTTCGCGGACATCCTGGCGGCCAAGGTCGCCGGCGCCGAGAACCTCGACGCGCTCCTCGGCGACACCGAACTCGACGCGTTCGTCCTGTTCTCCTCGATCGCCGGGGTGTGGGGCAGCGGCAACCAGGCCGCCTACGGCGCGGCCAACGCTCACCTCGACGCCCTCGCCCGGCGCCGCCGGGCGGCGGGCCGGACCGCGACCGCGCTCGCCTGGGGCCCCTGGGCCGACGGCGGCATGGCGGCCGACCACGACGCCGAGGACTACCTCCGCCGCCGCGGCCTGACCCCGCTGCGGCCCGCCCTCGCCCTCCGCGCACTGGCCGGCGCGGTCGGCCGGGACGAGACCACGCTGACCCTGGCCGACGTCGACTGGGCGCGGTTCGTGCCCGCCTTCACCTCCGTCCGCCCGAGCGCGCTGCTGCTCGGTGTGCCAGAAGCGCGGCAGGTGCAGGAAACCCACGACGTCCCGGTCGACGGCGACCTGGGGGAGACGCTGGCCGGACTGTCCGAAGCAGACGCCGAGCGGACGCTGCTCGCCCTGGTCCGCGCCGAGGCCGCGGCCGCCCTGGGGCACCGCGGGGCCGACGGCGTCCCCGCCGCCCGCCCGTTCACCGAGCTGGGCTTCGACTCCCTGACCTCGGTGGAGTTCCGCAACCGCCTCGCGAAGGCGGCCGGCGTGGCCCTGCCCGCGACCGTCGTCTTCGACCACCCCACCCCGGCGGCACTGGCCGGGCACCTCCTCGGCGTGCTCCGCCCGGATGCCGCGGCCGACCCGGAGGAAGCCCGCATCCGGGCGGCGCTGGCCACCGTGCCGCTGGCCCGCTTCCGCGACGCCGGGCTGATGACGGCGCTGCTGGAGCTGGCCGGGCTCGACGCGGCCGAGGACGGCGCCGCCGACGCCGTGGACGAGCTCGACGCCGAGGCGCTGGTGCGGCTGGCCCTCGACGGAACCGATTCCCGATGACCCACTCCTGGAGCTGAACCATGGCCACGCCCGAGAAGGTGCTCGACGCGCTGCGTGCCTCCGTGAAGGAGGCCGAGCGGCTGCGCCGGCAGAACCGGCAGCTCGTCGAGGCCGCGACCGAGCCGATCGCCATCGTCGCGATGGCCTGCCGGTTCCCCGGTGGCGTGCGCTCGCCGGAGGGGCTGTGGGACCTGGTGGCCCGCGGCGGGGACGCCGTCTCGGCGTTCCCCGCCAACCGCGGCTGGGACACCGCGGCGCTGTTCGACGACGCCGGCCGCCCGGGCACGACGTACGCCAGGGAAGGCGCGTTCCTGCACGACGCCGACCTCTTCGACGCCGGCTTCTTCGGGATCTCGCCGCGCGAGGCCCTGGCGATGGACCCGCAGCAGCGGGTGCTGCTGGAGACGTCGTGGGAGGCCTTCGAGCGCGCCGGGATCGACCCCGCGGCACTGCGCGGCAGCCGGACCGGCGTGTTCATGGGCTCCAACGGCCAGGACTACCCGACCCTGCTGCGCTCGTCGGCCGAGGACGTCGAGGGCTACCTCGGCACCGGCAACGCGGCGAGCGTCGTCTCCGGCAGGCTCGCCTACCTGTTCGGGTTCGAGGGCTCGGCGCTGACCGTCGACACGGCGTGCTCGTCGTCGCTGGTCGCGCTGCACCTGGCCGCGCAGGCGCTGCGGCAGGGCGAATGCGACCTGGCGCTGGCGGGCGGGGTCACGGTGATGGCGACGCCGGGCACGTTCGTCGAGTTCAGCCGCCAGCGCGGGCTCGCGCCGGACGGCAGGGTCAAGGCGTTCGCCGAGGCGGCCGACGGCACCGGCTGGGGCGAAGGCGCCGGCGTGCTGCTGGTCGAGCGGCTGTCCGACGCGCGGCGCCTCGGGCACGACGTCCTGGCCGTGGTGCGCGGCTCGGCGGTCAACCAGGACGGCGCCTCCAACGGCCTGACCGCCCCGAACGGCCCGGCTCAGCAGCGGGTGATCCGGGCAGCACTCGACAACGCCCGGTTGTCCACTTCGGACGTCGACGCGGTCGAGGCGCACGGGACCGGCACGACACTGGGCGACCCGATCGAGGCCCAGGCGTTGCTGGCCACCTACGGCCAGGACCGGACGGCGCCGCTGTGGCTGGGCTCGGTGAAGTCCAACATCGGCCACACCCAGGCGGCGGCGGGCGTGGCCGGGGTGATCAAGATGGTCATGGCGATGCGCCACGGTGTCCTGCCGAAGACCCTGCACGTCGACGCGCCTTCGTCCCATGTGGACTGGTCGGCCGGTGCGGTGGAGCTGCTGACCGAGCCGCGCGAGTGGCGCGCGGACCGCCCGCTGCGGGCCGCGGTGTCGTCGTTCGGCGTCAGCGGCACCAACGCGCACACCATCCTCGAGTCGGTTCCGCCTGCCGAGCCGGTGCCCGCCGAGGCGCCGGTGGGCACGCTGACGCCGTGGGTGCTCTCGGCGAAGTCCCCGGAAGCCCTGCAGGCGCAGCTTTCCCGGTTCGCCGAGGTGACCGCCGATCCCGCGGACGTCGCCCGGACGCTGATCACGCGCACCGCGCTCGACCACCGCGCGGTCGTCCTCGACGCGAAGGTGGTCACCGGAGAGGTCCGGGAAGACGGCCGGCTGGCGGTGCTGTTCACCGGTCAGGGCGCGCAGCGGGCCGGGATGGGCCGGGAGCTGTACGAGCGGTTCCCGGTTTACGCCTCGGCGTTCGATGCCGTGCTGGCACATTTCGGTCCGGAGTTGCGTGAGGCGTTCGAGGATTCTTCGTTGTTGGATCGGACGGAGTTCACGCAGCCGGCGTTGTTCGCGGTCGAGGTGGCGTTGTTCCGGTTGGTTTCTTCGTGGGGTGTTCGTCCGGATTTTGTGGCGGGGCATTCGATCGGGGAGATTTCGGCGGCGCATGTGGCCGGGGTGTTGTCGCTTGAGGATGCTTGTCGGTTGGTTTCGGCGCGGGCGTCGTTGATGCAGGCGTTGCCGGTCGGTGGGGCGATGGTGTCGATCGTCGCGTCGGAAGCCGACATCGAGTTGTCCGAGGGTGTGTCGATTGCGGCGGTGAACGGTCCGGAGTCGGTGGTGATTTCGGGTGATGAGGCTGCGGTGCTGGAGGTCGCGGCGAGGTTC
>NZ_JBEXMD010000045.1:0-83480 GCF_040610315.1 Amycolatopsis sp. NPDC004169
GGCCTATCACTTTGAGCCGGGCCCGCAAGCTTGCGTAGTCACCCCACCTCACGCTCTCGGTTGCGGGCCCGGCTCAAAGTGATTTGACGGCCTCAGGCGACGGGATGACCACCTCGCTTCTTTGATTTGCGCGCGTTTGTGGGTGGGACCGCCGTCAACAGCGTGAACAACACTGCTGCCAGCTGGGCCAGCAGGAGGAGATTGCGTTCCGTTCCCGGGTATTCCACCGTCACCTCCGATGGTGACTGCGGTACCGATACCGCCACCTGGTGGCCCCAGGCCGGCACGATCGGGACCGGCTTGCCTCCTACCGATGCCTTCCAGCCCGCCTCCTGCTCTGCCGCCAGTACCAGCAAGCGTCCCGTTGGGCCTTCCGATACCCGTACGCGTACGTCCGGCAGGTCCGCTCGGACCGGGGACACGCCCGGTGCGTTGCCCGGGGCTGGGCCTCCTGTCACCGCTGCTTTTGCCTGCTCCGGGGAGATCAAGATCACCTGGCCTGCCGGGGGCAGGAGCCGGAGCACTCCTCGGCCGTCGGATGTCGGGGCCGCCACCGACAACAGTTCCTTTGCCAGCGGTGGGTACGCCCTCGGGTCCACTCCGGGTGGCAACACGATGAACTGGACGCCCGCGGCCGCTGCAGCCGCCACTGCGCCCTGGACCGCCGGCGCGTCGCCTTGGCCGAGGGCGCGGCGCCACGCCGCCAAGCGGGCCGGGGTGCCCGGTGTCGGGGCCAGCTCGTCGTCGCCGTGGTGTGGGAGGCGGCCGGCTGTCTGGCGGGTTGCGTCCGGGGCCAGGTCGAGCACCGATCGGCCGGATGCCGTCAGCTCGGCCGTGACCTCCGGGGCGAGCGATGGCCGCTCCCCTGCCCGCAGCGGCCCCTGGGCACCCACCACCACCGCGCCCGCCGCCAAGGCCAGGAACACCGCCGCCCCGGCCACCGCCATCACCTTCGGCAGCCACGTCGCCGGGACCGCGGCCGTGCCGCCGCGCTGCCACGATCCCAGCACGACCCACAGCAGCCCGGCGCCGATGATCAGCAGGGGCACGCCCGCGTAGCCGTGCGATGGCGCGCCGCCCTGCATCGGGACCGCCGTCACCACTCGGACCAGTACCAGCCCGCCCGCTCCCAGCGCCGCGAGCGCGAGCCCGCCGGCGGCCGGCTTCGTCGGCCGGACGACCATCGCCACCAGCGCCGCGGCGATCACCGCGACACCGATCGGCCACGCTCCCGGCCCGCCGGGGTCGAGGCCGGCCAGGTCGGTGCCGGACACCGGCGCGGCCGCGCCGCCGAGGCCCTGCACGAGCAGCTCCGGGTGCTTCAGCAGCACGGTCGGCCACGGCAGCAGCAGCGCCAGCGGCAGCAGCACGACGATCCCGACCGACGCGATCCGGCGCGCCAGCCCGGTCGGCGCCGGCAGCACGACGAACCCGATCAGCAGCCCGGCCAGCGCCAGGCCGTGCGCCAGCGGCGAGAACGCGCCGAGCAGCGCCACGCCGAACGCCGACAGCGCGGACACGTGCAGCCAGCGCGTGTCCGCGTGCACGAGCAGCCCGGCGATGCCCGCGGCCACCAGCGGCAGCACCAGGTGCACCACGACGACGTCGAGCCGGCCCTGTGCCACTCCGGCGGTCGCGGCCGGCAGCAGCGCGTACGTCGCGGCGACGACCGCGCGGACCCAGCGGCGCACGCGAAGCCGCCGCGTCGCCGCGTACGCGCTCAGCGCCGCGAGCGGGATGTCGCCGATGAGGAGGATCGCCACCAGCGCGGCGGGGCCGCCGATCGGCGCGAACAGCGCGCCGAGCGTGCCGAGCACCGGCACGGTGGCGGACGCGGGCGCGCCGGTGCCGCCCGCGATCGCGTGCCACGGTGTCAGGTACGACGTCCAGAGCTCCCCCAGGCCGCCGACCGGGAGCAGCTTGCCGCCGAAGAGGTCGAGGCCGAGCCGGGCGCGGTTGACGACCAGGCCGAGCGCGGTCAGCACGACCAGCAGGACCACCGGCGGCGCGAAGATCGTGGCCGCGAGGACCCGGCGGCGGTTCACCTCCACGAAGACGAGTTCCGGCTCTTCGGCCGGAGGGGCCTCGTCCGGGGCGGTGTCGTCGGGCACCGGGGCCGCCGGGGTTTCCGGCAGCGTGACGGCGACGAGCGTGCCCGGGCGGCGCAGCCCGGCCCCGCGCGAGCTGACCCCGCGCAGCGCGCCCGCGGGCAGCGCGTCGGGGCCGACCGGGCGGTTCTCTCGGGCGTCGAGCGCTTCCGGCGTCACCCACGCCGACTCGGTCTCGACGGTCTCGGGCACCCGGCCGAGCGCGACGTCGTTCTCGACGCCGCGGCGCACCAGGCCGACGACCCCGGCGCGGACGGCGTTGCGCAGCCGCGCCCAGCGGCCGGTGAAGAGCCCGCGAACCGTGCCCGGCCGCGGATTCCGCCGCCGGCGGGCCCGCGCGGCGCGCAATCCGCCGCGTCCACTGAGGAGGTACGCGACGGCGGCGAACTCGGCCCGTGCTTCGCCGGTGCGGCGCAGCAGGACGAAGGCGAGCGCGCGCAGCACCGCCAGCAGCGGGAGCCGGATCATGCCGAGCCAGAAGGAAAACGGCGAGCAGTTCACCAGGAACACGCGCAGCCCGTGGGCGCGGTTCGCGGCGGCCGGCGAGCCGGGGAGGGCGTCCGCCGCGCGTTGCCCGGTGGTCACCGCGCGGGCGTGGCGCACCCGCGCGAGCGGCACGGACAGGACCACACCGCCGGCGGCGTTCGCGCGCCAGCCGAAGTCGAGATCCTCGCGCAGCAACGGGAAATCCGGGTCGAAGCCGCCGAGGGCGTCCCAGGCGTCGCGGCGCACGAGCGAGCCGGCGCTGGGCACGGCGAGCACCTCGACCGGGTCTTCGCCGGGCGTGGCGACCTGCTGGCGGTGGCCGGAGGCGTCGGTGGACAGGCCGGCTTCGACGATCAGCCGCGGGTCGGTCCAGTCGAGCCCGAGCGAGCCGAGCACGGTGGCCGACGGTTCCTTCGTCGCCACGGCCAGGAGTTGTTCGAGGCAGTCGGGTTCCGGCGCGCAGTCGTCGTGCAGCAGCCACAGCCAGGAACCGGGGTCGCCCCAGCGCTCGGTGGCGTGCGCGACGGCTTCGGCGACCGCGGCCGCGAAGCCGGTTTCACTCGACAGTGTGATGACCCCGGAGAGCACGGGGGAAGAATCCGGCCCGGGGTCCTCGGCGGCGTCGGCGAGCAGCCGCGGGGTCGCGTCGGTGGAGCCGGTGTCGACGGCGAGCACGTGCCGGGGCCGGACGCTGCTGCGGCGCAACGCGGAAAGCGCCAGCGGCAGCCAGTTTTCGCCGTCGTGACAGACCACAATGGCCAGAACGGGCGCGGTGCGCGAGACGGGGGGCAACGAACGCTCCAGATCAGGCGGTGAGTCGGTCCGGCCACCCTACGGCCCCGCCTCAGCACCCGACGGTGAACCCACGCCGTGTCCACGAAGCGGAATCGCCGGTGATGCAAGCATCACCGGCGATTCGCCCAAAGCCATTACGCGAGTTCACCGCAAACCCGGCCACGCGCCGGGGGTCCGGGGGCTTGCCCCCGGGCGGGGTCTGGGGGTTGCACCCCCAGAAGACACTGAAACGAGCGGTCATGGTCCGCGCGTTCCGCGGACACACCTCTCCCTAGATAGCTCGTTTCTTCAGCTTGCGGCGCTCCCGCTCGGACAGACCGCCCCAGATGCCGAAGCGTTCGTCGTGGGCCAGCGCGTACTCAAGGCACTCGTCCTTGACCTCGCAGCCCAGGCAGATCCGCTTGGCTTCCCTGGTCGAGCCGCCCTTCTCGGGGAAGAACGCCTCCGGGTCCGTCTGCGCGCACAGGGCGCGTTCCTGCCAATCCTGCTCTTCTTCGGTGGCATCGATGAGCTCGGTGAGATCTCCCAGAGCCTGCTCCGGGATCTCGCCCCAACTCATGACGTGCCCCCATTCCTTCCCATCGGCTTCCAACCGCACGTCCGCCTCCTCGCTCCCTAGCACTCCCCAGGCTGGCGGTGGTGAAACGACACTCGCCGTCCCCTCTCGGCGGCGAATGACATCACTGTGATTACACCCGTGTAGTGCGGTCAGGTCAAGCGGAGTAGCGAGTTCGGGGGACGTTCCGGCCCGATCGCGCAAGGGGACACGCCGGTAACTTCACACCGGGCATACGGAAGACTGGAGGACGTGCAGAAGTCAGCAGTGCGCCCCAGCCCGGTCTTCCTCGGCATCCTCGCGCTCACCGTCGCCGGTGGCGCCATGGCCGCGTTCGGTGACATCAACACCGTTTTCGTCCGCGACCGCGACCCGCTGCTCATCGCGGGCGTGGTGATCTTCGTCGCCGCCGGCTGGGTGGCGTCGCTGTCGCTGCACGAGTTCGGGCACGCGATGGTCGCCTACCGCGGCGGTGACTACAGCGTCGCCCACAAGGGTTATCTGACGCTGGACGTCCGGAAGTACACCGATCCGGTGCTGTCGATCATCCTGCCGTTGGTCTTCCTCATCATCGGCGGCATCCCGCTGCCGGGCGGCGCGGTCTGGATCAACCGCGGCGCGCTGCGCTCGCGCGGGACGTCGTCGTGGGTGTCGCTGGCCGGGCCGCTGAGCAACCTCGCGGTCGGAGCGGCGCTGGCGCTGGTGGTGGCGCTGGTCCCGATGGCGGGTGGCCTGGTGATCGCGATGTCCTACCTGGCGCTGCTGCAGGTGGTGACGTTCCTCCTCAACATCCTCCCGATCCCCGGCCTCGACGGCTGGGGCGCGATCGAGCCGTACCTGCCCCCGCAGGCGCGCGAGTTCGGCGCGCGGGTCCGCCCGTGGGCGCCGATCATCCTGTTCGCGCTCCTGTGGTTCTTCCGCCCGGCGAACGCGGCCCTGTGGGACGGCGCCTACGCCATCTTCAACGCCTTCGGCGGGTACGTGGACGGCGCGAAGATCGGCTTCAGCGTGTTCCAGTTCTGGAACTGAGGTTTGGCGGCGGCATCGCGCGGGAATGACCAGCGCGGTGCCGTGGTGAAGGGCGCGCACGCGGTGGGCCACCGCGTGCGCGCTGTCACGTTCAGCGCGCGGCCGTGGCCGGCGGTGCGTGCTCGGTCAGCCAGACGTGGGCGCGCTGCCAGGCTTCCTGCAGTCCCACCCGTTCGCTCAGGTAGCTGCCCGCGACGCCGACGACCGGCACCTTGCCGATCGCGCGGTGCAGCAACCGCCCGCGCGGCCGCTTTTCGAGCGCCTCGGTGAGCTCGCGCAGGCTCCGGCCGAGCCGCCACAGCGTGCCCGCGGCGGCACCGACGGTCGCCTTGCCGTGTTTCCGTTCCGCCGCGGCGAGGTCTTCGGTGAGCCGGGCGGTGGCCCCGGCTTCGGCGGTTTCGTCGCGGCCCGCGGCGAGCCCGGGCGGGATGTCGCGGCCGAACAGCACCCAGGCGATCAGCCGCACGCGGGTGCCGACGTCGGTGACGCCGTACTCCCCGGCGATGGCGCACAGCAGCAGTCCTTGCGACGCCGCGCCGACGGTGTCCTGCACCGGCACCCGGTCGGCGAGCGCGCCCCCGAGGCCGGGCACCGCGGTCAGCACCGCCGCGAAGCGGCCGACACGGTTCATCCACCAGCTCGACCGGTCGTGGCCGCTCATCCGCGCCCACGCGTCCGTGCCGGGCACCTTGACCGACGTCACCCCGTTGACGAGCTTCGCCTTCAGGCCGGACTCGACGCCGGCCAGGCCCTCCGCACCCTGCGCCTGCAGCCCGAACGGATCGGCGTCCCGCAGCGAGTCGAGCACCGGCCCGCAGGCCCGCACGAACGGCCGCAGCACGGCCACGATCTGCCCGTCGGAGATGGTCACGGTTGTCTTCCTCCCGGCCGCCGGAACCGGCGCCGGTGCGCCGGGCGTGGCCAGAGTCGGCACCGCGACCGCCGTTGTTACGCGGCCCGGTGCTCGGTCAGCCAGACGTGGGCGCGCTTCCACACGACGCGCAGCCCCGACCGCTCACCGAGGTAGTCCCCCGCCGCCCCGACCACCGGCAGCATGCCGAGCGCCCGGTGGAAGAGGTTGCCGCGCGGCCGCTTCTCCAGCTCCCCGGTGATCCCGAGCAAGCCCCGGCCGAGCCGCCACAGGGTCCGGCCGGCCGCCTTCACCGTGGCCTTTCCGTGCTTCTTCTCCGACGCCCGCAGTTCCTCGGTCAGTTTCGCCGCTTCATCCGCCTCCGCGGCTTCGTCGTGCTCCGCGTGCCTACCCGCCGCGAGATCCGGGTCGATGTCGCGTTCGAAGAGGACGGACGCGATGAGCCGCACGCGCGTGCCGACGTCGGTCACCCCGTACTCGCCCGCGATCGCGCACAACAGCAGGCCCTGGGAGGCCGCGCCGAGGGTGTCCTGGACCGGCAGGCGGTCGGCCAGTGCGCCGCCGAGGCCCGGGATCGACGTCAGCAGCGCCGTGAAGCGCCCCACGCGGTTCATCCACCAGCTCGACCGGTCGTAGCCGGTCATCCGGGCCCACGCCGCGGTGCCCGGGACCTTGACCGACGTCACCCCGTGGATCAGCTTCGCCTTCAGCCCGGATTCGACCTCGGCCATGTCCTCGGCGGCCCGCGCCTGCAGGCCGAACGGGTCGGACTCGCGCAGCGCGTCCAGCATCGGCCCGCACGCACGCACGAACGGCCGCAGCACCGCCACGACCTGCCGGTCGGAGATCGCCTCAGCCACGTTCCGGTCCCCTTCCCGCCGTCCGGCGCGGTGCGCCGCCCAGCACCATCGCGCCCGGCAGCGCGCTCGCGCCGAGCAACAGCAACGCCCGCCAGTCCTGGATCAGCACCAGGTCACCGCCCGGGCCCAGCAGGCCGACCCCGAACACGACGAGCACCCACACGGCGAGGGGTACCCAGGAAAGCGCGGGCCGCACCAGCTTCGCCGTCGTCCACACCAGCCACGGCGTGGTGACGGCGCCCACCAGTACCGTCACCGGCACCGGGACCACGCCGATCCGCAGCGGCAGGAAGAACAGCTCGAGCAGGGCGAACAGCACCGTGTCGGCGACGAACAGCGCGAGCAGCAGCCGTTGCTCGAGTGTCAGCCGCTCCGCCACCGTCACAGCCCGCCGAACAGGTCGTCCGCCGCGCCCTCGGCCGGGCCGTGGGCCAGCACGAAGCAGTCCTTCGCGGGGATCGGCTGGGCGATCTCGTTGGTCAGCGCGAAGTACGGGACGGCGCCGTCGACCACGGCCAGCTGCGTCGCGTGCGCGCGCAGGGCCGCCAGCTTCGCCGGGACGTACGCGGTGACGTCGACCACGGTGGTGATCTCCTCGTCGGACGTCGCGGGGAGCTCGTCGTCGTCCGGGACGCGGTAGCGGGCCTCTCCGGCACGCAGCGCGGCCAGCCCGGCACGGACCGCACTCCGCGACGTCACCGTGTGGAACACCCGCTGGACCGACCCGGCGCCGGCGGCGGCCGCCATCGTGATGTCGTGGGCGCGGATGTGGTCGGGGTGGCCGTAGCCGCCGAAGGCGTCGTAGGTGACGACGACCTGGGGCCGGACCTCGTCGAGGACCTCCGCCAGCTGCGCGGCCTGCTCCTCGGCGCTGCCACCGGTGAACGCCCGCGGGTGCGACGCCGACGGCGTGCCCGCCATGCCCGAGTCCCGCCACCGGCCGATCCCGCCCAGGAAACGGTGCCGCGAAACCCCCAGCGCGGCGCAGGCGGCCTCCAGCTCGGCGACGCGGTAGCCGCCCAGCTGGTCGGCGGCCCAGGCGCCCAGCCCGGCCAGCTCCGGCAGGCCGGCCATGATCTCGCCCTCTTCGCCGAGTGTGCAGGTCACCACGGTCACGTCGGCGCCCTCGGCGGCGTATCGTGCGATCGAGGCGCCGGTGGTGATGCTTTCGTCGTCGGGATGGGCGTGGACGAACAGCAGCCGTCGGGATACCGGGGAGATCACGGGTTGAGCGTAATTCCCGTGCTCCGACCTTCGTCGGGGACACCCTCGGTTATCCTCGCGCGAGTCGCGACCGCCGCGTCGCGACCGTCTGTACCCCCACGAAGGGCATCTTGGTGAGCACTGAAGCAACTTCGGCGGACGTCGCCGGCGTGTCCGGGTCCGTTCTGTCGATCTCGGACCTCAGCGTGTCGTTCCAGACCGAGGACGGCGTCGTCGACGCCGTCAAGGGCATCGGGTTCGACGTGCAGCCCGGCGAGATCGTGGCCGTGGTCGGGGAGTCCGGGTCCGGCAAGTCCGTCACGTCGATGTCGGTGCTGGGCCTGCTGCCCAAGACCAGCCGGATCGCCGGTGAGCTGCGCCTCGGCGAGCGCAACCTGGCGGATCTCAAAGAGAAGGACATGCAGAAGATCCGCGGCAACCAGGTCGCGATGATCTTCCAGGAGCCGATGACGGCGCTGAACCCGGTCTACACGGTCGGGTGGCAGCTGCGCGAGGCCCTGCGTTCGCACCTCGACATCGCCAAGGACGCCGCGGACAAGCGGGCGGTCGAGCTGCTCGACATGGTCGGCATCCCGAACCCCGACCAGCGGTTCAAGCAGTACCCGCACCAGCTCTCGGGCGGTCTGCGCCAGCGCGTCGTCATCGCCATGGCGATCGCGTGCGACCCGAAGGTGATCATCGCCGACGAGCCGACCACGGCGCTCGACGTCACGGTCCAGGCCGAGATCCTGGGCCTGCTGCGCAAGCTGCGGGACACCCTCGACACGGCGATCGTGCTGATCACCCACGACATGGGCGTCGTCGCCGACATGGCCGACCGCGTGATCGTGATGTACCAGGGCGAGATCGTCGAAGAGGCGCCGGTGCGCGAGCTGTTCGCGTCGCCGAAGGAGGACTACACCCGGCGGCTGCTGGCCGCGGTGCCGGTCCTGGGGCAGCGTCCCGAGGGCCGCCGCCTGCTCGACGACACCGGGATCGCCACCGACAGCACCGAGGCGGCCAAGATCGCCGAGGAGATCCGGCTGGCCGACGCCGAGCTGGAGGCCGTGATCGAGGAGGCCGCGCCGGCCCTGGAGATCAAGAACCTGGTGCTCGAGTACCCCGGCCGCCGCGGCCAGGGCAAGAACCGCGCGGTCGACGACGTCTCGCTGACCATCGCCAAGGGTGAGATCGTCGGCCTGGTCGGCGAGTCCGGTTCGGGCAAGTCGACGGTCGGCCGCTGCGCGATCCGCCTGCTCGACCCGACCGAGGGCACGGTGTCCATCGCGGGCAAGGACATCACGAAGATGTCGGCGAAGGAGCTTCGCCCGCTTCGCCGGTACTTCTCGATCGTGTTCCAGGACCCGGCGTCGACGCTGGACCCGAAGATGACGATCGGCGAGTCGATCGCCGAGCCGATGGTGCTGCACAAGGTGCTGTCCGGCAAGGAGCTGTCGGCCCGGGTGCGTTCGCTGCTCGACAAGGTCGAGCTGGGCGGGCACTACATGAACCGCTACCCGCACGAGCTGTCCGGCGGCCAGCGCCAGCGCGTCGCGATCGCCCGCGCGCTGTCCCTCGACCCGGCGCTGCTGATCGCGGACGAGCCGACGTCGGCGCTGGACGTGTCGGTGCAGGCCCGCGTGCTGGACCTGTTCCTCGACCTGCAGCAGTCGCTGCAGTTCGCGTGCCTGTTCATCAGCCACGACCTGGCGGTGGTCGACCTGCTGGCCGACCGCGTCGCGGTGATGCAGCACGGCAAGCTGGTCGAGGTCGGCACGCGTGACCAGGTGCTGCACTCGCCGCAGCAGGAGTACACGAAGCGCCTGCTGTCGGCGGCGCCGGTCGCGGACCCGGTGCTGCAGGCCGAGCGCCGCGCGGCCTGGGAGGCCGGCAAGCTGGCTCCCGTCGCCGACTGACCTACGGACGCTGAAGGGCCCCACCCGAAATGCCGGGTGGGGCCCTTCGCTGTGCCAGGGTGTTCAGCTCCCGGCGACGAGGGCGCGGAACGCCTCGAGGTCACCGATGACCTCTTCGGCACGGTCTCGCCGGCGGTACAGGCCGTAGTAGCGGGCACCGATCACGTCGGGGTCGGCAACCTCGTCGCCGGGAATGACACCGGACGCGATCGTCACCGTTGCCACGTGGATCCCCTGCGGTCGCAGTTCGGCGTGCAGGGCGTGCGCCCAGTTGCGCAAGCCCGCCATGGCCAGGCCCACGTTGGCCAGGAACGGCGCGGCGATCGTGGAGGACACGCCCGTGGTCAGCAGCAGTGTCCCCTCGCCGCGGGCACGCATGCCCGGCAACACCTGTCCCACGGCCGTCACCGCACCCAGCACGTGCAGCTCGAACTGCTCGATGGCGGACGCGACCGTGGTCTGCGCGGCGTGGGTGATCGCGCCGGTCGGGCTGGGGCTGTACTCCAGCACATCGACGGGCCCCAGCGCCTGCCGGGCCGCGGCGAGGGCCTCGGTCAGCGCGGCACGATCACGGATGTCGGCAGGAAACGCCGCAGCGGTCACCCCGAGTTCGGCCAGCTCGCCGACCAGACCGTCGAGCGTGTCCTTGTTCCGGGCGATCAGCCCGACCTGGAAGCCCTGCCGGCCGAACGCGCGGGCCACGCCCATCCCCAGACCAGGTCCGGCACCGACGACGACAAGGGTCTTCGCCACCCCAGCTCCCCTCCGGCCACGCGGTCCCCAGCCCACCGCGAGTGGTTACTCTTTGTTCGCAGCACCATGATTTGTCACTAGGCTGTCGCCGGCAAGACGGCACATTCATGTCGGTGACGCACACGGAGGTAACCCTTTGGCGACAGGCGCCGACAGTCCCGAGGCGTGCCGGGAGGTGCTGCAGATCCTCGCCCTGATCGGCGACAAGTGGACGATCCTGGTCATCGGGCAGCTGCGCGACCGGACACTGCGCTTCAGCGAACTGCACCGCGCGGTCACCGGCATCTCCCAGCGCATGCTCACCTTGACCCTGCGGCAGCTCGAACGCGACGGCCTGCTCGTCCGCACCGTGTACCCCAGCGTGCCCCCGCGCGTCGAGTACACCCTCACCCCGCTGGGCACCACCCTGCTGGACGCCGCCACGGCCCTCAGCGAATGGGCCAGCACGCACCGCCACGAGATCCACGACAACCGGCACCGCTACGACACCAGCCGCTCGCCCGGGTGATCAGGCGGGCATCTCAGCCGACGCGGATGCGGGGGTCCAGGATGCCGTACAGGAGGTCGGCGACCAGGTTCGCGATCACCACGCTCGCCGCGATCACCACCAGCCAGCCCATCAGGACCTGGGGGTCGTTCTTGTTCACCGCCTCCACCAGCAGGGTGCCCATGCCGTGCCAGTTGAACACCGTCTCGGTGATGATCGCGCCCGTCACGGTGGCGCCGAAGTTGACCGAAAACAACGTCATCACCGGGATCAGCGCGTTGCGGAACGCGTGCCGCCAGATCACGCGGCTGTTCGACACGCCCTTGGCGCGCGCTGTCCGCACGAAGTCGGCACCGAGGACCTCCAGCATCGACGCGCGCTGGAACCGGCTGTACGCGGCGAACGTGATCGCCATGATCGACAGCGTCGGCAGCAGGAACGCGCCGACGTACTTCGCGAGGGCGTCACCCACTCCGGTGGCCGAAGGCTCTCCGGGCTCGTCGTGCGCAGCCACGGGTCACCCAGGACGTCGGACAGGCCCAGGTCGCGGACCCAGCCGTTGGCGCGGATCGCGTAACCCTTGAGGACGATCGCCACGCAGAAGATCGGCATCGAGAACATCAGGAACGCCAGCGTCGTCGCCAGGTAGTCCCAGATCGAGTACTGCTTCACCGCCGCCAGGACACCGACCAGGACGCCGAAGACCAGTGCCAGCACCGACGCGGTCAGCACCAGCTCCAGCGTCACCTTGAACGCGGCCATCACCTTCGGCTGGACCGGGGTGAAGGCGTTGCCCTGCGCGATCGAGATGCCCCAGTCGCCGGTCAGGAAGTGGCCGAGCCAGCTGAAGTAGCGGGCGATGACGCTCTGGTCCAGGCCCAGCTTGTGCTCGGTGTCGGCGATCGCCGAGGCGCTGATGCCCGGCTTGCTGCGCAGTTCGCCCAGCGGGTCGCCGGTGTTGGCCACCATCACGAAGCAGAGGAACGTGCCCACCAGCAGGACCGGGACGGAGATGGCCAGCCGTCGGAACACGTAGAGCACGAGATTCATCCGAAACCCCCAGGTCCGGCGATCCGCGCGGGAAAACGGACGCGGGGGTGACCGGATCCGGTCACCCCCGCGTCGCGCGTTCAGGCCTTCATTCTCCGCTGGCGCGGGTCGAAGGCGTCGCGAAGACCGTCACCGATGAAGTTGATCGTCAGTGAAATCAGCACGAGCACGACGAACGGACCGAAGAACAGCGCCGGCCGGGTCTGCAGCTGGGCGTAGTTCTCCAGGATGACGCGGCCGAGCGAGGTGTCCGGCAGCTGGACGCCCAGTCCGATGAACGACAGCGCGGCTTCCGCCAGCACGGCCTGCGCGACCGCGAGGGTCGCGTTGACCGTGATGCTGCCGACCATGTTCGGCACCAGGTGCTTGAAGATGATCCGGAACGTTCCCGCACCCGAGGCACGGGCGGCGTCGACGAACTCGCGCTGGGACAGCGACATCGCCTCGGCGCGGGTGTTCCGGGCGATCTGCATCCAGCCGAACGCCGCCAGCACCAGCGCGACGATGTACCACGAACCGCCGCCGAACACCTTGGCGAGGATGGCCGCCGCGGCGATCTGCGGGATGATCAGGAACAGGTCCGTCACCCGGGAGATCGCCGAGTCGGAGAACCCGCGCAGGTAGCCGGCGACCGCGCCGAACACGACACCGATCACGGTGGCCAGGATCGACACCGTGAGGGCGATGAGGAGCGAGTACTGCGTGCCGCGCAGCACCTGCGCGACCATGTCCTTGCCGACCTGCGTGGTCCCGAGCGGGAACTCGCCGCTGGGCTTGGCGAACGACGGGAACGAGCTGTCCTGGTAGCTGTGCTTCCAGAAGATCGGCATCAGGATGCTGATCAGCACGATCAGGAGCAGCACGGCCGTGGAGGCCATCGCCAGCTTGTGGTGCAGGAACTTCCGCAGCACCAGCTTGCCCTGGCTCCGCGGCTCGGGCAGCGCCTCCGGGGGAAGCGTGCCTTCGGCGGCAGCGGTTTCGCTCGCGAGAAGAGAGTTCAAGTCAGCCAACGCGAATCCTCGGGTCCAGGATGCCGTACATCAGGTCGGCGATCAGGTTGGCGACGATGACACTGCTGGCGATCACCACGAGCCAACCCATCATCACCTGAGTGTCGTTCTTGGTGACGGCTTCCACCAGCAATGTGCCCATACCGTGCCAGTTGAAGACCGTCTCGGTGATGATCGCGCCGGCGAGCACCGAGCCGAAGTTGACCGAGAACAGCGTCGACACCGGGATCAGCGCGTTGCGGAACGCGTGCCGGAAGATGACCCGGCCGTTGCCGAGGCCCTTGGCGCGCGCGGTGCGCACGTAGTCCGAGCCCATCACCTCGAGCATCGAGGCGCGCTGGAACCGGCTGTACGCGGCGAAGCTGATCGCCATGATCGACAGCGTCGGCAGCAGGTACGCGCCGATGGTGCTGGTGATGAAGTCGCCGATGCCGTCGGTCCGCAGCTGCTCCGGGCTGGTCGTGCGCAGCCACGGGTTGCCGAGGACGTCCGACAGGCCGAGGTCGCGCACCCAGCCGTTGATCTCGATCGCGTAGCGCTTCAGCACGATCGCGACGCAGAAGATCGGCATCGAGAAGAGCAGGAAGGCGAGGGTGGTCGCGATGTAGTCGATGATCGAGTACTGCTTCACCGCGGCCAGCACGCCGACGATGATGCCGATGAGCAGCGCGAGGATCTCGGCGCCGACGACCAGCTTGAGGGTGACGCCGAAAGCGGCCATGACCTTGGGGGCGACCGGCGCGAGGGCGTTGCCCTGCGCGATGGAGATGCCCCAGTTCCCGCTCAGGAAGTCGCCGAGCCACGTGAAGTAGCGGGGGACGATGCCCTGGTCGAGACCGAGCTTGGCGGCCGTGGCGGCCAGCGCTTCCTTGCTGATGGTCGGGTTCTGCCGCAGCTCGCCCAGCGGGTCACCGGTGCCGGCGACCATCACGAAACACAGAAAAGTCCCGACCAGCAGGACGGGAATCGATATCGCCAGACGGCGAAGGATGTAGATCACCAGGTTCAACGAACTGCTCCTCATCCGGGCCTGGTCGTCAGAAGTGCGCTGGACCGCTACCCGGTTGTCTACCGTAGTGGCGGTAACCCTACGGTCAACAGCTACTTCCGGTGGGTACCGGGGCCCGGCTCGTGGCCGGACCCCGGTACCTCCCAGGTCATCTGGAGCGAGGGGAAAGAAGAGGCGGGGCGAGCCCTACTTCTTCTGCTCCCACTCGCCGACGTTCCACAGAACACCGTCGTACGACTGCATGTAGACGCGGTCGATGCCCTTGAACGCCCACATGCTCGGCGTCTGGAACAGCGGCAGGGTCGCGTAGTCGTCGGCGATGGCCTTGTCGGCCTCCTGGTACTTCTGCAGCTTGACCTGCTCGTCGGTCGCCTTCACCGCAGCGTTGTAGGCGTCGTCGATCTTCGGGTCGCACAGAGCCTGGTAGTTCTGCTCACCACCCTTGTCCGGGCAGACGTAGATCGACTTCGACTCCGCCTTGAACGGCTGGGCCGACCAGCCGAACAGCGCCACGTCGTAGTCACCGGTCGAGACGCGGCCACCCTTGAGGAAGTTGGCGTCGGTCTCGTCCTTGACCTCGATGCCGGCCGCCTTGGCCTGCGAGATGATGATCTCGACGGTCTGGCTGCGGCGGGCGTTCTGGTTGTGTGTGATCTTGAACGAGGCACGCACGCCGTTCTTGGCGAAGATGCCGTCGGCGCCCTTGGTCCAGCCGGCGTCGGTCAGCGTCTTGGCCGCCGCTTCGGCGCCCAGGCCGGCCTTGCTGCTGTACAGGTCGGTGTAACCGGGCTCACCCTGGAAGAACACCACGCTGTTCAGCGGCTCCGCGTCCGCCTGGACCTCCTTGAGCAGCTTGTCCGTGATCTCCTTGCGGTTGACCGACTCGAGGAACGCCTTGCGGAGGTCCTTGTCGGCGAACATGCGCTTGAAGTTCAGGTCGAGGTGCTCGTAGGTCAGCTGCGAGGCCGAACCGTAGGTCACGCCCTGCGCCGCGAGGCCCTTCATCGTCTGGGCCGCGGTGGCGTCCGGCTGGGTCGACGCGGCAACGTCGATCTCACCGTTCTGCAGCGCGGTCGCCATCGCCTTGGTGTCTTCCATGGCGCGGACGATGATCTTCGACGGGCCACCCTTGCCGCCGGCCCACATGGGGTTCTTCTCGAGGGTGACGGCCTTCTGGTTGGCGTCGAACGCGGTGATCTTGTACGGGCCGGAAGCGGGCATGATGTCCGCCTTGAAGCCCTTCCACTCGTTCGACCAGAAGTCACCGGCGGCCTTGATCTGGGCCGGGTCGCCGGTCGGGGCGAGCTTGGTGATGTCGGCGATGCCGGTCTTGGACTCGAGGACGTGCGCGGGCAGGATCGACGGCGCGTTGAACAGGCCCTTGTAGTCCAGGTAGGGCTCGCTGTAGTCCGTGACGAAGGTCAGCGGGTCCTTGCAGGTCGCCTTGTTGATCAGCGAGTAGCCGGTGGTCGAGGCCGAGTTGAACGGGTTCTTGCCGTCCGGGCCCTTGGCCAGGCCGCTCTGCGACAGCCACGCCAGGTACAGGTCCTTGCAGTCGTAGGCCTGACCGTCCGACCACTTGATGTTCGGCTTGATCTTGTACGTGACCTGCTGCGGCTCCTTCTGCGTGACGTCCCACGACTCGAAGATGTCGTTGTTCAGCAGGATCTTGTTGTTGCCGTCGAGCTTCAACGTGCCGGAGAGCACCGCGGCCAGCACGTAGTTGTTGTACGAGCTGTTGGTGTCCGGGGTCTGGTTGTTGTACCCCGAGTACCCGTCGTCGATACCGATCGTGACCGTGCCGTCGTACCCCGGGGTGTCCGCGAGCTTGAACAGGTCGCCGGTCTCGGCCTTGCCGACAGCCATCGCCTTGACGTCGGTCGACGATCCGTTCTTGTCGGTGTTGCCCGAACCCGAATCACCACCGCTGCAGGCGCTCAGCAACAGCGAAGCGCCGGCGACGAGCGACAAAGCGGAGACTGCTTTGGATCTCCTCATGAAGTGTGCCCTCCTAGCACTGAGCCCTTGAATATCGGGACAAGGGCCCACACCGCTCCGGTTGGATGGGCCGGAGCCTACGACACGCCAAGCGACACTCAACTGGCGCACTGCGGGAGCACGCTAGAAAGGAAAAGCACCGACAGTCACCAGTTCCGGGTCGATCGTGACCAAAGGGTGACTTCCAGTCGACATCCAGAAATACGACGGTTACCTCATGGATTCACAACGTCCCACTCGAAGGCGTTGGTAAAGATCACCCGGTAGTACTGAATGCGTAGCCAACCGATTACTTCGGGCCGCGAGTCCAGTTCACCGCCGACCCGAACGGGCCCACCATGGGGGGACCGGGGGTGACGCCCGAGATGCCCGATCCGATCGCCAGGGTGTCAGCCAATTGGAACAACGGAATCACCACGTTCTGGCGCCAAAGTTCAGGCTCAAGAGTGGTGAGCGCCTCGCCGATCGGGGTCGATCCGGACAGCGCCGCCTCGATCGACGGCTGCAGCGCCGGGTCGCAGAACCCGGCCGCGTTGCCCGGCACGACGGGCTTGGTCTTGTCCACCCCGGCGGCCGTCTGCTCCGGGCGGCAGCCGAAGGTCGACGCGAGCACCGACGCGGCGTCGCCGCCGACCGCCTGCGGGACGACCGCGATGTCGACCCCGACGTTGCCCGCCGAATCGCCGGTCGGCTGCTGGACGCCGCCGACGACCGGCATCGCCAGCAGGCCGCTGAACAGGTCACGCGGTTGCGGCGTGATCGCGTTGACCTCGATGCCCTGCGCGGCGAGTTCGCCGGTGAGCTCCTTGGCGATAGTCGCGTACGGCTCCTGGGCCAGCGGCGAGGCGATGACCAGCGAGAGCGCCTTGCCGTTCTTGCGCCAGGTGCCCGCGGTCTTCGTGTAGCCGGCCGCCTTCAGCGACTGCTCGGCCTTGGCGACGTCGGGCGCGGTGGGCGGGCCGGGCGGGATGGTCGCCGCGTAGCCCTTCACCGACGGCGCGGTCACCTGGGCGTCGGCGTGCAGGGCCGACGACGGGCCGCCGTTGACGCCCTCGGTGATCAGCTTGGCGCGGTCGATCAGCGCGGCCACGCCCGCGCGGACCTGGGCGTCCTGCAGGGTCGCGCTGACCGGGCGCAGCAGCACGTCGGCCACCACCGGCCGGGCCACCGTGTGCAGCTTGACGGCCGGGCCGAGCTCGCCGAGCAGCTTGAGCTCGTCGCCGCTCGCGCGGGCCAGCGCGAACTGGTCGTTGCCGCTGCGCAGCGCGGCCAGCAGCGTGTTCTGGTCCGAGCGGCGCAGCACGATCCGGTCGATCGCGGCCGGCTTCTCCCAGTAGCGCTCGTTGCGCTCGAGGATCACCTCGCCGCGGGCGGTGTCCAGGCTCTTGATCGAGAACGGGCCGGCGACGGCCGGGAAGTTCGACGCGAGCGCCCCGCGCCAGCCGTCGGGCGCGTCCTTGAGCAGGTGGGCGGGCAGCAGGTCGGAGAACAGCGTCTGCCAGCCCGGGTAGGGCTTGGCGAAGGTGACCTCGACGCGCTTGCCGCCTTCACGGGACTGCAGGTCGGTGATCTGCCGGTAGCCGGCGGGCCCGATCACGCCGGGCTGGTCCCGCAGCTGGGTGCGCAGGTAGTCGAAGTCCTCGGCGGCGATCGGCGCGCCGTCGGACCAGGACGCGTCCGGCCGGATCTCGTAGGCCACCACGAACGGCTGCTGCGAGATCACCTCGGCGGACTTCATCAGGTTCTTGTCCAGCTGGGTGGTGCCGTCGTCCTTCTGGCGGAAGACCGACGGCAGCAGCAGCTGCGAGAGCGCGGACGTGACCTGGGACGAGTCCGCGAGGTTGTGCGGGTTGTACCCGCCGAGCACGTCGTCGACGCCGACGACGATCTGCGACGGTGTCTTGCCGGTGGTGGACACGGGCGCGACCGACGAGGAGACGACCGGGGGTGGCGGGGTGTTGGAGCAGGCGGTGAGCAGCACGGCCGCGAGTGCCAGTACCGGCACCGCCTTGCGATTCACCCGCACGCCCCGTTCCTCCCAGTTTCGCCCCGATCGGGTCAGCCATGCTCCCACGACCGCCTTCGCCGCCGGAACCGAGATTCCCATACCCGGATCGGGCCGCCCCGCCGCCCCAAGGTGGCGCTACCGGAAAGGACGCGCGGCACGCCGTCCGGGTTCCCGGACCGTTCCGGAACGGCGGAACGAACACGGGCCGGACACGAATGCGGTTCACACCGGTGGCCGGCGCCAGGTGATGAAGCCGTCGCGACCCCTATAAAGATATAAGGAGAAGAACGCGGCAATTCCTGACGCTGGGTTCGCACCGGCCGACCCAGCGTAGGGTAACGGGCACGAAAAAACCTCCCGGTGCGCGGCACCGGGAGGTTTTTCGAGGCGAATCAGCCGTTGTCGCGGCTCTTGGCGCGCGAACGCTCCTTCGCGCGGGTGTTCACGTCCAGGGTGACCTTGCGGACCCGGACGACCTCGGGCGCGACCTCGACGCACTCGTCGACCGAGCAGAATTCCAGGGCCTCTTCCAGGCCCATCTTGCGCGGCCGGGCCAGCGTCTCCATCACGTCGGCGGAGGACTGACGCATGTTGGTCAGCTTCTTCTCCTTGGTGATGTTGATGTCGAGGTCCTCGAAGCGCGGGTTCTCACCCACGACCATGCCCTCGTAGACGTCCGCGCCCGGCTCCACGAAGAACGTGCCGCGGTCGGCCAGCTGGATCATCGCGTACGCGGTGACCGGGCCCGACCGGTCGGCGACCAGGGAGCCGCTGTGCCGGGTGCGAATCTCGCCCGCCCACGGGAAGTAGCCCTCGAACACGTGGTTCGCGATGCCGGTGCCGCGGGTCTCGGTGAGGAAGTCGGTGCGGAAGCTGATCAGGCCGCGCGACGGGAGCACGTACTCCAGCTTGATCCGGCCGGTGCCGTTGCCGCTCATGTCCTCCATGCGGCCCTTGCGGGCGGCCAGGAGCTGGGTGATCGCGCCGAGGTGCTCCTCCGGCGAGTCGATGTAGAGGCGCTCGAACGGCTCGTGCAGCTTGCCGTCGATCGTGCGCAGGACCACCTGCGGCTTGCCGACGGTCAGCTCGAAGCCTTCGCGGCGCATCTGCTCGACCAGGATGGCCAGCGCCAGCTCGCCACGGCCCTGGACCTCCCAGGTGTCCGGGCGCTCGGTCGGCAGGACGCGGATCGAGACGTTACCGATCAGCTCCTGGTCGAGGCGGGCCTTGACCAGCCGCGCGGTGACCTTGTCGCCGCCGTTGCGCCCGGCCAGCGGCGAGGTGTTGACGCCGATGGTCATCGAGATCGCGGGCTCGTCGACGGTGATCCGGGGCAGCGCGACCGGGTTGTCGGAATCGGCGAGCGTGTCGCCGATGGTGATGTCCGGGATGCCCGCGATCGCGACGAGCTCGCCCGCGCTGGCCTCGGTCGCCGGGACGCGGGTGAGCGCCTCGGTGACCAGCAGCTCGGAGATGCGCACGTTCTGCGTGGTGCCGTCCGCGCGCATCCAGGCCACGGTCTGGCCCTTGCGCAGCTTGCCGGCGTGGATGCGGATCAGCGCGATGCGGCCCAGGAAGTTGGACGCGTCGAGGTTGGTGACCAGCGCCTGCAGCGGCGCGTCGAGGTCGGCGGCGGGCGGCGGCACGTGGCGCAGCAGCGTGTCGAACAGCGGGTCGAGGTTTTCGCTCTCCGGGACTTCGCCGTCGGCGGGCTGCTCCAGGCTCGCCTTGCCGGCGCGCGCGGAGGCGTAGACGACCGGGAGGTCGAGGATCGCGTCGTGGTCGGCGTCCTCGATGTCGCTGGCCAGCTCGAGCAGCAGGTCGTGGGTCTCCTCGACGACCTCGGCGATCCGGGCGTCCGGCCGGTCGGTCTTGTTGACCAGCAGGATCACCGGCAGGCCGGCTTCGAGGGTCTTGCGGAGCACGAACCGGGTCTGCGGGAGCGGGCCCTCGGACGCGTCGACCAGCAGGACGACGCCGTCGACCATGGCCAGGCCGCGCTCGACCTCGCCGCCGAAGTCGGCGTGGCCGGGGGTGTCGATGACGTTGATCGTCACCTGGCCCTCGGGCGTCTGGCGGTGGATCGAGGTGTTCTTCGCGAGGATCGTGATGCCCTTTTCGCGCTCCAGCTCCCCGGAGTCCATCACGCGGTCGACGACCTCGGCACGCTCCGCGAAGGCGCCGGACTGGCGCAGCATCGCGTCGACGAGGGTGGTCTTGCCGTGGTCGACGTGGGCTACGATCGCGACATTGCGCAGGTCGGGCCGGGTCTTACCGGTCGGCCGGCCGGTTTCGACGGTAGCGCTGGCTGCGGGCACGCGAGAACTCCTGAACTTCAAGGGTTGGATGGCCGCGCAGCCGTTCAGGCATCCCGTGACCGGCTCTGGTCACACGCGGACCTCACCCAGGATACCTGCCACCCCGCTGTGAGCGGCCCCACGCCCCCCTCTCGGTTAGGCTGACCTAACGTGGAAACCCGGTGAAGGTCGCCGATCCGGAAGGTGCGTGCGCGTGGGCAAGAAGCCGAAAGACCCGCGGAAGGTCGTGCGCAAGCTCATGAAGGCCGGCAAGGTCAAGAAGAAGTGCTGCCGGTCGAAGCCGCGCTGCAAGAAGTGCCCGGTATTGGCTCTGAAGAAGGCGAAGGAAGACCTGGCCGCCTAATGCGGTACCGCCTCGTTGAGCAAGCGCAGCTCCGGGGCGGTCTTGGTCGGCGAGAACTCGATCACCTCGTACTGCGCCAGGTGCTGCACGCAGAAGGGGTCGGACGCCAGGATCGCGTCCAGCTTCCCGCGGGACATCGGCCGCGTGATGATCACGCCGCCGGTGCGCGGGTTCCGCCGTCCCGACGCCAGGAAGTGGCCGTGCTCGTACTGCTTGTTCAGCCACTCGGCGTGGTCCGGGAGCGCGTAGTCGATCTCCTCGATCGGTGCTGTGTAGTTCAACAGGACGACATACATGGTTAGACGGTAGACCCGCACGCCACTTCGCGCCTATGCTCGCCGTATGCGCGTGCAGACGTCCTGGTGGCCGCCCTCGGCGGCCGTCCCAGTCCTGCGCTGATCACCAGCGGCCGCCCCGGACGGGCGGCCTTTTTCATGCCTTCTCCGGGGTGGTCCCACCTCGGAAGGAAAAGCCATGAGCAAGCTGTCCGGCATCACCCCGTCCGGCCACGTCCACCTCGGCAACCACCTCGGGGCCGTGCGCCGCTGGGCGCGCGAAGGCGGCGCGGACGACCTGTACTTCGTCGCCGACCTGCACGGCATGACGACGCCGCACAACCCGGCGAAACTCCGGTCACTGGCGCGTGAACAGCTGGCGGTGCTGATCGCCGCCGGCATCGATCCCGAGCGGGTGTTCGTCCAGTCCGACCTGGCCCGCGAGCTGGGCGCGCTGACCTGGGTCCTGGAGTGCACCTGCAACTACGGCGAGGCCGCGCGGATGATCCAGTTCAAGGAGAAATCGAAAGGTCAGGCCGGGGTGCGGCTGTCGCTGCTGACGTACCCGGCGCTGATGGCGGCGGACATCCTGCTGCAGGGCGCGGACGAGGTGCCGGTCGGCGAGGACCAGCGCCAGCACGTCGAGCTGACGCGCACGCTGGCCAAGCGCTTCAACGGCACGTACGGCGACGTGTTCACCATCCCGCGCGCGGTGCTGCCGCCGTCGGGCGCGCGGGTGAAGGACCTGGCCGACCCGACGCGCAAGATGTCGAAGTCGGCGCGGGACGCGGTGGGCGTGGTGTTCGTGCTGGAGGAGCCGGACCAGATCCGCCGCAAGATCCGCCGCGCGGTCACCGACGGCGGCTCGGTGCCGGTCCACGCCCCGGAGACCCGGCCGGGGATCTCGAACCTGCTGGAGATCCTGGCCGCCTGCCGGGGCGGGTCCCCGGCCGAGCTCGCCGACGAGTTCGGCTCCTACGGCGCGGTGAAGGACGCCGTCGCCGACGCGGTGATCGAGGAGCTGCGGCCGTTGCGTGAACGGGCGTCGGCGCTGCTCGACGACGTCTCGGAGCTGGACCGGGTGCGGAAAGCGGGTGCCGAGCGCGCCCGCGAGCGCGGGTCGCACCGGCTCGACGCGGCGCTGCGGATGATCGGGGCTAACTGAGCAGCGCGCGGAAGGCAGGCAGCAGGATCCGGTCGGCGGGCAGCCAGTCGACGTCGTCGAGGTCGTCGGGCCCGAGCCAGCGCAAGGCTCGGTGCTCGACGGCCCGCGGCTCTTCCCCCGGCGAGACGAGTGTCGCGGCGTAGATCCGGAGGACCTTCCCGCCGGGCAGCGGGACGTCCTCCCCCACCCGGTCGCCGACCTCGACGACGACGTCGAGCTCCTCGCTGCACTCGCGGGCCAGCGCGAACGCCTCGGACTCCCCGTCTTCGACCCGGCCGCCGGGCAGTTCCCACTGCCCGGCGTGCTTCGGCGGCCAGGCCCGCTGCTGGGCCAGCAGCTTCCCGTCCCGCACCAGGGCGGCTCCCACGATCACAGCGTTCACAGTCCCGGAACTTACCCGGAAGCCCCCACCCCGGCCGCACAGCGAGATCCCCCTCCAATCACGCGAGATCCTCCGCCAATCACGCGAGACACGCCCCCGATCACGCGAGACACGGCTTCGATCACGCGATCCGACCCTCCAGCTACGCGAACCGACCCGTTGGGTACGCCAACCGACCGTTCCGTCACGCCTCCCGGCCCGCGGCCGCGCGCCAGACGACCACGAACCGGGCCCCGCCGTCCGGCGACTCGCCCGCCTGGACCCGCCCGCCCCGGCGCCGGACCGTCTCGGCCACCATCGCCAGCCCCAGACCCGTGCCGCCCGAGGACCGGGCCCGGTCGTCCGCGATCCGGTAGAACCGGTCGAACACCTTCTCGCGGTGCTCCGGCGCGATCCCCGGCCCGTCGTCGTCGACCACGACCCGCACCGACGACCGCGACGCCAGCACCGACACCACGATCTGCCCGCGCGCGTAGCGGCACGCGTTGCGCAGCAGGTTGTCCAGCACCAGCTCCACCTCCGCGTGCGCGGAAGACGCCCACGCCTGCGCGACCGCCGTGCTCACCCGGGTCTCCGGCGCCCCGGCCGGCAGCCGGGCCACCGCCGAACGCACCTCGCTCACCAGCTCGACCGGTGACGACGGCGGCACCTCCCCCGCGTCGGACCTGGCCAGCGACAGCAGCCCGTCCAGCAGCGACGACAGCCGCTCGGCCTCCGTCAGGATGTCCGACAGCGTCTCCTGCGCCAGCTCCGGATCCGGGTTGGCCACCGCCACCTCGGCCTGCACCCGGATCGACGCCACCGGCGACCGCAGCTCGTGCGCCGCGTCGCCGGTGAACCGCCGGAGGCGCTCGGCCGCCTGCTCCTGCCGTTCCAGCAGCGCGTTGAACTCCTCCGCCAGCGCCCGCAGCTCGTCGTGCGAGTCCGGCAGCGCCAGCCGCGCCCCCGGCGGCAGCGACCGCACCGAACCACGCATCCGCGCGACCGGCCGCAGCGACAGGCGCACCACCAGCCACGTCGCGAACCCCGCGACCAGCGCACCGACCGTGGCGACGACCACCAGCCACACGCCGCCGTAGTGCACCGCGGCGGCGAACCCGACCAGGCCGGCCCCGGCGACGACCAGCCGCTGCGACCCGTCCGGCGCGCTGACGACCGTGCCGAGGTACCGCGCGCCGTCGCGCTGCACCGGCTGTCCCGCCTTGAGCGTCGACACGTCGGAAGGCGCGAGCCCGGTCGGGGTGCCGCCGTCCACCGGCGTGCCCGCGATGTCGAGCACCCGCAGCGTCACCGGCGCGGCACCGGACAGCGCGCGCCCGGCGCTCACCTCGGCGCCCGCCGGGCCGAGCGCGGCGGAGAGCTCGCGGTCGACCGAGCCGATGAGCAGCGGCGAGAGGTTCGACGCGGCCAGCGTCGCGAGCCCGAGCAGGCAGGCCAGGGTGATCGTCGCGGCCAGCACGGTGATCCGGGCCTGCAGGGACCGGCCCCGCCACCAGGAGATCACGGGGTGATGACCTCGTCGAGCTGCGCGTCGGACGCCAGGTAGCCGTGCCCCCGCACGGTCCGCAGCAGGGCACCCGCGCCGACGGCGTCGAGCTTGCGGCGCACGTACCCGACGTAGACCTCGACGAGGTTGCGCGTCACGGCCTGTTCCTCGCCCCAGACCGCGCGCAGCAGCTCGTCCTTCGTGACGACCGTGCCCGCCCGGCCGACGAGCACCTCCAGCAGCGCGAACTCCCGCGGGCTCAGCCCCACCTCTTCGTCGTGCCAGTGCACCTGCCGCAGGCCGCGGTCGACGGCCAGCGCGCCGAGCCGCAGCGTCCCGCGGCCTGCCTCCGGCCCGGCCCGGCGCAGCACCGCGCGGACCTGCGCGACCAGCACCACGAACGAGAACGGCTTGACGAGGTAGCCGTCGGCACCGAGGTCGAGGCCGTCGGCCTGGTCGATCTCGCCGTCCTTGGCCGAGACGAGCAGCACCGGCGTGGTGACGCCGTCCTTGCGCAGCCGCTCCAGCACGCGGTAGCCGGACAGGCCCGGCAGCATGATGTCGAGGAGGATGACGTCGAACGAGCCCGTGCTCGCCAGCTGCAGGCCGGTGGGCCCGTCCGCGGCGGTGACCACGTCCATGTCCTCCGCGCGCAGCCCGCGCTGCAGGGCCTTCCGCACGCCCGGTTCGTCGTCGACCACCAGCACCCGAGGTTTCACGAGACTCATCATGGCCGGTTTCCGCAGGTCGTGCGTCAGCTCTCAGCACGATCTCAGTGTCGGAGAGAGAACCTTCAGTGGTATCTCAGCCTCGAGAGGGAAGCGTCGTGGCCAGGGAGCCGGGCACACTCGAGTCCGGGAACACCACAGGGAGAGACGCATGAAACCGAAGACGAAGGGCATCACGGCCGCTGTCCTCGGCACCGCGCTCGGTGCCGGCGGGCTCGCGTTCGTCGCGATGCCGGCCAGTGCCGACGACAAGCCGGCGCTGCCGCAGGTGAGCGCCGAGGACCTGGTGCAGTCGGTGGTCAAGGCGAAGCCGGGCGCGTTCGACGGCACGCTGAAGGTGAGCAACGACCTGGGCCTGCCCGCGGTGGGGAACGCGGTGCCGGGCGCGCAGGCGCTGAACATGGACTCCGCCCACATCTTCACCGACGGCGCCGGCAAGAGCAGGCTGGCCGTCACGCAGGGCGCGAGCCAGGAGACCGTGGTCCACGACGGCACCACCGTCTGGGACTACAGCTCCAAGACGAACACCGCGACCAAGCTGACCGTCCCGGCCGACGTGGCCCAGCGCAAGGGCGCGGGCAGCGACAAGACGGCCGACCCGCTGGCGGCGTCGACCGAACTGCTCGCGAAGGTCCGCGAGAGCAGCACGGTGTCGGTCGACGGCACCGCGTCCGTCGCCGGCCGCTCGGCCTACGAGCTGGTCCTGACGCCGAAGCCGACCGAGCGGACGCTGCTGCGCGAGATCCGCGTCGCGGTCGACTCGCAGACGCGGATGCCGCTGCGGGTGTCGGTGCTGAGCAACGGCACGGCGACGCCGGCGCTGGAGGTCGCGTTCACCGAGATCGAGTTCACCCAGCAGCCGGCCGACCTGTTCACCTTCACCCCGCCGAAGGGCGCGAAGGTGCAGGAGAAGACGCCGCAGGTCGACCAGCACGCCAAGGACCTGGCCGAGCAGGCCAAGCAGGACACGAAGGTCGTCGGCGACGGCTGGGACACCGTCGTCACCGGCAAGGTCCCGGCGGACGCGCTGAACGCGGCGCCGAAGCAGCAGTCCGGGCGGGAGGGCCGGGGGGCCAACGCCGACCCGAAGGCGCTGCTCGAGCGGTTCGGCAAGAAGGTCAGCGGCACCTGGGGCAGCGGCTACCTCTTCACCACGAAGGTCGGCACCGCCGTGCTGACCGACGACGGCCGCTTCGCCGCCGGTGCGGTGCCGGAGCAGGTCCTGTACGAGGCGCTGGGTCAGAAGTGACCAGCACGACGGTGCAGTCCGGGGCGGAGGTCTCTTCGGAGGCGTCCGCCCCGGCGGTCCCCCTGGCCGCGCGCACCCGGGGGTTGCGCAAGGTCTACGGCAGCACGGTCGCGGTCGACCACGTCGACCTCGACATCCCCGCGGGCGCGGTGGTCGGGATGCTCGGGCCGAACGGCTCGGGCAAGACGACGACCATCCGGATGCTGCTCGGGCTGGTCCGGCCGACCGAGGGCGAGGTCGAGCTGCTCGGCCGTCCGATGCCGGACGCGGCCGCGCACGCGCTGCCGGACGTCGGTGCGCTGGTCGAGGGGCCGGGCTTCCACCCGTTCCTGTCCGGGCGCGACAACCTGCTGCGCTTCGCCGCGGCCGAACCGCGGCTGACGTCGGCCGGCATTCCGTCCGCGGTGGACACGGCGCTGGAGCGCGTCGGCCTGACCGGCGCGGCGCGGCGGCGGTACAAGGGGTACTCGCTCGGCATGAAGCAGCGGCTCGGGCTCGCTTCGGCGTTGCTGGTGCCGCGGAAGATGGTCGTGCTCGACGAGCCGACCAACGGCCTCGACCCTGCGGGTACCAGGGAGATCCGCAGGATCGTCGCCGAGCTGCACGCCGAGGGCGTCACCGTGCTGGTGTCGTCGCACCTGCTGGCCGAGGTCGAGGCGACCTGCACGCACGTGGCCGTGCTGCAGTCGGGGAACGTCGTCGCGCAGGGCGAGCTGGCGGAGCTGCTGGAGTCGGGGAACGCGGCCCTGCTGGTCCGCACGCCGGACGCGGAGAAGGCGATGGAAGTGTTGCGGGACAACCGGATCGGCGCGCGGCTCACGCCGGACGGCGTCCGCGCCGACCTCACCGCGACTGCCGCACCCCGTGTCCTGGAGGTCCTGGTGGGCGCGGGGGTCGCGGTCCACGAGGCGACGCGGGCCCGCACCGGGCTGGAAGACCTGTTCGCGCGGCTGACGGAGGGGGCGGAATGACCGCGGTCCTGGAAGCGCCGGCGGCCCGCACGGGCCACGACACGGTGCCGCTGACCCGGCTGCTGGCGGCGGAGCTGCGCTGGATCTTCCGGCGACCGCGCACGCTGGCCGTGCTCGGGCTGCTGGCGCTGATCCCGGTGGTGATCGGCATCGGCCTGACCCTGGTGGACGACGCGGCGTCGTCGGGCGGGGGCCCGAACGACGGCGGCGGAGCCCTCCTGGCGTCGGCGGTCAACAACGCGTTCGTGCTGCCGATCGCGGCGATCGTGATGTCGCTGGCGCTGCTGCTGCCGTTGGCGTCGGCCATGGCGGGCGCGGACGCGATCGCGGGTGAGACGTCCCACGGAACCCTGCGCGGCTGGCTGATCGCCCCGGTCGGCCGAGGCCGCCTGCTGGCGGTCAAGGCGTTCGGCGTCGCGACGGTGTCGGTGGTTTCGGTGCTGGCGATGTGCGTGACGGGCGTGGTGACGGGCCTGATCATCAACGGCACGGATTCGCTGTTCACGCTGTCGGGAACGACGTTGTCCTTGGGCGGCGCACTGGCGCGGATCCTGCTGGTGGCGGGCTGGGTGGTACTGCAGCTGTGGGCGGTCGGCGCGGTGGCGCTGGCGATCTCCAGCTGGACGGAGCACCCGATGCTGGTGGTGGCCTCGGTGCTGGCGGGCGACATCGTGTTCACGATCCTGGGGTTCTTGACGTCGCTGGACTGGCTGCACCCGTTCCTGCTGACGCAGAACTGGTCGATGGCCCCGGCGGAGGTCCTGCAGGACCCGATGGGGACGCAGATGCTGGGCGAGGGTGCGTTGCGCGCGGCTTGCTACATCGTGATCGGGCTGTCGCTGGCATACGCAAGGCTGTCCACCCGAGACGGCTGAGGTTCTCCCCGGAGCCGGCAAGCCCGGCTTCGGGGAGAACACGGTGTCCGGCTAGCTTCCGGTGTTCTGCTTTTCGGTCGTACCGCGGACGAACCAGGCGACACCGAACGCGAAGATCGCGATCGTCTCCAGCCAGAGCACCGGGTTCACCGGGCCGAGCCGGTTGTGGGCGAACCACCCGAAGATCGCGATGAGCACCAAAGCCAGGACGATCACCACACCGCACGTGACGTAGATTTTGCGCCGAGGATCATTCGACTGCGGCGGCTGACCGGGCCGCTTTTCCGGGTGACTGGGAAAAAGCCACAGGCAGAAGAGCGCGAGCGCCACGAAGAAACAGGTGGCGGCCGTGGCGTGCACCGCGGCCAAGACCTGGTCCGTCCCGTTGTAGTTTCCCGGAGGCGTGGTCGGGAACAGGGCGACGACGATTGCCGCGATGCCGGCGAAGGTGCTGATCAGGTCGCCCCGCGTGGCGTACCCGCGGTAGGACAGCAGGAAAACCCCGACCGCGCAGAGGCTGCCGACGAAGACACCACGCAGTTCGCTGTAGTAGTAGCCGCTGATCGAGCCCAGCAGGCCACCGCCCCAGATGAGGGACTTCCCGATCATCAGCACCCAGGGCAGGGCGATCCCGATGATCCCGATCGCTTTCCGCAGGAATCGGTAGGAGTGCACCAGGTTTGCGTCACCATTGGCCATGACCAGCTCCTCGGGCCGTTGTCGCGAACCCCGGGATCCGGCCGTCGACCGGAATCCGGAGCTTTGTGCACGACAGATGTCGCGCGACCAGAGCCCGCGAATACAACAGACACCGAAACGTTATGCGGATGCGTTTCTCGCCGTGTCCTGGCCGATCAGCGCGATGCCGTCCGGGTCGAACTGCAGCTTCACCGCGTCCCCCGCCCGCAAATCCGAAGCCGCCGGGGCCACCGCGTCCACAGTGGACTCCGCCAGCCGGACCACCAGCCGCACGTGTTCCCTCCGGTGGACCGCCGCCACGACTTCACCCGGCACACCCTCGCCGGCGACGCGCAGTGCGTGCGGCCGCAACCCCAGCCGCACCCGGCCGTCGGCGACCTCCGGGAGAGCTACTTCGCCGAGGGACGTGCGCACGCGCCCGTCCGTCGCGGTGCCGTCCACGAACGTCGTCACCCCCAGGAACCGGGCCACCTCGTCGTCCGCCGGGTTGCGCCACACCCTGCGGACCGCGCCCTCCTGACGGACCTCCCCCGCGTCCAGCACCGCGACCCTGTCCGCCAGCGTGAACGCCTCCTCCTGGTCGTGCGTCACCAGCAACGCCGTGATCTTGCTGCGCCGCAACAAGTCCGCCAGGTCGATCGCCAGCTGCTCGCGCAGCCCCGCGTCCAAACCGGACAGTGGCTCGTCCAGCAGCAGCAACCGCGGCTTCGGCGCCAACGCGCGCGCCAGCGCCACCCGCTGTGCCTGCCCGCCGGACAGCTCGGTCACGCGCCGCTTCTCGAAGCCGGCCAGGCCCACCAGCTCCAGCAGCTCGGCCACCCGCGGTGCCCACGACGACCGCGGGACGCCGTGCATGCGCAGGCCGAACGCGATGTTCGCCGCGACGTCGCGGTGGGTGAACAGCTGGCCGTCCTGGAACACCAGGCCGAAGCCGCGGCGGTGGACCGGGACCGGGCCGAGGTCTTCGCCGTCCCAGCTCACCGTGCCGCGGGCGGACGGCTCGAGGCCGGTGATCGCGCGCAGGAGCGTCGACTTGCCCGAGCCGGACGGGCCGAGCAGGGCCAGCACCTCGCCGTCGGCGATGTCCAGGCGAGCGTCGCGGACCGCCGCGAACGCTCCGTAGTGGACAGTCAGGTCCCGCACCGACAACGCCATCAGAACTCTCCCACCCCGCCGCGCCCGAGCCGGTCGATCAGCGCGACCGCCAGCACCGTCACGAGCATCAGCAGCGCGCACGCCGCGTACGCCATCTGGTTGTTCAGCTCGCCGGGCCGCGCCATCAGCGTCGCCACCGCGACCGGCAGCGTCGGCGCCGTCGGCCGGGCGAGGAAGCTCGTCGCGCCGAATTCGCCGAGGGCCACGACGAACCCGAACCCCGCCGCCGCGACCAGCGGCCGCAGCGTCAGCGGGAGGTCGATCTCCCGCCACACCCGCAGCGGGCTCGCCCCGAGCGTCGACGCGGCCTGCCGCAGCCGGACGTCGACCGAGCGCAGCACCGGCAGCACCATCCGCACCACCAGCGGGATGATCACCAGCGCCTGGGCCAGCGGCACCAGGTAGGGCGACGTCCGCAGGTCGCCCGGCAGCGCGTCGAGCGTCACCAGGTACCCGAAGCCGACGGTCACCGCGGACACCCCGAGCGGCAGCATCAGGACGGCGTCCATCGTCTCGCCGAGGCCCCGCGCGGCTCTCGCGGGCGACCGGCGCAGCGCCACCAGCACCACGGACGCGAGCACGCCGACGACCATCGCGAGCAGCGTCGCGTCGATCGCCACCTTGAGCGAGTTCAGCGCGGCGTCCCAGCCGGACACCTGGAGCGCGCCCTTCTCGCCGGTGCTGGTCAGGGCCCGGTAACCGGCGAGGCTCCAGCCGTCCTCAGTGGACACCGATTCGGCGAGGAGCGCGACGATCGGCGTCACCAGCAACGCGAGCACGACGCCCGCGGCACCGACGACCCACCACTCGCCGCCCCGCGGCCGCCGGGCGCCGCCGGGACCGATCCGGGCGCCGTCCCGGCGCCGCCGGGCCAGCCCGCCGAGCACCAGCGCGGCGACCACGGCCGCGAACTGGATCAGCGACAGCGCGGCGGCCCCCGAGAGGTCGAGGAGGTCGACCGTCCGCAGGTAGATCTCGGTTTCCAGGGTCCGGTAGCGGGCGCCGCCGAGGATCAGCACGACACCGAAGCTGGTGGCGCAGAACAGGAACACCACGGCCGCGGCGGACGCGATGGCCGGCGCGAGCGCGGGCAGCGTCACCGACCGGAACGCCCGCCACGGCGACGCGCCGAGCGCCCGGGCGGCGTCGGTCGTCCGGGCGTCGAGCCGCGCCCACAGCCCGGCGACGGTCCGCGCGACGACGGCGACGTTGAAGAACGCGTTGGCCAGCACGATCGGCAGCACGCCGCCGTCCGGCCAGAGCGCGCGGAACGCCAGCCCGACGACCACGGTCGGCAGCACGAACGGCACGAGCACCAGCGTCCGCGCCAGGCCGACGCCGGGCAGCCGCACCCGGGCCAGCAGGAACGCCACCGGCAGCCCGGCCAGCACCGCGACCACCGTCGACGCGGCCGCGCTCCCGACGGTGAACCCGGCCAGCTGCCAGGTCCGCGGATCGCCGAGGACGACGTCGAGGCCACCTGCGGCGAACCCGCGGCCGATGATCGCGACGACCGGCCAGGCGAAGAACACCACCAGGAAACCGATCGGAGCCAGGCCGAGCAGCGCCAGGCCCAACCCGCGGGCGGTGCGGGGTGGGGCTACTGCTGCACGAGCGTGCGCCATTCGCCGATCCACTTCTCGCGTCCGGCCTGCACCTGGTCCGCGGGCAGCGTCTGCGGCTTCTGCGGCAGCGGCGCGACCTGCGCCCAGCCCTGCGGCAGGTCGACACCCTGGCGCGCCGGGTAGACGTACATGTTGGCCGCGACCGTCGCCTGGAACTGCTGGGACAGCAGGAAGTCCACCACCTTGCGGGCGTTCTCGACCTGCTTGCCGCCGGCCAGCACGCCGGCGTACTCGACCTGCCGGTAGCAGGTGTCGAGCAGCGCCTTGGTGCGCGGCTTCCCGTCGTCGCCGACCTCGGCGGCCGGCGAGGACGCGTACGAGACGACGATCGGCCGCGGCCCCTTGCCGGACGAGCCGGAGAACTGCTTGGTGTAGGCCTCTTCCCAACCGCTGACGACCTGGACGCCGTTGGCCTTCAGCTTCGTCCAGTAGTCCTTCCAGCCGGCGTCGCCGTACTTGGCGATGGTGCCGAGGAGGAACGCCAGCCCGGGGGACGCGGTCGCCGGGTCCTCGACGACCAGCAGGTCCTTGTACTTCGGGTCGGCCAGGTCGTCGTAGGTCTCCGGCGCGGGGAGGCCCTTGCCGGTGAAGTAGTTCGTGTCGACGTTGACGCAGACGTCGCCGACGTCGACCGCGGAGAGCCGGTGCTCGGGGTCGACGGCGTAGCGCTGCGGCCCGCGGTCGGCCTCCGGGCTGGTGTAGGGCTCGAAGACGCCCTCGCTGAGCGCGCGCGAGGCGAAGGTGGAGTCGACGCCGTACGCGACGTCGCCGATCGGGTTCGCCTTGGTGAGCACCAGCTTGTTGGTCAGCGATCCGGCGTCGCCCTGCTTGAGCACGGAGACCTTGATGCCCGACTGCTTCTGGAAGGCGTCGAGCACCTCCTGCGGCGCGAGGAAGGAATCGTGCGTCACGAGGGTGACGGTGGGCGTCTGCTGCGTGCCGCCGTCCCCGTCCGACAGCGAGCACCCGGCGGCGACCACGCCGACGACGGCGATGGCCGTCGCAGCCCTGCGTTTCATCTACCCTCCTGCACTTCGCCGGACGCGGAGGGGAAGCCCTCCCGTCGCCGGCATGATCCGGTCAGGTGCGAACGGTCGCGGATACCCGCCTCTCAGCCCGGCACCCGCCGGACTCCCGTGGCAACCGTGCAGCGTAGTCGAGGACGCAGGACGATGGAGACATGACGGAAATCTTGAGCGACTCCGAGGCCGACGGACGGCTGGGCGCGGGCTGGACCAGGACGGGTGCGGTGATCTCGCGCGAGGTGGAGCTGGCGAGCTTCCCCCAGGCGATCGAGGTGGTGAACCGGGTGGCGGAGCTGGCCGAGGCCGCCGACCACCACCCGGACATCGACATCCGCTGGCGCACGCTGACGTTCCGGCTCTCGACGCATTCGGCGGGCGGCTTGACGGCGAAGGACTTCTCACTGGCCGCCGAGATCGACGCGGTGCTCGCCGCCCTGTGATCCTGGTTACTCTGGGTGCACTTTTCCCGGGGTTCGACGTCTCTCGGTTACCGGAACCTTCGGGAGGGAGACGAGATGACTCAGGCAATCGTGGTCGGCACGGCAGCGTTCGCGACGATGGTGGCGGCGGCGGGCGGAGTGCTCTGGTTCACCGCCCGCAACCGCCGTCACCTGGACAGCTGAGAGTTCGATCACAGCTGTTAACGCGGGCCATGATCGGCGCGCTGTTCGGAGCGGAAGCATCGGTTTCACACCCCCGGGAACGCCATGAACAGCACCGCCCTGACCGCCGCCCAGCGCGCCTGGATCAACGCACTCGCCCCCGCGGTGGTGTTGATCGCGATCGCCCTGCTGGGCCTGCTCGGCTAGGCCGCACTGGCCGGTCGGACCAGCAGGTCCGGCGGGCTACCCGGCTTGGCCCGGTGTCTCGGGCGGCTCCGGGGCGGCGATGCCCGGAATGCCCGCCCCCGGCGCCGCCCGCGGTGCGCGCTGGTGAAAGCGGGCGTGTTCGACCCACCCTGGCGGGAGCCACCCGCCGGTCAACAGCTGCGGGTGGCGGGGGTGCACGGCAAGGGCCCAGGAGACGAACAGCAGTTCCGCCCAATCCGACTGGAGCATCCAGGAAATGGGGCCGTGCTCGCTGTTCCCGCTGAAGTGCACGGTCGCGGGCGCAACGACCGACAGACCGGAGATGTCGGTCCAGGGCCAGCGCAGGACGCTCGGGGTGTGCATGTAGAAGCCGTACTGGCTCAGGTAGACGTTCCCCTGCTCGATGGGGACCCAGCGCGGCACCGCCGCGGCCTGCGCGGCCCGGCGCGCCCGCGACTTGGCGATCGACCCGCCCACGAGCGTCCCGGCGACGAGCCCCAGCCCGACCGCGCCGGTGCCGAAGACCACGGGCGTGCTGACCTGCCAGCTGCCGTCGCCGAGCGCCCGGAAGTCGGAGAGCACGAACGACCCGCAGGCCCAGAACTTTTCGTCGCCGCCGATCGTCGGCGGAAACGGAGCGAGCACCTCATAGACGTCCTGCGTGCTCTGCCCGCCGGCCAGCAGGGCGGCGAGGTAACAGGTGTACCACAGCACTTCATCGCGCTGCGTCCACGGCGGCACCGGATTCGCTGCCGTTTTCTGCCCCATCGTGAGAACCTTCCAGCCACCGGACGATGCGGCGGCCGATCCTAATGGCCGGGCGGCCCGGCGGGGGCCGTTACCGAGCGGTCACCACCCGGCTCGCCCAATACCGGCCGATTCGGGCGGGCTACAAGGCGATGTGCTCCGGCGGCGGAAACCCGGCCGGCACGTCATCGGTCGTGGTCCAGTACTCCAGGCAGGACAGGCGGCCGTCTTCGGCGAACACGATGAGCCCGCCGCCAGGTGCGTCGGCTTCGATTGCGACCGGAGGGTCGGCGACCACCGCGATCGGCAGGGTCCGGTCGACTTCCAGGTTGATGCTCGGACACCCGCAGTCGCAGCGTCCGCTCACCCGGGCCGTCGGCGCCTGGGCTCGCAGTTCGGCGGCGCCGGGGAAGTCGCCGGCGAGCAACGCGTCCAGGGTCGTCCGCTCGTTCGGCGTCAGCGGACGGGTCGCCATCAGTAGCGGGCCATGTTCGGGATGGTCTTTTCGGCGACGCCGATGAGGTCGTCGACCTTCGCCACGTCGGCCGTGACGTCCTCGGCCGTCACCGAAGGCGCCTCGGACGACCGGTAGGCGACTTCGTTGCGACGGACCCGCATCCGGTTGAACGGGCGCAGGAGCGGTCCCAGCGGCGGATCGAGCTGCGCGAGAACCGCCTCGTAGACAGCGATGTGGCCACCCCGGCTCGTGGCGCGCAGGCCTTGGTTCTGCAGCACGGCAGCCAGCGCGCGGCGGGCGCCGTCGTACAACAGCGTGTAGGCGCCCTCCGGGTCCGACTCCAGCAGCTGCCGCGCCGAGGCGACGTGCGTGCGGGCCCTGGCGATCTCCGCCTCCGCGGCCTCGCGCGAAGCCGGGACGCGTTCGAGGGAGCCGCGCGCGAGGAGCGCGTCGATCGTGACGCGGCCCTGGTTCCACCGGGTCATCGGGTCTCCTGCTCGAGCGGCAGCGGGACCAGCGGGCGCTCACGCACGCTGGTGAGGAAGGGATCGGTGCTGTCGGCCGCCCACGCGGCGGGCGAGATGCGGTGGACGTTGACCTCGCGCCCCAGCCGCCGCGACACGGTCTCGGCCAGGTCGAACAGCGCGTCGGGGTCGGGCGAGCCGACAACGAGGACGTCGACGTCCCCGGGCGGCGGCCCCGGCTCACCGCGGTAGCGCGCGGCCCAGGAGCCGTAGATGTAGGCCTCGCTGATGCCGGCCAGGCCGGACAGAGCCTCGGCGAGCAGTGGCATCGGGCCGAAGGTCACCGCGATGACCTCGCTCAGCGGCCGGTAGAGCGGGGTGTCGGTGCGGGCTTTGACGAGCCGGCTGCGGCCCACGCGCCGGTCTTCGAAGATGCCGCCGCCGACGAGCCGTTCGACTTCGCGCAGCACGGTGGTCGCCGAGACGCCGAACTCTTGGGCGAGCTCGGTGATGCTGTACTCGCGCTCCGGGTGCAGGAGGAGCAGCGCCAGCAGCTCGCCCTGCATGCGTGAGCGGAGCAGGGGGAGCAAGCTCGGCGAAGCTTTCATTGGACGCAGTATATCCTGCGTCCAACGTAAACGACAGTCAGTAGCCGACCGTTACACGTTGAAGCGGAACTCGACCACGTCGCCGTCGGCCATGACGTAGTCCTTGCCCTCCATGCGGACCTTGCCCGCCGCCCTCGCCGCCGCCATTGAGCCCGCCTCCATCAGGTCGTCGTAGGAGACGATCTCCGCCTTGATGAAGCCGCGCTCGAAGTCCGTGTGGATCACGCCCGCCGCTTGGGGGGCCGTGGCGCCCTGGGGGATCGTCCAGGCGCGGGACTCCTTCGGGCCCGCCGTCAGGTACGTCTGCAGGCCCAGGGTGTGGAAGCCCGCGCGGGCCAGGGAGTAGAGCCCCGGCTCCGGCTGGCCGACCGACTCCAGCAGCTCGCGCACCGACTCCTCGTCGTCCAGCTCCAGCAGCTCCGCCTCGACCTTGGCGTCCAGGAACACCGCGTCCGCCGGCGCGACCAGCTTGGTCAGCTCCTCGCGGCGGGCCTCGTCGGTGAGCACCGACTCGTCGGCGTTGAAGACGTACAGGAACGGCTTCGTCGTCAGCAGGCTCAGCTCGCGCAGCGCCTCGAAGTCGACTTCCCTCTGCGCCTGGAAGAGCGTGCGCCCGGCGTCGAGGATTTCCTTCGCCTTCTGGGCGTTGTCGAGCGCGGGCTTGTTCTCCTTCTTCGTCCGCGCTTCCTTCTCCAGCCGCGGCAGCGCCTTGTCGAGGGTCTGCAGGTCGGCGAGGATCAGCTCGGTGTTGATCGTCTCGATGTCGCTCGACGGGTCGATCCGGCCGTCGACGTGCACCACGTCCGGGTCGTCGAACACGCGGATGACCTGGCAGATCGCGTTGGCCTCACGGATGTTCGCCAGGAACTTGTTGCCCAGCCCGGCACCCTCGGACGCGCCCTTCACGATGCCCGCGATGTCCACAAAGGACACCACGGCCGGGACCGTCTTCTCCGACTTGTACAACTCGGCCAGCTTGTCCAGCCGGGGGTCCGGCAGCGGCACGACGCCGACGTTCGGCTCGATCGTCGCGAACGGGTAGTTCGCGGCGAGCACGTCGTTGCGGGTCAGCGCGTTGAACAGGGTGGACTTGCCGACGTTGGGCAGGCCGACGATACCGAGGGTGAGGCTCACGACCCCGCAGTCTACGTGGCTGCCCCGGTCGGGCCCCACGCACCCAGCGCCGTGGCGGATTTCCGCCAGCGGCCGCGCTGACCTGCTGACATGCTCGGCTGCATGGTCACCGAGACGCTTTCACTCTGGCGTGACGCCGAGCGCTGCTACCGCGTGGTCACCGCCCGCGACCCGCGCTTCGACGGCCAGTTCATCATGGCCGTCCGCACCACCGGGATCTACTGCCGCCCGTCCTGCCCGGCGTCGACGCCGAAGGCGCAGAACGTCCGCTTCTTCCCGACGTCGGCGGCCGCGCAGGCCAACGGCTTCCGCGCCTGCCGCCGCTGCCTGCCCGACGCCGTGCCCGGCTCTCCGGACTGGAACGTGCGCGCCGACCTGGCCGCGCGGGCGATGCGCCTGATCTCGGACGGCACGGTGGAACGCGAAGGCGTCCCGGGGCTCGCGCGGCGGCTCGGCTACTCGGAACGCCAGCTCGGCCGGGTGCTCACCGCCGAGCTGGGTGCGGGGCCGCTTGCGCTGGCCCGGGCGCACCGCGCGCATTCGGCGCGGCTGCTCATCGAGGTGTCCGAGCTGCCGCTGACCGACGTCGCCTTCGCGGCGGGCTTCTCCAGCGTGCGGCAGTTCAACGAGACGATCCGCGAAGTGTTCGCGACGACGCCTTCGCAGCTTCGCGCCTCCGCGGCGTCACGGCGTGGGCGTCTGGGCGACGTGAGCGGCACCCGGCTCAGCCTGCGGTTGCCGTTCCGGCCGCCGTTCGACGCTTCGGGGCTGCTTAGCTTCTTCGCGGACAACGCGGTGCCGGGCGTCGAGGAGGTCACCTCGGAGTCCTACGCGCGCACGCTGCGGCTCGCCCACGGCACCGGTGTCGTGCGGCTGACGCCGTTGCCCGATCACGTGCGCTGCGAGCTGGTGCTCACCGACCTGCGCGACCTCGGCAGCGCGGTCAGCCGGGTGCGCCGGCTGCTCGACCTCGACGCCGACCCCGCGGCGGTGACCCGTGTCCTCGGCGCCGACCCGGTGCTGGCCCCGGTGGTCGCGGCCGTGCCGGGGATCCGGGTGCCGGGCGCGGTCGACGGCGAGGAACTGCTGCTCCGCGCGCTGCTCGACGGCCCGCCGCCGGACGGCGACGAGGTGCCGGGCGAGTGGGGCGTGACCCGGCTGTTCCCGACCGCCGCCCAGGTCGCCGCGGCCTTGCCGAACCACGCCGGAGTCGTCGCGGTGGCGGAAGGCAAGCTCGACGTGCACGTCGGGCGGGACGCGGCGGAGCTGCGGGCGGAACTGCTGGCGTTCGTCGCCCCGTCGACCGCTGACTACGTGGTCATGCGCGTCCTCGGCGCTCCGGACGTCCTGCTCGCCGACGACCCCGCCGTCCGCCGCGGCGCTGCCCGCCTGGGCATCGCACCGGACTCGCTCGGCGAGCAGTCCCGCGCGTGGACGCCGTGGTGCTCCTACGCCGGGATGTACCTCCGGCGCGCGGCCGCTCAGCCCTGTTCGCCCGGCCAGAGCACGGCCTGGGCGACGATGACCTGATCGCCGTCGAACGTCGCGGCCGGCGAACCGTGCAGGCGGTAGCCCAGCTCGAGCGCTTCGCTGACCCGATGGCAGAACTTGGCGTCGTCCGGGCCGGTGAGCAGGCGGTAGCGGGGCAGGCCGTTCGGCGGCTGATCGGTCATGGCTTCATCTTGGCCGGGTGCTCAGCCCGCGCGCACCTCCAATGTCGACCCGGTCCGGGACTTGCGGACGCGCAGCCGGGTCGGGATGCGCTGCCGCAGCTCCTCGACGTGCGAGACCAGCCCGACCACCCGCCCGCCGGCCCGGAGCTCGTCGAGGATGTTCATCACGACGTCGAGGGTTTCGGCGTCCAGGGTGCCGAAGCCCTCGTCGACGAACAGGGTGTCCAGCAGCGCGCCACCGGTCTCCCCCGCCACGACGTCGGCCAGCCCCAGCGCGAGGGCCAGCGACGCGAGGAACGACTCGCCGCCCGACAGCGTCTTCGCCGGGCGGATGGTGCCGGAGTAGTCGTCCAGCACGTCGATGCCGAGGCCACCGCGGGTGCCGCGTGCCCCGGCCGCGTCCGAGTGCACGAACGAGTACCGGCCCTGGCTCATCGTGCGGAGCCGGTGCGTGGCGGCGACGGCGACTTCTTCCAGCCGCGCCGCCAGGACGTACGACCGCAGCGACATCTTGCGGCTGTTCTGCCCGCGCCCGTTGACGACCTCCGAGAGGGCTCGCAGCTCCGCATACTCCGCCTCGGCCGGCTCGAGCCCGGCCAGTGCTTCCCGGAGCAGCCCGGCCAGCCGGTTCAGCTGCTCGTGCTGCGCGGTGGCCACCCGCAGCGCCGCGTACGCGGAATCGGCACGGGCCCGGGCCAGCTGGGCCGCGTCGGCCGCGCGGCCGACGTCCGCCACGTCGTCCGGCGAGATCCCGAACAGGTCCGGCTCGGCCAGCAGCGCCCGCGCGCCCGCGGCGGCCGCCTCGGCCTCGGCGATGCCCTGTTCGAGCTTCTCGATCTGCTCGTCCGGCAACATCGCGGCCCGGGCCCTCTTCAGGGACGTGAACCCCTTCGCCGTGACCGCCGCGTCCACCAGCGTCTTCTGTTGGGCCACCCGCTCGCGGGCGCCGGTGACCGCGGTGCGCGCCTCCGCGACCGCCTCCAGGGCCTCGGCCAGGCCGAGCAGGTGCTGCCGGCGCGCGCCGACGTCCGCGAACTCGCCCCGGCCGGCGACCAGGCGGCGTTCCCGCTCGGCCAGCCGCTCCTCCAGGGCGCGGACGTCGGTCGTGGCTTCGGTGGCCGCCTGCTCCGCCCGGCGCAGGCGTTCGGTGCGGGCTTCGAAGTCGCGCTCCAGCAGGACGACCTGCTGGCTCAGCTTGGCCTTCGCGGCGGCCTGCGTGGTCAGTTCCGCGACGGTGGCGCGGGCCTCCGCCAGCTCGGCGGTGATCGACTCGGCCGTGCGCCCGGCCAGCCGCTCGATCAGCCCGGCCAGCCGCGCCTTCGCCTCCTCCAGCGCGACGACGACCCGCTGTCGAACGGCGTCCGCCGCCTGCTCGGCCTCCTCGGCCGCGCGTTCCTCGGCCGGGTCGACCAGTTCGACGTCCCGGCTCGCCTTCGCCGGGTGCTCGGCCGACCCGCACACCGGGCACGGCGCGCCGTCCGGCAGCGCGGCGGCCAGCTCGGCCGCCATTCCGTCCAGCCGCCGCTCGCGCAGGTCGAGCCGGCGTTGCCGGGCCGCCTGGTGCGTGTCGACGACCTCGCGCAGCTTGGCTTCGCCGCGCTGGACCTTCGCCTGGGCCTCGGGCAGCTCGGCCGCGTCACGGGCGAACGCGCGCAGTTCCTCCACCTTCGCCTTGGCGCCGTCGAGTTTCGCCTCGGCTTCGGCCGCCGTCAGCGCGTCCGCACGCAGTTTCGCCAGCTGGCCGGGGAGCACGGCCAGCTCGGCGGTCAGCTCCTCGACCTGCTGCCCGGCCGTGACGGCGGCCAGCTTCCGGTCGTCCCGGCGCATGACGTCCAGTTCTTGCTGTTCGGCCTCGGCGACCAGCTCCGCGACCGCGCCCGCCTCTTCGCGCGCGGCGGCCGCCCGCGCCTTCAGGTCGCCGGTGGCCCGGGTGCCGAACTCCCGCAGCCGAGCCCCGCGGGCCTTCTCCGCCTGCTCGGCTTCGGCCAGTTCGGCCATCCGCCGATCCAGCAGGTCCGCCTCCACGGCGACGCCGGCCGCCCGCCGCGCGGCCGCGACCTCCTGCGCCCACTCGGCCCGCTGTGGCGCCTGCTCGGTGATTTCGAGGAGCCGCAGGTGGGCGTGGCGGACCCGGCGGATCTTCTCCGCGCCCGCGCGTTCTTCCTGCAGGTAGACGTCCGCGCGCTGCGCGGTCGCCCTGGCCTGCTCCTCTTCGGCCGTGACCCGGGCGACACGGCCGGCGGACTCCGTGAGCACCGCGCAGACCCACTCGGGGATGTCCGCCTCGGGCGGCTCCTGCTGCGCTTCCTGCGCGTACCGAGCCAGGAGTTCCCGCATCTTCTGCTGGCGTTCGGCCAGCTCCCGGCCGCGCTCGGCGCGCAGGTCGGCGAACCAGCGTTCGACGTCGGCGAAGCGCTCGGTGCCGAACAGCCGCTCCAGGAGCTTCTCGCGCTCGGCGGTGTCCGAACGCAGGAAGCGCGCGAACTCGCCCTGGGGCAGCAGCACGACCTGGAAGAACTGGGCCGCGGTCATTCCGAGCAGCCGCTCGACGGTGCGCGCGACCTCTTCGATCCGGATCAGGCCCTCCGGCGGCAGCCCGGCGGGTGCGGTGCCGACCCAGCTCAGCGAAACCCGCGCCTGCTGAGTGGTGGTGCCCTCGCCGCGCCGCTTCGGCCGCTGGTACTCGGGGTTTCGCACGATCTTCAGCCGGTGCCCCTGCACGGTGAGCTCCAGCGCGACCTCGGTGACCTGGTCGGGCTCGGCGAGGTCGCACCGCAGCCGTTTGGCCTCGTTGCGGGCGCCGGGAACCACGCCGAACAACGCGAACGCGATCGCGTCGAGCAGCGTCGTCTTGCCCGCGCCGGTTTCGCCGTGCAGGAGGAAGAGGCCGTCGGCGCCGAGCACGTCGAAGTCGACCACTTCGCGTGCGCAGTACGGCCCGAAGGCTTCGACCTCCAGCCTGTGCAGCCTCATTTCGCGAGGGCCCCCCGGTCGGCCGCTTCCAGGGCCAGGAACAGGAGCTGCTCTTCGCTTTCGCTCGGCGGGGCACCGCGGCAGTCGTCGAGGAAGCTGCGCGAGACCTCGATGTCGGACCGGCCGCGGACGGCGTCGGAATAGCGCAGCGGGGCGCCGGCGTGCCCGCCCGCAGGCTCCCACTCCAGGTGCACCGCGTACGGGAACCGCTCGCGCAGCCGCCGCATCGCGTCGACCGGGCGGACCCGGTCGGTGACCGTGACGGAGAGGAAGTGGTCGAGGTATCGGTCGTGTTCCGGGTCGGCCAGGAGGTCCTCGATGTCGCCTTCGAGGGTGGCGAGGGCTCTCGGCACGGGCAGTTCGTGGCGCCGGACCTCGTGCAGGCCGTGCTCGTCCACCTCGACCAGCCAGACGGATTTGCGTTGGCGCGCTTCGGAAAACGAGTACGCCAGCGGGCTGCCGGAGTAGCGCAGGTGCTCGGCGAGCGTCTGCGGGCCGTGGAGGTGGCCGAGGGCCACGTAGTCGACGCCGTCGAAGACCGAGCCGGGCACCTGCTCGACGCCGCCGACCGCGATCGTCCGCTCGGAGTCGGTGGGTTCGCCGCCGGTGACGAACGCGTGCGCGAGCACGACCGAGCGGACGCCGGGCCGGGTTTCCAGGTCCGCGCGGATCCGGCGCATGGCCTCGGTGAGCACGCCGGTGTGGCCGCGCGCCTCCGGCACGCCGAGTGCGTGGCGCGCCGGTTCCGGTTCCAGGTAAGGGATGCCGTAGACGGCGACCGGGCCGCCGTCACCGTCGAGGAGCACCGGTTCGGCCAGCCCGGCGACGGTGGTGCGCAGGTGGAGGCCGCCGGCCGCGGCGAACTCCGCGAAGGCGCCGAGGCGGGGCGCGGAGTCGTGGTTCCCCGGTGTGACGACGAGCTGCGCGCCGGCCGCGCGGATCCGGGCGACGGCCTTCGTGGCGACCCGCACGGCTTCGGCGGAGGGGACCGCGCGGTCGTAGATGTCGCCTGCCACCAGGACGGCGTCGATCGCCTCGCCGGCCACGAGGTCGGCGAGGTGCCCGAGCACCGCTTCCTGTTCCGCGAGCAGATCGGCGCCGTGGAACGTGCGGCCGATGTGCCAGTCGGACGTGTGCAGGAATCTCACGGTGGCCAACGGTACGACCCGCGTCCGACGAAATCGCGCAGGCACGCCGCCTTCTCACTCGAACGTGTGTACTAACACGAGCGGGCAAGATCGGACACGCCCTGCCGTGAATCGATGTGTTCGCAGGTCAGCTACCCAGAGCGACGGTTCGGGTGCGTTTTTTGTCGGTGCGGTCCGCCATGATGTCCGCGAGCCCGGGAGTCCGGGCGCAGCGAAGTCCGGATTCCGGTCGGAGGAGGCGAAGTGGCGACCGTGCTGACCACGGCGGCGATCGTGCTGGCGGTCCTGCTGCTGTTCGCCGTCGCGCTGTTGTGGCGGCTGTACCAGGACGGGATGCGCCGCGCGGACGCGGCGGCCCGGCTGGTGGCGGCCGAGCGGGCCAAGGCGGACCAGCAGCAGCTGGCGCTGCGGCGGTACGAGGTGGCGTTCGCTTCGATCAGCGGCCGGGGCGAGCTGGGCGAGCAGGTGCTGGTCGAGACGGCCCGTGCGCTGGGCCTGCGGGAGGATCTGCACTTCACGCTGCAGACGGACTTGGGCGGAGGTGGCTCGGCCAAGCCGGACATGGTGCTGCGCGTCGGCGGCGGCCGCACGGTCCCGGTGGACGCGAAGGCGAGCATGGCAACGTGGTCCGAGGCGGTGGAGACGGACGACCCGGACGAGCGGCTGGACGCGTTGCGCGCGCACGTGCGGCAGATCCGCTCCCGGGCGGCCGAGCTGGCGGGCAAGGGCTACCAGCGCTGGGCGGACGCGATCTACGGAACGATCATGTTCGTGCCTTCGGACGCGGCGGTGGTGGCGGCGATGGACACGGACCCGGAGCTGTTGCGCTGGCTGATCGACCGCCGGGTGTTCCTGTGCGGCCCGACGGGGTTCGGGGTGCTGGCCTCGGCGGCCCTGTTCGCGGCGAGCGACCGGACGCTGGAGGCGGACGTGGAGCAGGTGCGGGCCGGAGCGGCGGCGGCCCACCGGGCGGCGGGTGGCGCGGTGGAGGCGTTGAACTTGTCGAGCACGCACCTGCAGCGGTTCCTCTCGGCGCGGCGGCGGGAGCTGGAGGCGTTGGAGACGTTCCGGTCGACGGTGGCGCCGTTGTCGGAGGCGTCGGGGAGTCCGGCGGAGGTGCCGACGGTGCGGAAGGGGGACGAGCTGGCGGCGAGCTGAGCGCTTGGGGCCGGGGCCGGGGGCCGGTTGGGGTGGCCGGAGGTTCGAGGCGGGTCCGCCGGGCGGCCGGCCGCGAGCCCGGGGCGAGGCGAGCGTGTACCCAGACGGTCGGCTGGCGTGCCTCGAGGGTCGGCTGGCATCCCCCGAAGGTCGGCTCGCGTACCCGGATGGTCGGCTGGCGTGCCCCGAGGGGCGATCGGCGTGCCTCGAGGGTCGACTTGCGTACCCGAATGGTCGGGCTGCGTGCCTGGAGGGTCGGGCTGCGTACTCGGGGAGTCGGCCGGTGAGCCGACCCCGCAGATGCTCCAACCGACCCTCCAGGTACGCGAGCCGACTGTCTGGGTGCGCGAACCGGCCGTTCAGGTGCCGGATGCGGTCTGACCAGGGGTAACTCTTGTTCGAAGGCGCGCGTCAGGGCCGTTGGGGCTTGGTGCGGGGGCGGTTGCCGAGGGGGAACCTGAGAGCTTGCCGAGGCCGGGAGTTGTCGCTGTCGGCCTGGGCGAGGCACCCTTGCCTGAGCGGGCCGCCGGCTCGCCGGTCAGCTCTGCCCTCGTGCCGCCGGATCGGGTCCGCCGGTGGCTGTCGGCCCACGTCGGCGGCGGTGCTGGCAAGATCTTCACAACCACGAGATACGGTGTTGCCCTGTGACCGCGATTCGCGATCGCCAGAGCGATCCAGATGCCGACGACGTCCCCGTTGCGTGGGATGAGCGTCCTGTCGTCGGTTCGAGGCGGGGACTGCCCTGGTGGGCGGCGGTCCTGGTCGGCCTCGGCCTGGCGATCGTCGGTGCCCTCCTCGGCAAACCCAGCCAGGGCAGCATCCCGCTCGTCTTCACCGTCTGCTACATCGCCGGGGCCGTGATCGCGGTCTGCGCGGTGAAGCGCCGCGGCCTGTTCGGGCCCATGGTGATGCCGCCGCTGGTGCTGGCCGTCGTCGTGCCCGGCGTGATCCTGCTGACGTCCGGCTCCCAGGGCGACGACATGCTGTCGAAGGCGCTGAACATCGGCACCCCGCTGATCAACGGCTTCCCGACCATGGCCATCACCACCGGCATCACGCTGCTGATCGGCTTCGTCCGCATCTTCCGCGAGCGCGACCCGGACGCCCCGAAGAAGCCGGGCAAGAGGACCGAGGACGACGACAAGCGCCCCGCGGCCGCCGCCCGTCCCCGGCCGGCCGGCTCGAACCGCACCGGCCAGACCCCGCTCCCGCCCGGCGCACGCCGCGGCCGCGAAGGCGAACCGCCGCGACGTCCCCGCCCACCCGCGGACGGCGAACGCCGCGCCCCGCGCGCCGGCGCGCCCGCCGAACGCGACCCGGGCACCCGTGGCACGCGCAAGCCGCCACCGGCCACCCGGCGCACCCCCCGCCCGGAGGAGGGCGACCCCCGCCGGCGCGAGCCCCGCGGCGACGCACCGCGGCGACGTCCGCGCCCGCCCGAGGACGGCCGGGACACCCCGCCGCCCCGCCGCCCGTCCGGCGGCCGGGCCGCTCCGCCTCGCCGGAATCGTCCCTGGGACGAAGAAGAACGCTGACCCGACGCGCGCGCCGAGCACAACTCGCGCGCCGAAGAGGATCACGCGTGATCCAAGAGGCATCGCGCGTGATGGGGCGGGCCACACGCGTGACCCGAGAGGCATCACACGTGATCGGACGGGCCACACGCGTGACCCGAGAGGCATCACACGTGATCGGACGGGCCACACGCGTGACCCGAGAGGCATCACACGTGGTCAGCGGCGCACCCCGCGGGAGCGAGGCGCGTCCCCGCGTGATCGGAGACGGATCTCGCGTGATCAAAAGCGGCTCTCGCGTGATTGGACGCGGATCTCGCGTGATCAGGGGCGCATCACGCGTGACTGGAGGGGCGTCACGCGTGATTGGGCGGGCATCGCGGGTTGGTGGTCAGACCTTGCGGAGTTCCTTCGGGGGCGCGAACGTGATCTTCTCGTTGGCCGTCGTGACCTCGTTGACTTCGCCGTAGCCGCGCTCGGCCAGCCAGGCCAGCAGGTCCATCACCAGCTCGTCCGGCACCGAGGCACCCGACGTCACTCCCACCGTTGTCACGCCGGACAGCCACGCCTCGTCGACCTCGTGCGCGAAGTCGACCAGGTACGAAGCGCGAGCGCCCGCCTTCAGCGCCACCTCGACCAGGCGCTTCGAGTTGGACGAGTTCGTCGAGCCGACCACCAGCACCAGGTCGCACTCGGCGGCCATCGCCTTGACCGCGACCTGGCGGTTCGTCGTCGCGTAGCAGATGTCGTCGCTCGGCGGGTCCAGCAGGTTCGGGAAGCGGTCGCGGAGCTGGTCGACGCGCTCCATCGTCTCGTCGACCGACAGTGTCGTCTGGGAGAGCCAGATCACCTTCGACGGGTCGCGCACCTCGACCTTGTCGACGTCCTCGGCCGTGTCGACCAGCTGGACCTTGTCCGGCGCCTCGCCGGCCGTGCCCTCGACCTCTTCGTGGCCCTCGTGGCCGATCAGCAGGATGTCGTAGTCGTCCTTCGCGAACCGGTTGACCTCCTTGTGCACCTTCGTCACCAGGGGGCAGGTCGCGTCGATCGTGCGCAGGTTCCGCTCGGCCGCCTCCGCGTGCACCATCGGCGAGACGCCGTGCGCGGAGAACACCACCAGCGCGCCCTCGGGCACCTCGGACGTCTCGTCGACGAAGATCGCGCCGCGCTCACGCAGCGTCTCGACCACGTGCTTGTTGTGGACGATCTCCTTGCGGACGTACACCGGGGCGCCGTAGACCTCGAGGGCCTTCTCGACGGCGATCACCGCGCGGTCGACACCCGCGCAGTAACCACGGGGTTTGGCGAGCAGCACCCGCTTGCCGGAGGCGGTTCCGGTGATCGTCGGGGTACCCGCGGGCTCGATTCCGGGACTCGCTGCACTCATGCCCCCAGGGTACGGGCAGCCCCGGGACGGCCTCGAAGTCCCTTTCGGGTGAGCTTCGTCCCCCTACCGAGCTGTGCGACCGGTCACGCGCTGCGCGCATTCGGTTGGGCAGGAAAGGTGCTCATGCGGCAGGCTGGGACCCATGAAGCCATTCCCGCTCCCCCTCCGGGTCGCCGCGGGCCTCGCCGTCTCCACCGCCGAGCGGGTTCGCGAACTTCCCCGGCAGCTGGCCGGGCTCCCGGTGACCGTGGTCAGCCAGGTGCTGCAGGCCTCCATGCGGGTCCAGCAGCACGTCACCGAGCTGGCGATCAAGGGCGACAACGCCCTGTCGAGCCTGCGCCCGGTCGAGGACACGCCGAGCTGGGCCACGTTCGACGAGGACGCCGAGCCCGAGGTGCCGCCCGCCCGGCCGAACGGCGCCACGGTCGCCGAAGTGCCCGAACCGCGGTCGGAGATCAACGGCCGCGTGCCGTCGGCGGCCGAACTGGAAGCCGAGCTGGGCGATCCCTGGGCCGAGGAGGAACGCGCGCTCGCCGAGGACCACGCCGACGGCGAGAACGACAGCGAAGCCGAACCGCCGAAGACGCCGAAGCCGGGCACGCCCAAGGTCGACAAGAAGACCAAGAGCGAGACGCCGAGGACCAGCGCCGCGGGCTACGAGGGGCCGGCCGGCCTGACCGGCTACGACCAGCTCACCCTCCCCCAGCTGCGCGCCCGGCTGCGGCAGCTGTCGATCGAGCAGCTCGAGACCATCCTCGACTACGAACGCGCGCACGCCGACCGTGCGTCGTTCACCGGCATGCTGTCCCGCCGGATCGCCAACGCCCGCAAGGCGGAACAGTCCAAGGAAGACGGCACGGAAGACCGGTGAGCACCGAGTCCGCACAGGCTCCCGCGAGCACCGCGGAAGCGCCGTGGCCGGTCCGGACCGTCGCGCGCAAGATCGGCGACTGGATCCACCGGCTCGGCGCCGTCTGGGTCGAGGGCCAGGTCACCCAGGTCAGCTCGCGCCCGAACACGCAGACGGCGTTCCTGACCCTGCGCGACCCTTCGGCGGACGTCTCGATGTCCGTGACCTGCCCGAACTGGCTGATCCGCGAGATGGAGCCGCCGCTGCGGGAGGGCGCGAGCGTCGTCGTGCACGCGAAGCCGTCGTACTTCTTCGGCCGCGGCACGATCAGCCTGCGTGCCGACCAGATCCGCGCCGTCGGCATCGGCGAGCTGCTGGCCAGGATCGAACGCCTCAAGAAGCTGCTGACCGCCGAGGGCCTGTTCTCGGCCCAGCGCAAGCGGCCGATCCCCTTCCTGCCGAAGGGCGTCGGGCTGATCACCGGCCGGGCGTCGGCGGCCGAGCGGGACGTCCTGGCCAACGCGCAGGGGCGGTGGCCGCACGTCCGGATCAAGGTGCTCAACACGGCCGTGCAGGGCTCGCAGGCGGTCCCGCAGGTCATGCGCGCGCTGCGGATCTTCGACGCCGACCCGGAGATCGACGTCATCGTCATCGCCCGCGGCGGCGGCAGCGTCGAGGACCTGCTGCCGTTCTCCGACGAGGCGCTGTGCCGCGCGGTGTCGGCCGCGGGCACGCCGGTGGTCAGCGCGATCGGGCACGAGCCGGACACCCCGCTGCTCGACTACGTCGCCGACCTGCGGTGCTCGACGCCGACCGACGCCGGGAAGCGGATCGTCCCTGACCTGCGCGAAGAGACCGAACGCGTCCGGCAGATGCGCGACCGCGGGCGCCGCGCCCTGCACGGCTGGGTCGACACGCAGGCGCGGGTGCTCAACCAGATCCGCAGCCGCCCGTCGCTGGCCGACCCGCTGGGCCCGATCCAGCGGCGGCAGGACGACGTCGACGTCCACCGCGAACGCGGGCGCCGCGCGATGCTGACCCTGCTCGCCAAGGACCAGGCCGAGCTGGCGAGCTCGCGGGCCCGGCTGACCGCGCTCGGCCCGGCGGCGACGCTGGCCCGCGGGTACGCGGTCGTGCAGTTCGTCGATCCGCAAGGCAACCTCCAGGTACTCCGCTCCGTCTCCGAAGTCGAGGCCGGTGCCCAGCTGCGCGTGCGGGTGGGTGACGGCGCGATCAAGGCGGTGGCGGAAGGAGAGCAGGAGTGAAGGTGACGTTCCTCCCGCTCACCGTGGACGCGGCGAGGAGACTCGGCGCGCGCCCGCTGCTGGACCAGGCGGTGCGCACCGACCGCGCCGCCGCGGAGTGCTGGACGGCCCTGCTCGCCGGCTGCGGCACCGCCGCCCGCCGCGACCTGGGCCCCCAGCTGCGGCGGCTGTCCGAAGCGACGTCGATGCAGGTCGGTTCGCGCTGGTGGTTCGCCGAGGGCGCCGGGCACCGCAAGCGGGTGGCCGGGGCGCAGGAGAACCTCGAAGAGGCGATCGCGGACGGTGACGGGCAGGAGTTCGCTCTCGCCTTCGTGGGTTACGACCACGCGATGGCCAGCGCGGTAGTGTGCGCGAACAGCGTGCAGGCCCGGAAGGTCGGAGAACACCGAGCGTGAGTGAAACAACCGGCGAGGAACTCGGCTACGAGCAGGCTCGTGACCGCCTGGTCGAGGTCGTCCGCGAGCTGGAGGCCGGCGGGCTCTCCCTCGAGCAGTCACTCGCGTTGTGGGAGAAGGGCGAGAAGCTCGCGAAGGTCTGTGAGCGCCATCTCGAAGGCGCCCGCGAGCGCATCGAAGCCGCCCTCGCGTCCGTGGAGGACGACTCCGAGCAGTGAGGTAGGCCATGCCGACGGTATCTGGAATCAGCGCGGGTATCTGACAGACTGTTGACCCGCCAGTTCCACGATCCGGGAGGCAATGATGTCCGCCGCAGAGAGTCGTCGTGAAGCGCCCGACCGCAACCTCGCGATGGAGCTGGTCCGGGTCACCGAAGCCGCCGCCATGGCCGCCGGCCGCTGGGTCGGCCGCGGCGACAAGATCGGCGGGGACGGCGCGGCCGTCGACGCGATGCGCCAGCTCGTCTCGACCGTGTCGATGCGCGGGGTCGTGGTGATCGGCGAGGGCGAGAAGGACGAAGCGCCCATGCTGTTCAACGGCGAAGAGGTGGGCAACGGCGACGGCCCCGACTGCGACGTCGCGGTCGACCCGGTCGACGGCACCACGCTGATGGCCAAGGGCATGCCGAACGCCCTCGCGGTGCTCGCGGTCGCCGAGCGCGGCGCGATGTTCGACCCGTCCGCGGTCTTCTACATGGAGAAGCTGGCCGTCGGGCCGGAAGCCGCGGGCAAGGTGGAGCTCGGCGCGCCGATCGCGGAGAACATCCGCCGGGTCGCCAAGGCGAAGAACAGCAGCGTCGGCGACGTCACCGTGTGCATCCTCGACCGCCCGCGCCACGAGCAGATCATCAAGGAGGTCCGCGAGGCCGGCGCGCGGATCCGGTTCATCTCCGACGGCGACGTCGCGGGCGCGATCGCCGCGGCCCGCCCGACCACCGGCGTCGACATGCTGATCGGCATCGGCGGCACCCCCGAAGGCATCATCGCGGCCTGCGCCATGAAGTGCCTCGGCGGCGAGCTGCAGGGCCGGCTGTGGCCGAAGGACGACGCCGAGCGTGAGAAGGCCCTCGCCGCCGGGCACGACCTCGACCGGATCCTGCTCAACGACGACCTCGTCCGCGGCGACAACGTCTTCTTCTGCGCCACCGGCGTCACCGACGGCGACCTGCTGCGCGGCGTCCACTACCGCGAGGGCGGGGCGACGACGCAGTCCATCGTGATGCGGTCCAAGTCCGGGACCGTCAGAATGATCGACGGCTACCACCGGCTGAACAAGCTGCGGGCGTACTCCTCGGTCAACTTCGACGGCCACCTGGACGCGCCCGACGACGACGTCGTACCCCCGCTGCCGTAAGGAGATCCGTGACCAGGCGACTGACGGCTGTACTGGCCCTGATCCTCGCCGCACTGGTCCCGGGCACCGCCGTGGCCGCCCCCGCGATCGTCGGGGGCGTCGCGGCGGACCAGCCGTACCCGTTCACGGTGTCGCTGCACACCGCGTCGGGCAAGTTCTACTGCGCGGGCGCGCTGATCGCGCCCACCTGGGTGGTGACGGCCGCGCACTGCGCGTACGGCAAGGCGCCTGCCGACATCTCGCTGCGGGCCGGGTCCAACGATTCGAGCCAGGGCGGCGAAGCCACCCCGCCCGCCGAAATCATCGTCAACCCGGCGTTCAACACCCAGAGCCCGGCGGGCGACATCGCGCTGCTGCGGCTGCCCAAGCCGGTTTCGGCGGCGCCGATCGGGCTCGCGGCGGCCGCGTCGCCGGGCACCGCCACCCGCATCCTCGGCTGGGGCCAGACGTGCCCGAAGGTCAACTGCGGTGCGGTCCCCACGGCACTGCAGCAGCTCGACACCCGGATCGTCGAAGGCACGAAGTGCACGTCAGTGTTCGATGGCACGGCCGAGCTGTGCACCGACAACCCCGGGGGCAAGTCCGGTGCGTGCTTCGGCGACTCCGGCGGCCCCGAGATCGTGCGCGAAGGCGACCAGTGGCAGCTCGTCGGCGTCACCAGCCGCCCGGGCAACAACGACCCGGAATGCGCGACGGCGCCGTCGATCTACACCTCCGTCGTCGCCTACGCGCCGTGGATCGCGGAGAAGACGAAAGCCTGACCTATTCGGCGTTGCTCGAGTGGCCCGGGAACAGGTGGGCTTCCGGGTCGAGCGCCACGGCGATGTTGTTGACGGCCGTCGCGGCCTCGCCGAAGCCGGTCGCGATCAGCTTCACCTTCCCCGGGTACGCGGCGACGTCGCCGGCGGCGTAGACGCGTTCGCGCGCGGTCGCCATGGTCGAGTCGACGGCGATCGCGCGGTGGTGGATCTCCAGGCCCCAGCTCTCGATCGGGCCGAGGTCGGCGGTGAACCCCAGCGCCGCGACGACGGCGTTGGCCGGCAGCCGCTCGTCGCCCCCGCCCTTGACGGCGACGTCGACGGCTTCGAGCGAGCCGTCCGGCGCTTCGACGAACCGGGTGACCTCGGCGTCGGTGATGATCCGGGTGCCCAGCTCGCGGGCCTGCCGGACGATCGACTCGGCGGCGCGGAACTTCGCGCGCCGGTGCACCAGCGTCACGCTCGCCGCGACCGGGTGCAGGGCGAGGATCCAGTCGAACGCCGAGTCGCCGCCGCCGACGACCACGACGTGCTGCCCGGCGTGCGCGGCCAGCGAGGGGACGAAGTGGACCATGCCGCGGCCGAGCCAGCCGTCGCCGGCCGGCAGCGGGCGCGGGGTGAACTCGCCGATGCCCGCGGTGATCAGGACCGCGCGGGCCCGCAGCGTCTCGCCGCCGTCGAGGGTCAGCTCGACGCCGTCGGCGGCCGGCTCCAGCTTCTCGGCCTTGCGCCCCAGCAGGTACTTCGGCTTGAACGGCGCGGCCTGCTTCACCAGGCCTTCGACCAGATCGCGGCCGCGGACCTCGGCGAACCCGCCGACGTCGTAGATCATCTTCTCCGGGTACATCGCGGTCACCTGGCCGCCCGGCTCGGGCAGCGAGTCGACCACCGCCATCGAAAGGCCGCGGAACCCGGCGTAGTAGGCGGCGAACAGGCCCGTCGGGCCCGCACCGATGATGACGAGGTCGTACGGATCCCCAGCAACGTCAGTCATGCTCGCTCCAGCCAGTGGTGGATGGCGGTGATCGAGAACACAGCCGATCCTAGCCGGATCGCGCGGGGATGTTCCGGTGTCCGTAGAGGCCGAGCAGCCAGGTGTGCCGGATGGCCGAACGGGCGCGGTCGTAGGCGTCGCCGGTGTCGAGCCAGATGGCCTGGGTGAGCAGCTCGATCGTCGCGGCGATCACGGTGCGGGCGGTGAACGGCGGCGGGAGGGGCAGCTCCGGCTCGGTCGTGCGCAGCCACACCGCCGTCCGGTCGAACACCGCTTCGCTCGCCCGCAGCATCTCTTCGCGTGCTTCGAGGCCCGCGTCGCCGAGGGCGTAGATCTCCAGGAGGACCGCGCGGGCCACCACGGGACGGCGGCGCACGTAGCCGACGACGAAGTCGCCGCACGCGGTGACGGCGTCGAGCGGGCTCGGCGCCTCGGCCGCGACCGACACACCCTGCTCGAGGAATTCGCCGGTCACCGACCGGTAGGCGGCCAGGAACGCGGCCTGTTTGCCGCTGAACTGCTCGTAGAACGACGTGCGGGACACGCCCGCGGACGCCGTGACGTGGCCGACCGTGGTGGCCGCGTACCCGCGCTCGCCCACGTTGGCCAGCACCGCTTCGACCAGCCGGGCGCGCTGGGCCCGCGCCACCTCTTCCCGGCTGAGGCTGTGCGGCCCTTTGGGGAGACGCGTCTGCATCGCGGCACCGTACCCGGCGGGTGGTCCCGCCGGGTACGGCCGCGGTCAGGCCGGCTGTTCCGGGTCGAGCGCGTTGCCCGCCGGGATGTGGCCGCAGCTCGACGGCGCCGCCTTCCCGGCGAACCGGTCGGCCAGCCAGCCGATCGCCGCCGGCGCCCACGCCGCCGCGCCGCCGACGTGGCTGAGCGCGTCGTACTGCGTGTACTTGATCGATCGGTTGCCGGTGGCGCAGTACTGCCGGGCCAGCGCCCGCACGTCGCCGGCCACCATCACGCCGTCGCCGGTGCCGATGCCCGGGAGGTTGCTCGTGGTGCCTTCGAGGAACCCGGCGTTGCCCTGCGCGATGAACCCGGGCACCGACGGGGTCGGCGCGGACCCGATGTTGACCTTGTTCACCGCGGCGACGAACGGCGGCACCGAGTTCGGGTTCGCGTACTCCGGCTTGGCGATCTTCTGCCAGGTCAGTCCCGGGTACCGGCCGAGCGCGGTGATGATCGACGCGTGCTCCAGCTCGTCGAGCACCTTCAGCCCGTACTCGCTCGCGTACGGGCGCAGGTCGATGTCGTAGCTGCGGGCCACGCCGATCAGCGCCATCGGGATGACACCGGACCAGACCGGGCTGCCGGCGACGTACCTCAGGTTGTGCGCGGGATCGACGAGGACGCCACCTTCGGTGAAGCCGACCAGGTTCTCGTTGACGTCGGGGGCGTAGCTCGGCGCCAGCGCGGCCGCCCAGCCGGTCGCGATCGCGCCGCCCGAGTAGCCGAGGAGGCCGAACTTCGTGGCCTTGGTCATCCCGGTCGCGGCGGAGCTGGTGACCGCGCGGATCGAGTCGAGGGTGTTCGTGCCGTACTCCGGCCCGGCGGCGAAGTCCGCGGTCTGGCCTTCGGTGTCGGGCACGACGACGTTGTAGCCCAGCAGCAGCGACGGCAGGAGCAGCAGCGACTCGCCGTTGGGCAGGAGTCCGCCGAGGGTGACGTCCCCGGCGATGGCCCGCGACGGCGCGTCGGCGGGGTCGAGCGAGTCGTAGGCCGACTGGTACGACACGGCTTTCGTGGTGTCGCCGGTGATGCTGCGGACGACCGAGGTGACGTTGGCGGCCGGGCGGCCCTGCGCGTCGGAGGTCCGGTAGAGCAGCTGGACGGCCTGCACCGGCGTCGCGAGCCCGACGACGTGGTAGGCCAGCGTCCGGGTCTTGAGGACGGTCCCCGGCGCGTACGACGACAGCGGCGTGCTGCCGTCGTAGGAGTAGAAGGAATCGGCGGACGCGGCGGCCGGAACGGCCGGAGCGGCGGCGAGGGTCAGCGCGAGCGCGGCGGCGATCGCGGCGGTGCGAACGGTCATGACTCCCCTTTGAATCATGAAGCTGATCACGCGGATCGCCGTAACCTACCAGCGAGTAGGTGTGGTGTACAGGTGCGTACACCATCCGGTGAGCGGGGTGCGCAACGCCACCACGCGCCGGTCGCCGATCAGGTCCAGAATCGGTGACATGGCTGAGCAGGAGTACCGGATCGAACACGACACGATGGGCGAGGTCCGCGTGCCCGCCGACGCGCTCTACCGCGCGCAGACGCAGCGGGCCGTGGAGAACTTCCCCATCTCCGGCCGGGGCCTGGAGCGCGCCCAGATCCGCGCGCTCGGCCTGCTCAAGGCCGCCGCCGCGCGGGTGAACCTGAAGCTGGGCGTGCTCGACGCCGACGTCGCCGACGCCATCGCGGCGGCCGCCGACGAGGTCGCCTCCGGGGCGCACGACGCGCACTTCCCGATCGACGTCTTCCAGACCGGGTCCGGGACGTCGTCGAACATGAACGCCAACGAGGTCATCGCCACCCTGGCTTCGCGCGCCCTCGGCCGGGACGTGCACCCGAACGACCACGTCAACGCGTCGCAGTCGTCGAACGACACGTTCCCGACGACCATCCACGTCGCCGCCACCGAAGCCGTCACCAAGGACGTCATCCCGGCGCTGGAGTACCTGGCCGGCGCGATCGAGGTCCGCGCCGCGGAGTGGGCCGACGTCGTGAAGTCCGGCCGCACGCACCTGATGGACGCCGTCCCGATCACGCTCGGCCAGGAGGCAGGCGCCTGGGCGTCGCAGATCCGCTTCGGTGTCGAACGGCTGAAGTCGGGCCTGCCACGGCTGGGCGAGCTGCCCATCGGCGGCACGGCCGTCGGCTCGGGCCTCAACGCGCCCGAGGGCTTCGGCGAGTCGGTCGCCGCGGAGCTCGCCGCGGTCACCGGGCTGCCGCTGACCGAGGCCCGCGACCACTTCGAGGCGCAGGCGACGCAGGACAGCGTCGTCGAGACGTCCGGGCACCTGCGCACGGTCGCCGTGTCGCTCAACAAGATCGCCAACGACCTGCGCTGGCTGGGCTCCGGCCCGCGCACCGGACTGGCCGAGCTGGCGCTGCCGGACCTGCAGCCGGGCTCGTCGATCATGCCGGGCAAGGTGAACCCGGTGATCCCGGAGGCGACCCTGCAGGTGGTCGCGCAGGTGATCGGCAACGACGCGGCCGTCGCGTTCGCCGGTGCCGCCGGCAACTTCCAGCTCAACGTGAACCTGCCGGTGATCGCCAGGAACGTCCTCGAATCGGCGCGGCTGCTGGCCGCCGTTTCCCGGCTGCTGGCGGACAAGGTGTTCGCGGGCATCACGGTGAACAGTGAGCGCACCCGGACCTACGCCGAGGGCTCGCCGTCGATCGTGACGCCGTTGAACAAGTACATCGGCTACGAAGAAGCCGCGGCGGTCGCGAAGCAGGCGTTGAAGGAGCTGAAGACGATCCGCGAAGTCGTCATCGAGCGCGGGTACGTGCGCGACGGCAAGCTCACCGAGGAGCAGCTCGACGAGGCGCTCGACGTGCTGCGCATGGCCCGCGGCGGCAAGGGATGAGCGACGCGGCCGGACTGGGCGCCTTCCTGAAGGCCCGCCGCGCCGCCCTCGACCCGGCCGACCTCGGCCTGCCGCCGGGGGTCACCCACCGGCGGGTCAAGGGCCTGCGGCGGGAGGAACTGGCGCAGCTGGCCGGGATCAGCGTCGACTACTACACGCGGCTGGAGCAGGGCCGGGCGAAGAACGTCTCTGAGGCGATCCTCGACGCGCTGGCCCGTGCCCTGCACCTCGACCCGGGCGAGGAGTCCTACCTGCACAACCTCGCCGCGTCGAAGCGCGGTGAAGCACCCGCGCCCCAGCGGGTCCGGCCCGAGCTGCAGCAGCTGCTGGACGCGATCCAGGCACCCGCGTTCGTCTTCGGCCGCTACCTGGACGTGCTGGCGTGGAACGCCCTCGGCGGCGCGGTCGCCTTCGACTTCGCGCACCTCGAAGAGCGCAGCATGCCGAAGCTCGTCTTCACCGACGAACGCGCGAAACAGCTGCACCCCGAGTGGGACGCGGTGTGCCGCGAGCTCGTCGCCAACCTGCGGGCGGAGAGCGGACGGCACCCCGGTGACCCGGGCTTCGCCCGGCTGGTCGAGGAGCTTTCGGCGGCCAGCGCCGAATTCCGCGCGCTGTGGGCGGAACACGCGGTGCGGGAGAAGGCCCAGGGGTGGAAGCGGTTCGCGAACCCGGTGGTCGGCGAGCTGCGGCTGCGGTACGAGACGCTGCGCCTGCCGGACGACCCGGACCAGGGCCTGGTGGTCTACCACGCCGAACCCGGGTCGGCGAGCGAGCGCGCGCTCGGCCTGCTGGCCAGCTGGATCGCCGCCGACGACCGACCGGTGGACACTCTGCCGTCGCACCCCCGCGCCCGCTGAGCGCTGCCTGGGCCGAGGTCGCCGCCGTGCCGGCGCGATCGGGTACACCGTGACCGAGGACGGCCTGCTCGACCCCCTCCGCACCAGGCCGGACAGCCGACCGACAAGAAATTGTCGGTGGTCCGGGTCATGATGTCCGGGTGTTGCTGAGCGAGTTGGTCAGTGCGTCCGCCGAGCTGGCGGCGACGAGGTCCAGGAAGGCGAAGATCGCCCTCCTGGCCGCGGTGCTGCGCGCCGCCGAGGTCGGTGAGCTGCCCGTGGTGATCGCGTACCTGACCGGGCAGACGGCGCAGGACAGGCTGGGTGCGGGCTGGCGCACCCTGGCCGGGCTGGGCGCCGGCTCGGTCGCGGCGCCGGAGGCGACGGTCACCGAGGTGGACGCGGCGCTCACCGCGGCGGCCGGGGTCGCGGCGGGCACCGGCTCGAACACCCGGCGGCAGGAGGTGCTGCGGGCGCTGTTCGAACGGCTCACGCCGGAGGAGCAGCAGTTCATGTTCCGGCTGGTCACCGGCGAGCTGCGGCAGGGTGCGCTGGAGGGCGTGATGGTCGACGCCATCGCGGCCGCGGCGGAGGTGCCCGCCGAAGACGTGCGGCGGGCGTTCATGCTGTCCGGGAAGCTGGGGGTCACCGGGGTCGCGGCGATCACCGGCGGGCAGGCGGCGCTCGCGGAGTTCCGGCTCACCCTCGGCACGCCGATCAAGCCGATGCTGGCTTCGCCGGCGGAGTCGCTGGACGAAGCCGTCGCCGAGCACGCCGAGGCGATCGTCGAGTACAAAATGGACGGTGCGCGGATCCAGGTGCACCGCCAGGGCGACGAGGTGCACGTCTGGACGCGGACGCTGCGCGAGATCACCGGGAGCGTGCAGGAGCTGGTGGAACTCGTGCGGGCGCTGCCGTGCGAGTCGGTGGTGCTCGACGGCGAGACGCTGGCCCTCACCGACGCCGGGCGGCCGCGGCCGTTCCAGGACACCATGAGCCGGTTCGGCAGCACCCGCGAGGAACAGGTCAAGGCCCTGCTGCTGCGGCCGTACTTCTTCGACTGCCTGCACCTCGACGGCGTCGACCTGCTGGACGCGCCGCTGTCGGAGCGCAACGCGGCGCTGCGCAAGGTCGCCGGGGCGCACGTGATCCCCGGCGAGGTGGGCACTTCCCGGGCCGCCGCGGTCCTGGACGCGGCGATGGAAGCCGGCCACGAAGGGGTGATGGTCAAGGACCTGGCCTCGCCGTACGCGGCCGGGCGGCGCGGGCGGGCGTGGCTGAAGGTCAAGCCGGTGCACACGATCGACCTGGTGGTGCTGGCCGCGGAGTGGGGCCACGGCCGGCGCACCGGCACGCTGTCGAACCTGCACCTGGGCGCGCGCGACCCGGACGGCGGGCCGCCGATCATGGTGGGCAAGACGTTCAAGGGCATGACCGACGAGCTGCTGGCGTGGCAGACGAGGACGTTCCAGGAGATCGAGACCCACCGCGACGACTGGACGGTGTACGTCCGGCCGGAGGTCGTGGTGGAGATCGAGCTGGACAGCGCCCAGGTGAGCACCCGCTACCCCGGCGGCCTGGCGCTGCGGTTCGCCCGCGTGGTCCGCTACCGCCCGGACAAGGACCCGGCGGACGCCGACACGATCGACACGGTCCGCGGCCTGCTGCACGGCGATCGCTCGGAAGGAGACTGACGACGAAAGTTCGGATCACGACATCTCGCGTGTCGGCGGTGCTTTCCGCCTAAAAGGAAAGACGAAAGTCGATGTCGCCCGCTCCCCTTTCTCGCCAGAGTGGCTGGCGGAATTCCTTCAGCCAGGGGAGAAACAGCATGAGATTGCGTGCCACCGCGGGCCTGCTCGCGAGCACGACCCTGCTCGTGACGGCGTTCGCCGGGCCGGCCGGAGCCACGCCCGTGCCGAACACGCCGGACGCCGGGCACCAGCCGTCGAAGCACCACTTCTCGGCGGCCGCGCGGTCGTTCGTCGGCGCCGACACGGTGGAGAAGCGGGTCGCCAAGCTGGAAGCGGCGATGGCGTCGCTGCCGAAGGAGAGCACCGCGTACAACGCGACGAAGCTGTGGAACGCCGGCATCACCGGGGCGGGCAGCACGGTCGCGACGCTGGTGTCCTTCGGCGACGACAAGGTCAAGCAGGTGCTCGACACCTACTCGAAGAACCACGGCCTGCCGCCGGCGAACCTGGAGGTCATCCAGCCGTCCGGGCCGGTGCCGTCGTGCACCGCGCCCGGTGTCGACACCGCCACCTGCCAGGGCTGGGGCGGCGAAACCGACCTCGATGTCACGATGATGCACGCCATGGCGCCCAACGCGAAGATCGTCGTCGCGGCGACGCCGGTCGCCGAGACGCAGGGCTTCACCGGGCTGCCCGAGATGATGCACGCGGTCGACTACATGACCGAGCACAAGCTGGTCGACGTCATCTCGATGAGCTTCGGCACGACCGAGGAGAACTTCCCGTCGTTCGACTCGATCAAGACGCTCGACCCGGCGCTGGACCGTGCGAGCAAGGCCGGCATCACGATGGTCGCCTCCTCCGGTGACGACGGCCCGACCGGCGGCTACCTCTACGGGCCGGGCAACTACCCGTACCGCGTCGCGAGCTGGCCGGCGTCCGACCCGCGCGTCACCACGCTCGGCGGCACCCAGCTGCACCTCGACGCCACGGGCGCCCGCACCAAGCCGGACGACCTCGTGAACGTCCAGGACGACGGCTTCGCCGAAGGCGCCGGGCTGTCGAAGACCTACGCGCGGCCGAACTGGCAGGACGGCGTCAAGAAGATCAACGGCAGCAAGATGCGCTCGTTCCCGGACATCAGCATGGAAGGCGTGCAGGGCACGTCGCAGTCCGCGCCGCTGTTCGCCGGCGTGCTCGCGCTCGCCGTGCAGGCCAAGCACGGCAAGCTCGGCCAGATCAACCCCGCGCTCTACGAAAAGCTGGGCCCGGCGGGCACGAAGGCGGGCATCGTCGACGTCACCGAAGGCGACAACAGCCAGGACGGCGTCACCGGCTTCACCGCGGCGAAGGGCTTCGACATCGCCAGCGGCTGGGGCACGGTCGACGCGTCGGTCTTCGTCCCGGCTCTGGTGAAGGCCCTCCGCTGACCGGCGGCCGGAGGTGACGCGGCCGTCACCTCCGGCCCCTTGGCTCGCCGACCGTGTTCACGTTTGGACGGTGCCGTCGCCGCCGGTAGCAGCTACACCAAGATGTACGCCGCGGAGATCAGGCAGAAGAACTACCTGGTCTTCCGCACCACCAGCGTCGCCAACTTCGCGCCGGGCTTCAAACCGGAGCAGACCGATTTCGTTCTCGTCCCGCTCGAGGATCAAGACGACCGACGGCCGGACGTTCCGGCTCAGCATCATCCCGTCCGTGACGAAGCTCCTGGCCGCCGCCTACCAGCTGCCGGTCGAGCAGAAGGCGGAGTACGAAGCGTTCACCGCGCTCCGGGACTCGCTGCTCACCGCCTGATGACCGAGCGCCCCGGTGCGGACGTCGCCGGGGCGCACCGGAAGCCATCGGTCCACAATGGAGCTAAGCTCCGGTGATGCGCAGCGAGAAGCTCACCCGCGCCTGGTTCGCGGTCACCGCGGTGGTCGCCTTGACCGGCCTCGTCACCCAGGTCGTCGCCACCGCGACCGCCCCCGGCGGCGAGGTCGCGAACCTGCTCTGCTTCTTCACCATCGATTCGAACCTGCTGGTCACGATCGTCTCGGCGCTGGTCGCGCTGGGCCGGGCCCGCGGCGGGCTGTTCACCGTCCTCTGGCTCGACGCGCTGGCCGGCATCGTCGTGACGGGCATCGTGTACCAGGTCGCCCTGGCCGGCCTGTACGAGCTGCACGGCCTCTCGCTGTTCTCCGACACGGTGCTGCACAAGGTGACGCCGATCCTGTTCGTGCTCGGCTGGCTCCTGGTCGGCCCGCGCGGCGCCCTCACGTGGCGCACGGTCTGGTGGTCGCTGCTGTACCCGCTCGCCTGGCTCGCCTTCACGCTCCCGCGCGGCGCGCTGACCGGCTTCTACCCGTACCCGTTCGTCGACGCGGGTGCCATCGGCTACGGCCAGGTGACGCTCAACTGCCTGTTCATCGGGCTGTTCTTCACCGCGCTCGCGGCCGGCGCATTCCTGTACGACCGGCGGCTCACGCCGGCCGAAGCCGCCTGAGCGCTCAGCCGCGGACGCGGCGGAACGCGTTGAGCCCGTCGGTCAGGCCGGCCTGCACCAGCGTCGGCAGCGCGCCGCGCCGGTCGGCCGGCTTGCCGTCGGCGATCCGGTGCATTTGCCGCGTGTGCCACTGGATCTCCAGCAGGCTGTCGGCCAGCCGGATCCCGGTCTTGGGGCAGCGCCGCTCCGCCCGGACGTCCTCGCCGCCGAGCAGCCGCACCGGCAGGCCGGGGTCGGTGACGAGCGGACGGCCGAGCCCGATGACGTCCAGCGCGCCCGAGCGCAGCGCCGCCTCCATCCCGGCCCGGGTGGTGAAGCCGCCGGTGACCATGAGGGCGACGTCGGAGACTTCACGGGCTTTCGCCGCGTAGTCCAGGAAGTAGGCCTCACGCGCTTGGGTGCTCGCGCGCCCGGAGCCCATCATCGCGGCTTTCTCGTACGTCCCGCCGGAGACTTCCAGCAGGTCCAGCCCGGCCTCGCCGAGCTCGTGCACGACGTCCAGCGACTCGTCCTCGGTGAAGCCGCCCCGCTGGAAGTCCGCGCTGTTGAGCTTCACCGCCACCGGCACGTCGTCCCCGACCGCCGCGCGCACCCGCCGGAGGACTTCGAGCAGGAAGCGGCGGCGGCGCACCGCGTCGCCGCCCCACGCGTCCGTGCGCCGGTTCGTGAGCGGGGAGAGGAACTGGGAGACGAGGTAGCCGTGCGCGCCGTGGATCTGGACGCCGTGGAACCCGGCGTCGACGAACGTCCGCGCCGCCACGACGAAGCGCTCGATGATCGCTTCGATCTCTTCGCCGGTCAGCGCCCGCGGCGCCGCGAAGGCGGTCCGGATGCCCCGGTTGCCGAACGGGACGGCGGACGGCGCCACCGGCTCCCGCGAGAGGTACCGCGGGCTCTGCCGCCCCGGGTGGTTCAGCTGCACCCACAGTCGGGTGTCCGTGCCTTCGACCGCCTGGGCCCACGGCCGGAAGACGGCGGGATCGGCGGTCGCCGCCACGTTGCGCGGCTCGCCCAGCGCGGCGGGGTCGACCATGACGTTCCCGGTGACCAGGAGGCCCGCTCCACCGCGGGCCCAGGTCCGGTACAGCTCGAAGAGCTCGCGCGTGGGAGCGTTCCGGCGGTCGCCGAGCTGTTCGCTCAGCGCCGATTTGGCCAGGCGGTTCGGCAGCACCGCCCCGCACCGCAGCTTCACCGGTTCCGCCAGGAGCGTCATCGCGTCACCTCTCGAACCTACTCGAAGTAAGGTAACTCGACGGTAGCATACCGACGGTATGTCGTCTCCCCTCCGGATGACCACTAGGGTCGGGCGCATGACGGCGATCGTGCAGAACCTGGTGACCTCCGGCGTCTTCCGGCTCGACGGAGGCAGCTGGGACGTCGACAACAACGTCTGGATCGTGGGTGACGACAAGGAAGTCATCGTGATCGACGCGGCCCACGACGCCAAGGCGATCGAAAACGTCGTCGGCGAGCGGAAACTGGCCGCGATCGTCTGCACCCACGCGCACAACGACCACGTCAACGCCGCCCCGGAGCTCGCCGCCGCGACCGGGGCACCGATCCTGCTGCACCCGGACGACCGGGTCGTCTGGGACCTCACGCACTCCGGCCGTGCCCCGGACGGCGAGCTGGCCGACGGCCAGGTGCTCACCATCGCGGGCACCGAGCTCCGCGTCATCCACACGCCGGGGCACGCACCCGGAGCGGTCTGCCTGTACGCGGCCGAGCTGGGCGTCGTGTTCACCGGCGACACGCTGTTCCACGGCGGCCCCGGCGCCACCGGCCGGTCCTATTCGGACTACCCGACGATCGTGCGGTCCATCCGCGAGAAGCTCTTCGCGCTCCCGGAGGCGACGAAGGTCCACACCGGACACGGCGAAGGCACCACGATCGGCGCCGAGAAGTCGGCGTCGGACGGCTGGGAGCAACCCTAGGACGTGTGCTTCCGGGCGACGAGGGCGAACTCCTCGATCGCCCGGTCCAGCGCGACCACGGCTTCCCGGACCGGGGTCGGCAGCACGACCCGGGTGAACTCGCCGTCGTCGTCCGGTGCGTGCCGGACGTGGTGGAGGTCCATGTCCTTCCGCCGGACCTCCTTGGCCGCGTCGACCAGCTCGTCCGGTCCGCTCATCACCAGGAGGCCGAGCAGTGACCGCATCTCCGCCCGCGCCGTGTAGTACTCGTCTTCGTAGCCCGAGACCCGCTCGGCCGCCTTCTGGCGGTAGCTGACGCTGATGCTGACCAGGTGCTGCCGCGCCCGGGCGCCGGCCTCGATGAACCGGCCGCAGCGGTCGGCGCGGTCTTGGCGCACCTTCGCCCGCCGCGCCGCGTTGAGCTTCAGCGGTTCGACCAGCGCGCCCAGCGTCACGCCGACCAGGGACGCGACCGCCGCGATGATCGCGGCCCCCAGCGCCGTCAGCACGTCAGCCGCGGCGCGCTCGGCGAGACCCGGACGCGCTGCTTGGCCTCTTCCGCCAGCGCCAGCGCCCACTCCTCCAGCCCGGCGACGTCGATGCCGTGCGGTGGCTCGGCCCGGAACGGCTCGATGTTCGCCGCCCCGCGTTCCAGCAGGGACACCGCGCCGACGTTGTTGCCGCGGGCCGCGTGCGTCAGCCCGACGGCGAGCTGCGCCAGGCCGCGCCACAGCTCGCGGTCGGGGCCGTCGGTGGTCTTCCAGGCGTCCTCGAACACCTCGTGCGCGTGGAACGGCTTGCCGTCGTCGAGCAGCCGCTGCGCCTCCGCAAGCGTTTGCGCCGGGGTGCGCTCGATACCCTCCGGCTGCCGCTCGACGCCGTCCGAGCCGTACGGCAGCGGCCGGCCGAGGCCGTCGCGCGGCCGTGCGTTGCGTGCCCGTCCCTCGGCGTCCCGGTCGCGGCGGCTCATGCCACCGATCCTGCCACGGGGCCGCCGGGTAGTCTGGTGACTCGTGCGTTTCCTCGACGGCCACCGGCCCGCCCACGACCTGACCTACGACGACGTGTTCCTGCTGCCGAACCGTTCGGACGTGGAGTCCCGCTTCGACGTCGACCTCGCCACCGCGGACGGCACCGGCGCCACCATCCCGATCGTGGTCGCGAACATGACCGCGGTCGCCGGCCGCCGGATGGCCGAGACCGTCGCCCGCCGCGGCGGGCTGGTCGTGCTCCCCCAGGACGTCGATCCCGGAGCGGTCGCGGAGATCGTCGGCTGGGTGAAGAGCCGGCACCCGGTGTGGGACACCCCGCTGGTGCTCACCGGCGGTGACGCGGTCGCCGACGCCCTCAACCTGGTCCACAAGCGGGCGCACGGCGCCGTGGTCGTCGTGGACGGCGAAGGCCGCCCGGTCGGCATCGTCGACGAAGCGGCCTGCGCGGGCGTCGACCGCTTCGCGCGGCTCGCCGACGTCGCGCAGCCGGCGACGGTCGCGGTCCCGCTGGCCACGCCGGCGCGTGAAGTGTTCGAGCTGCTCAACAGCCACGGCGCCCAGCTCGCGCTCGGCCTCGACACCGACGGCAGGCTCGCGGGCGTCCTGACCGCGGTCGGCGCCCTGCGCGCGGAGATCTACACCCCGGCCGTCGACGACGCGGGCAGGCTGCGCGTCGCCGCCGCGGTCGGCGTCAACGGCGATGTCGCGGCGAAGGCCGACGCGGTCCTGAAGTCGGGCGTCGACGTCCTGGTCGTCGACACCGCGCACGGGCACCAGGAGAAGATGATCGCCGCGCTGAAGGCCGTCCGATCGGTGTCGCCGCAGGTCCCGGTGGTTGCCGGGAACGTGGTCACCGCCGAGGGCACGCGCGACCTGATCCAGGCCGGCGCGGACGTCGTCAAGGTCGGCGTCGGGCCGGGCGCGATGTGCACCACCCGGATGATGACCGGCGTTGGCCGCCCGCAGTTCTCCGCGGTCGCCGAGTGCGCGGCCGCCGCCCGCGAGCTGGGCAAGCACGTCTGGGCCGACGGCGGGGTCCGCCACCCGCGGGACGTCGCGCTGGCGCTGGCCGCCGGCGCGTCCGCGGTGATGGTCGGCTCGTGGTTCGCCGGCACCTACGAATCCCCCGGCGACCTGCGGTTCGACGAGCAGGGCCGCCCCTACAAGGAGTCGTTCGGCATGGCGTCGAAGCGCGCGGTGGGCGCGCGGACGCGCACGGACAACTCGTTCGACCGCGCCCGGAAGGCGCTGTTCGAGGAGGGCATCTCGTCGTCGCGGATGGCCCTCGACCCGCAGCGCCCCGGTGTCGAGGACCTGCTGGACTCGATCGGCTCCGGCGTGCGTTCTTCGTGCACCTACGCGGGCGCGCGCACGCTGGAGGAGTTCCACGAGCGTGCGGTGCTGGGTGTGCAGTCGGCGGCCGGGTTCGCCGAGGGCCGCCCGCTCCCCTCAGGCTGGTGACGAACCGGGGCGGCGCGGGTGCGCCGCCCCGGAGCCGCCTCAGCCGTGGTCTTCCAGCATCTCGGTGACCAGCGCCGCGATCGGGGACCGCTCCGAGCGCGTCAGCGTGACGTGCGCGAACAGCGGGTGACCCTTCAGCTTCTCGATCACCGCCGAGACGCCGTCGTGCCGGCCGACGCGCAGGTTGTCACGCTGGGCGACGTCGTGCGTGAGCACCACGCGGGACGCCGTGCCGAGCCGCGACAGCACCGTGAGCAGGACGTTGCGCTCCAGGGACTGCGCCTCGTCGACGATCACGAACGTGTCGTGCAGCGAGCGGCCGCGGATGTGGGTCAGCGGGAGCACCTCGAGCATGCCGCGGTCGAAGACCTCGTCGAGGACGTCCTGGCTGACCAGCGCGCCGAGGGTGTCGAACACCGCCTGCGCCCACGGCTGCATCTTCTCGCTCTCGGACCCGGGCAGGTAGCCGAGGTCCTGGCCGCCGACCGCGTAGACCGGCCGGAACACCACGACCTTGCGGTGCTGGCGGCGTTCCATGACCGCTTCGAGGCCGGCGCAGAGGGCGAGCGCCGACTTGCCGGTGCCTGCCCGGCCGCCCAGCGACACGATCCCGACGTCGGAGTCGAGCAGCAGGTCGAGCGCGACGCGCTGCTCGGCGCTGCGGCCGTGCAGGCCGAACGCCTCGCGGTCGCCCCGGACCAGCCGGATGCGCTTGTCCGCCGTGATCCGCCCGAGCGCGCTGGAGCTGCCCGCGAGCAGCCGCAGCCCGGTGTGGCAGGGCAGCTCGGCGAGCTCGTCCATGCCCCACTCGACGGGGTCGACGGTGCTGCCGCCGAACAGCGTGTCCAGCACTTCCTGCTGGACGTCGACGTCCGCCATGCCGGTCCAGCCCGACGGCGTCACTTCCTGCGCGCGGTACTCGTCCGCCTCGAGGCCGACGGCCCCGGCCTTGACCCGCAGCGGGATGTCCTTCGTCACCAGCGTGACCGCCTGGTTCTCGGCCGCGAGGTTGAGCGCGCAGGCGAGGATGCGGTGGTCGTTGGAGTCGGTCCGGAACCCGGACGGGAGCACCGACGGGTCCGAGTGGTTCAGCTCCACCTGCAGCGTGCCGCCGTGGTCCCCGATGGGGAGCGGCGCGTCGAGCCTGCCGTACTGCCGGCGCAGGTCGTCGAGCATGCGCAGGGATTCCCGGGCGAACCAGCCCAGCTCCGGGTGGTGGCGCTTCGCCTCCAGTTCACTGATGACGACCAGCGGAAGCACGACGGCATGCTCGGCGAAGCGGGTGACCGCCCACGGGTCCGACAGGAGGACCGACGTGTCGAGCACGTACATGTGCTGCTGGGATACGGGCGCTTTCTCCGGGCCGGAAACGGCACCGGTCGAAGAGTGGCCAGAGGCCTTACGGGGCAAACGCTGCGCAGTCACGACGGCATCTCCCTCGAGGGCGCGTGCACCTCACGCCCGCACTCGCTGGGCCGGGCACCTCCCTGGCTGGACCACTCCTCCTGACTGTGCGTCAGGTGGCGCGGCCACGAGGGCCGGGTGCCGGCCCCCTCGAGCGTCTCGTGGGCGGCTGAGCCGCCCCCTCGATCACCGCCACGACCAGGGCCTCCCGCGAGGACCCGCACGGAACGCGTGCCCTCACCTCGGAAGGTACCCACGAATCCGGCGCCGCGCAGGGAGCCAACACGGTGATTCGCCAGATCGTCATCTCACCGTCGGTCGTCCGAAATCAACCGTGAGTGTTCCTCGGGGCCTTGACCAGCGGCTTTGGCGGTGCTTCAGGAGCCGAACCGGCGGTGCCGCCAGGCGTAGTCGCGCATGGCACGCAGGAAGTCGACCCGCCGGAAGGCGGGCCAGTAGGCCTCGGTGAACCAGAACTCCGAATGCGCGGACTGCCACAGCAGGAAGCCGGAAAGCCGCTGCTCACCGGAGGTGCGGATGATCAGGTCCGGGTCCGGCTGGCCCGAGGTGTAGAGGTGCTCGGAGATGTGGTCGACGTCGAGGATCTTCGCCAGCTCGTGAATGGACGTTCCCTCGTCGGCGTGCTGCAGCAGCAGCTTGCGCACGGCGTCGGCGATCTCCTGGCGCCCGCCGTAGCCGACGGCGATGTTGACCTCCATCCCGGACCGGCCTTCGGTGCGGGCGGCGGCCTCGCTCAGCCGCTTCGCGACCTCGGCGGGGAGCAGGTCGAGCGCGCCGACGATCCGCAGCCGCCACGGCGTCCCCGGCCCGGCGAGCTCGTCGGTGACGTCGGTGATGATCTTCAGCAGCGGCGTGAGCTCGTCCGGGTCGCGGTTGAGGTTGTCGGTGGACAGCAGCCACATGGTGACGACCTCGACGTCGGCTTCCTGGCACCAGCTCAGGAAGTCCGCGATCTTCTTCGCCCCGGCGCGGTGACCGTCCGAAACGTCCGTGAAGCCCGCTTCCCGGGCCCACCGGCGGTTGCCGTCCAGCATGATGGCGATGTGCCGGGGATGCCGCCCGGCGGCCTGCTGGATGAGGCGCCTGCCGTAGGCGCTGTACACGACGTCGGACAAGAACGAGCGAACACTCACGTCGAGCAAGCCTACGCACCCCGGTGTGAGGCGTGTGACTTGAGCACTGCTGGAGAACCTACGCTGCCGTAACCTGGATGCGTGAGCCTGACGACGGAACCACCCGAGCCCGTAGTGGACCTCCGCCCCCGGCTGCGCGGGCACATCCACTTCTGGACCTTCTTCGGCGCCCTCGCGGCGGCCGCCACGCTGATCAGTTTGGCCGCGTCCACGGTGTCCCCGGTCGCGACACTGGCGACTTCGGTGTACGGCTTGACGGTGCTGGGCCTGTTCGGCGTGAGCGCGCTGTACCACCGCCGCTTCTGGAGCCCCCGCGCGTACAAGTGGATGAAGCGCGCCGACCACTCGATGATCTTCCTGTTCATCGCGGGCACCTACACACCGTTCACCTTGTTGGCGATGTCGAAGCCGACGGGCTACGTGATCCTGTCGATCGTGTGGGGCGGCGCGATCGCGGGCGTGGCGCTGAAGATGCTGTGGCCGCACGCACCGCGCTGGCTCGGGGTGCCGATCTACATCGCGTTGGGCTGGGTCGCGGTGTTCGTGTTCCCGGAGCTGGCCACGCACGCCGGGGTCGCGGCGCTGGTGTTGCTGTGCGTCGGCGGGCTGTTCTACACGCTGGGCGCGGTGTTCTACGCCGTGAAGTGGCCGAACCACTGGCCGGACACCTTCGGGTACCACGAATTCTTCCACGCGTGCACGGTGCTGGCGGCGGTGTCGCACTACATCGCGATCTGGCTGGCCATGTACGCCTGAGCGATTCCCGAACGGCAGCACGAAAGCGCGGCCATTCACTCGTCATCGAGTGAATGGCCGCGCTTTCGCTTTGTCCGGGCCGCAGTTGGCTGATGCACACTCAATCAACCACCGGCGGCGGGAACTCCGGTCAGCCCGCGCTGTTGCCGTTGCAGGCCACGTACGACGGGTTGTGGTCCACCGTCAGCAGCTCCAGCGGGCCGTTCCACTGCCAGGGCAGCAGGCACGCGTTGTTCAGGATGCTGATGCCACCGTGACCGCCGCCGGTGGAGTTGTTGTTGCAGGCTGCGTACGCGGGCGCGTGGCCCGTGTGCAGCGCCTCGATGGGACCGTTCCACTGCCACGGAGCCGCGCAGAGGTTGTCGCCGATGCTGATGCCGCCGCCCGGGTGGTGACCCTCACCGGCGGAAGCCGGCGCGGCAACAGCGAGCATGGCACCACCGATGACTGCGGCTGCGAAGAGCGTCTTTTTCATCATGGTAAAATTGTCGGGCGACTCCGCGCGATCCTTTATCGACATCACCCGATGGTTTGGACAACGTCACCCGTCCCGGCAGTCAACCGTTCCACGGCGGGCAGTGTCCACAGTGGCATGCCACTTTGAGGGGTTACACCTCCGCGCGATCGTCACCATCCAAGCTGGACTGACGGCCGCGCGGCGGTGAAAGTCCCGCTCAGCCGAACATCCCCGGCTGGTACTCGCCCGCCGGGTTGCGGGCGATCACGTTGAGCCGGTTCCACGCGTTGATCGTCGCCACCAGGGCGACCAGCGCGCCGATCTGCTCGTCGTCGTAGTGCTTGCGGACCGCCGCCCACGTCTCGTCGGTGACGCCGGTGTGCGTGTCCGCCAGCCGGGTCCCCTCCTCCGCCAGCGCCAGGGCCGCGCGCTCCGCCTCGGTGAACACCACCGCTTCGCGCCACGCCGCCACCATCGCCAGGCGGACCGGCGTCTCGCCGGCCGCCGCCGCGTCCTTCGTGTGCATGTCGAGGCACATCCCGCAGCCGTTGATCTGGCTCGCGCGGATCTTGACCAGCTCCTGCGTCGCGTGCGGCAGCGACGACTCCTCCACCGGGCGGGACGCCGCGATCAGCCGCTTGACGAACTTGCCGGTGACCTCGTTCTCGAACACGTTGATCCGGGCTTCCATGGCCGTTCCCCTTCCGTCGTCTGCTTCACCCCCTTGACGACTCCGGCGGCGAGGTTGTGACAGCGCCCCGGGTGACGCCGGTCACGGCGAAATCAGGTCCACACCTTCGCGTCCCCGCCACCGCGGCCGATCACGCCGGCGGCACCGCGCCCGACCTGCGGACGGTCGTGGGCGTGGCCCGTCGGCGGCGCTTCAAACGCTCACGTTCAGGGGTCACCCACGGGAACACCACGACGGTTGCCGGGCCCGGCGGCGCGGCCGACGGTGAAGCTGATCAAGCAATCGACGCGTGGAAGGAGCACGACCGCGATGGCCAGGACCCTGCAGCCAGAAGAACTCATCGACAGCGCCGTGGTCGACCCGGACGGCAACAAGCTCGGGAAGGTCGGCAACGTCTACCTCGCCGACGCGACGCACCAACCCGAGTGGATCACCGTCAAGACCGGCCTGTTCGGCACCAAGGAAAGCTTCGTCCCGCTCACCGGCGCGCACACCGACCGGGACGGCGTCCACGTCCAGGTGGACAAGGACCGCGTCTCCGACGCGCCCCGCATCGACGCCGACGGGCACCTCTCCCCCGAGGAGAGCACGCAGCTCTACCAGCACTACGGGCTGCCCGTGCCGCGCACCTCGGCGGACGGGCGGATGGACCGCGGCACAGACCGCGGCGCGGACCGGGGCACGGAACGAGGCACCGACCGCGGCCGCGCCGCCATGGGCGGCAAGCACGACGACCGGGCCATGACGCGCTCCGAGGAACGGCTGAACGTCGGCACCGAGCAGGTCGAGACCGGGCACGTGCGGCTGCGCAAGTACGTCGTCACCGAAGAGCAGCAGGTCACCGTGCCGGTGCGGCACGAAGAGGTCCGGATCGAACGCGAGCCGATCACCCGCGCCGACGGCAGCCGGGCCGAGATCGGCGAGGCCGAGCAGGACGTGGTCCTGCACGCGGAGAAACCCGTGGTGCGCAAGGAGACCGTGCCGGTCGAACGGGCACGCCTGCGGAAGGAGACGGTCAGCGACGAGCAGACCGTGTCCGGCAAGGTCCGCAAGGAGCAGTTCGAGGTCACCGACGACGACCGCAAGAACCGCCGCTCCTGAGAGCTCCCGGGCGGGTGGCCGGTCCCCGATACCGGCCACCCGCCCGGGTCACCCCGCGGCGGAAGCCACCCGGGGCTCGGTGATCGCGGCTACTGAACGCCGAACGATGCCGGGCCGACCGGGGCTCCGCCACCAGGGAAACGCCCGAAACGGCCGATCAGGACGCCAGCATCGGCGCGGCGAGGAACTGCTCCGGGATCGCGAACGCGTCCACCAGCGTGCGCGCGTGCGGCCGCAGCTCGGCGCACAGCCGGTTCACCGCCGACGTGACGGCCTTCGCGCGCGACGCCGTCAGACGGCCGTGGCCCAGGAACCACGCCAGGTCCTCTTCGATCGCCGACAGCGCGTACAGGTCGCAGACGCGTTCGAGCAGCGCCCGGGCATCCGGGTCTTCGCAGCGTTCGACGGCCGCCGCGAACGCCTCCAGCACCAGGCGCTCGACGTGGACCCGGCCTGCGCGCAGCACGTGGTCCTGCGCCGCGTTGAACACGCCGAACGGGTCGGCGGCCGCCTTGCGCAGCCGCTTCGCCACCCCCTCGACGACGTGCTGCTCGCGGTCTTCGAACAGCTTCAGCTGCCACTCGCGGCGGAAGAAGACGTCCGCATCGGATCCGTCGGTGAGCGACTCGAGCGCCTTGCGGACCGAGGTGCGCTCCAGGAGCGTGTTGACCACCTGGTCGGTGAAGAACCGGGCCGTCGCCAGCGGCGAGAGGTCCTCGAAGTCCTGCTTGTAGCTGGTCAGGAGGCCCTTCGCGACCAGCTGCAGCAGCACCGTGTTGTCGCCTTCGAACGTCGTGAAGACGTCCGTGTCGGCCTTCAGGCCCGGCAGGATGTTCTCGGCCAGGTACCCCGCGCCACCGCACGCCTCACGGGCCGCCTGGATCGTCGCCGTCGCGTGCCAGGTGTTGAGGGCCTTCATGCCTGCCGCGCGCGATTCCAGTTCGCGCTGCTCCTCCTCGGGCGCCGACGCGTCGATGTCGTGCAGCTTCGACACCAGCTCTTCCTGGGCGAAGTGCAGTGCGTACGTCTTCGCCAGCGCCGGCAGCAGCTTCCGCTGGTGGCCGAGGTAGTCGAGGATGACGACCTCGTCGCCGTCCGGCTTCATGAACTGGCGGCGGCGTTCGCCGTAGCGGACGGCCAGGGCGAGCGCGCGTTTGGTGGCACTGCCCGCGCTGCCGCCGACGCTGACCCGGCCGCGGATCAGCGTGCCCAGCATGGTGAAGAACCGGCGGCTGTCGCTTTCGATCGGGCTGGAGTAGGTCCCGTCCTCGGCGACGTCGCCGAAGCGGTTCAACAGGGCCTCGCGCGGCACCCGGACGTTGTCGAAGCCCAGCCGTCCGTTGTCGACGCCGTTCAGGCCCGCCTTCGGCCCGCAGTCCTCGATGGACACCCCGGGCATCGGCGCGCCTTCCTCGTCGCGGATCGGGACGAGGAACGCGTGCACCCCCCGCGATTCCCCGCCGGTGATGAGCTGCGCGAAGACCACCGCCAGCCGCCCGTCGCGGGCGGCGTTGCCGATGTACTCCTTGCGGGCCATGGCGTCCGGGGTGTTGATCACGAAGCCGCCGTCCGCGAAGGTCGCCGTGGTGCCCAGGTGCTGGACGTCGGAACCGTGGCCGTGCTCGGTCATCGCGAAGCAGCCCAGCACGTCGAGGTCCACGATCCCGCGCAGGTACCGCTCGTGGTGGCGCTCGGTGCCGAGCAGCTGGACGGCGCCGCCGAACAGGCCCCACTGGACGCCGGCCTTCACCATCAGCGACAGGTCGCCGTAGCCGAGCATCTCGAACGACGTCACCGAGCCGCCGACGTCGCCACCGCCGCCGTAGGCCGGGTCGAAGCCCAGGGCGGGACGGTCGGTTTCGGCGAGCGCGCGCAGCTGGTCGAGCACCTGGGCGCGGTGCGCCTCGACGTCGAGGGCGACCGGGTCCCGGAACTTCGTCTCGGCCATCTGCGCCCGCACCCCGCGGCGCAGCTCGGCCCAGCGGCCGTCGAGGACGGCGGTCAGTGCGTCCGGATCCACCTTCGATGGCACTTCGGGGACGTCCACGGCTACCTCCGGAAAGGACGAACGGCAGGCTTCCTACTCGTTGGTAGTAAGCCTGCCGCAGCGCCGCCGATCCCGCAGGTTCAGATCGGCTTGCCGTTGACCGTCACCTTCGTGAAGCTGGCGTTGTCCACGTACTTCAGCGTGTTGGACGTGTCCGAGACGCCCTTAAACGTGGAATTCGCCACGGCGAACCCGTGCACGTGGGCGTTCGAAAGCCCGCTGACGTCGAACGTCTTGCCGGCGATCTTCGTGCTCGAGCAGTTGCTGATCGCGAACGGCCCGAACGACGGGACGTGGCTGCCGGTCTGGCTGTTGTAGGTGGACGTCACGTACACGAAGTTCCGCGCGAAGGTGCCGGAGACGCTGTCGAGGTTGATGTTCTCGGAGAACCCGCCGCGCAGGGTGTTGGACTTCACGTACAGCGCGAACTTCGTGTCGCCCTTCACGGTGAGCTGGTAGGCGTAGACGTTGCGGACCCCGCCGGTCTGCTCGCTGCCGCAGGTGATCGCGCCCCAGTTGCCGTTCATCACGCAGTTGACGACGACGAGGTTCTGGCACGGGACGTTCACCCGCCGCCCGTCGGCGTCGCGCCCGGACTTGATCGCGATGTTGTCGTCGTGCGCGCCCAGGGTGCAGTTCGAGATGACGACGTGGTCGCACGACTCCGGGTCGCAGCCGTCGGTGTTGCTGTGCGCGGTGCTGGGATCGGTGCTGACGCCGTCGACGGTAACGTTGCGGCACAGCGTGGGGTGCAGCTGCCAGAACATGGAGTTCTTGAGCGTGATGCCTTGGATGAGCACGTTTTCGCAGGCGTACGGCTCGACGAAGGCCGACCGCATGGTGTGGCCCGAGCCCGGCACCACCCGCTTCTCGGGCGCGATTCCCTTGTCCACCAGCGTTTCCAGGTAGGCACGATCGCTGCCCTTGTTCCACGACGACGTCGCCGCCGCGTCGAGCGTGCCGCTGCCGGTGAGGCCGATGTTCTTTTCCCGGTAGGCGTAGACCATCGGCGAGTGGTTGACGCACTCGATGCCTTCGTAGCGGGTCAGGACGTTCGGGAACTTCGCCGCGTCGCCGCTGAACTTCAGCACCGCGCCGGATTCGAGGTGCAGGTCGACGTTGCTCTTCAGGTAGATGGCACCGGTGAGGAAACTGCCGCCGGACGGCACGATGACGTGCCCGCCGCCGGCCGCGTTGCAGGCTTCGATCGCCTTCTTGATCGCCGCGGTGTTGTCGGTCTTGCCGTCGTTCTTCGCGCCGTAACCGGTGATCGGGAAACTGCGGTCCGGGAAGACCGGGATCGTCGTGTTCGCGACGATGTCGTTCGCCGCGGGCCACGGGAGCGTGGGGACGTCGATGCGGGGCGCCGCCGAAGCCGGTGACCCGGGCAAGACCGGGAGCAGCGGCATCGCCGCGACCGCGAGGCCGCCCTTGATCAGCTGCCGCCGGGTGAACCTGCCGTCCATGGACACTTCCTTCACGGGAGTACCTGGTGCGACGGCGGAACCGCGGCACGGACCGCGGGCACGACGAAACTCTAAGCGGGCAACCGGCTCCAGGTCCAGGCTTGCGCGACCGCCGAACCGGCTGCCATGATCGCGGCATGTCGATCCGAAAGGGCGTGCGCGCCCTCGCTCGTTGAGCGCCTCCCGGCGGCCGGACCGCCGAACTTTCGATGTTTCCCGGTGGCTGAGCCACGCCTTCCGCACGGACCACCCCGCTCTCCGGCTTCCCCCGATCCGGGGAAAGGCCGGGCTTTGAGCTGCGGGGAAGCGGGCAAGGACCCGCGGGCCGCGGGCCGCCTCGAACGACCGGCTCCGGTGTGGCTGAGCCGTTCCGGGCACGGGGCAACCGGAACAGCGCCCGGGGCGTGGTTCCTGCGACGGCAGCGGGAGCCGGGAGCGGGGTTGCGGAGACCGGTGCTGGTCGCGGATTGAGGCGGGGTGAGCGGGCCGCGGGGTGCCACCGAGGGGGCGGCACCGCGCAGCTTGCTCCGCTGTGAATAGCGGGGTCGTTGGGTGCCGTCGAGGGGGCAGCACCCAGCGGCTCGCTCCACCTGCTGTGCTCCCGGCACGGTCCGGCCGGCTTGCCCTGCGGGCTGCGAGGCACAGGCACGGGATGCCGCCCGAGGTGGCGGCACCCCATCACCTCACCCCAGGTCCGGACCCTTCGCGCGCAGGTCGTCGACCTTCGTCATCGCTTCGCGCAGCTCGCCCAGCCAGCTGTCCGCGTGCTGCCCGACCAGCCGGACCGCCCACGCCAGCGCGTCCGAGCGTGACCGGGCCACTCCCGCGTCCACCAGCGTGTCCAAGACCAGCCGCTCCGGCTGGCGCAGCCTCGTCATCACCGGGGCCGAATGCGTCGTGAACAGGGCCGTCGAGCCACCCAGGCGTGCGCCCCACGACACCTTGCGCTGGTAGCGGTGCTCCGCCTGGCGGGCTATCTCGATGCGCTCGTCGCGCGTCTCCTCGCGGTACCTGCTGATCCTGCCCTCTTCGGCCGCCGCTCGGGCTGCGTCGTCCGCGTACTCCTCCGTCAGCGGCGGGAGCTCTCCGACCACGATGATCTCTTCGCGGTCGACCGTCACCTCCGGTGCGCCCGTGAACCAGCCGTCCGGCAGGCGGCCGCCGAACCAGGCGGCCGCGTCGTCCGCCGGCGGGACCTCGGCCTGCTGCCAGCCCCGGCTTCCGCGCCATCCGCGTCCCATGTCGTACCTCCGGATTACATGATTACATCGCTACCGAAGTTACGCCGATGCACGTCACCTGGACATGACGTTCACCCAGGGCGATCAGAGCCGGGCGGTGAGCTCCTCGACCGACGTCACCGGGCGGTCGCACACGTACCCCCGGCACACGTACGCCGCCGGCGCGCCCGCGACCAGCGGACGGTCGGCCAGCAGCGGGACGCCCGGTGCGTCCGGCTCACCGGCCAGCACGATGCCGCCGCCGTGCACGCCACGGGCCGCGGCCAGCCGCAGCGCCGGGTCCGCCCCGGCCACCGCGACCTGCACCGGGCCGGCTTGGGCCGCCTCGGCCACCGACAGCCAGTGCCCGGCGAACCGCGGCACCCGCCCGGCCAGCACCCCGGCCCGCCGCAGCGCCTGCTCGGCCGCCTCGCGGTAGCGGCCGGCACTCTCGTGCCCCGCGAGCGCGGACGCCGTCAGCAACGCCCCGGCCAGCGCGGACGCCCCCGACGGGCTCGCGTTGTCGCCCGGGTCGGCCGGGCGCTGGACCAGCGTCTCGGCGTCGTCCGCCGTGTCGAAGTACGCGCCGGGGACGTCCGGGTCCGCGAAGTGCGCCAGTGCCAGGTCGAGCAGCCGGGTCGCTTCGGTGAGCCACTTCGCCGACCCTGTCGCCTGGTGCAGGGCCAGTAATCCGTCGGCGACGCAGGCGTAGTCCTCCAGCACCCCCGCGGACTCGCCGGCGACGCCGTCGCGCGAGCTGCGCCGCAGCCGTCCGCCGACGACGTGCACCCGCAGCAGCAGCTCGGCCGCGGACACCGCCCACTCGATCCACTGTGGACGATCCAGGGCCACCCCGGCCTCGGCCAGCGCCGTGATCGCCAGGCCGTTCCAGGACGCGATCACCTTGTCGTCCCGGCCCGGCTGCGGCCGCTTCGCGCGCGCCTCCAGCAGCTTGACGCGCACCGGCTCGGGCAGGTCGCCGAACAGGCGCAACGTCGAGGCCCCCTCCTCGAAGGTGCCTTCGGGAGTGACGCCGAACAGCTCGGCCGCGGAGTCGTCACCGACCACCTCACGCAGCTGCTCCGGCGTCCAGACGTACGTCAGGCCTTCGACGCCTTCGGTGTCCGCGTCGAGCGAAGACGCGAAGCCCCCTTCCGGCGTCCGCAAGCTCTCGAAGAGGAACTCCGCCGTTCCGGTGGCGACGCGCAACGCCGTCGCCGAGCCGGTGCGCCGCCACAGGTGCGCGTAGAAGCGCAGGAGCAACGCGTTGTCGTACAACATCTTCTCGAAGTGGGGCACGATCCACTCGGCGTCGACGGAGTAGCGCGCGAAGCCGCCGGCCAGCTGGTCGTACAGGCCGCCGCGGGCCATCGCCTCGGCCGTTTTGTCCACAAGAGACAGTGCGACCGAAGAACCCGTGCGCTCGTGGTGGCGCAGCAGGAACTCCAGGACCATCGACGGCGGGAACTTCGGCGCGCGGCCGAACCCGCCGTTGACGCTGTCCGCCTCCTGCTCGAGCTTGCCGACCGCCCCGGCGAGCACCGCTTCGTCCACGACGGACTCCTGCAGCGGCCCGGTCTGCTCGGCGAGGTGGGCGACGATCTGCTTGGCGCCGTCGAGCAGCTCGTCCGGCCGCTCCTGCCACGCCTCGGTGACGGCGACCAGCAGCTGCCGGAACGACGGCATCCCCGGCCGCGGCGACGGCGGGTAGTAGGTGCCGCAGTGGAACGGCTCGCCGTCCGGGGTCAGGAAGCACGTCATCGGCCAGCCGCCCTGGCCGGTCATCGCCTGGGTGGCGGCCATGTACACCGCGTCGATGTCGGGCCGCTCCTCGCGGTCGACCTTGATGTTGACGAAGTTCCCGTTCATCAGGGCCGCGGTCCCGGCGTCCTCGAACGACTCGTGCGCCATGACGTGGCACCAGTGGCAGGCGGCGTACCCGACCGACAGCAGGATCGGCACGTTCCGCCGTTTCGCCTCGGCGAGCGCGTCCGGCCCCCACGGCCACCAGTCGACCGGGTTGTCCGCGTGCTGGAGCAGGTACGGGCTGGTCGCGTGCGCGAGGCGGTTCATGCCTCCAGGGTCGCACCCGGGAAAACCGGGCGCGCGGGCAGCGGCCGGAATCACGGCAACCTTTCCGGACCCGGCGGCAACCCAGTGCCGTCCGGCCGCGCGGCCGGCGTCAGAGGCAGCGACCGAAAGAGAGCACGACATGCCCCCTCGCCCACCCACGCCGCCCGGTCACGACCGTCCGGGACGGCACCGCGGCCGCCGGCTGTTCCAGCGCCGGGGTTTCTGGGCGGCCGTCGTCCTGTCCGTCGTGACCGGTTCCGTGGTCGTGGTCAGCACGGCCTCGGCGGACACCGTCGACCCGAAGTCCTGGTACGTCCTGGTCAACCGCAACAGCGGCCAGGCACTGGACGGCTTCGGCTACGCCAGGAACGACGGCGCCGCGGTGGTCCAGTGGGGCCGGTACGACGGGACCAACCAGCAGTGGCGGTTCATCGACGCGGGTGACGGCTACTACCGGCTGCAGAACCGCAACTCCGGCAACGTGCTGGACGACTTCCGCTGGTCGAAGACCGCAGGCTCGGCCATGGTGCAGTGGCACGACCTGAACGGCGCCAACCAGCAGTTCCGCCTGGAGAAGTCGCCGGACGGCCAGGTGCGCCTGATCAACCGGTTCAGCGGGATGGCCCTCGAGGTCCAGGCCGGCTCCAGGACCGCCGGGGCCCGCGTCACCCAGTTCTGGGACTGGGGCGGCGCCAACCAGCAGTGGCAGCTCGTCCCGGCCGGCAGCGTCGGCAGCACCGCCCCGCCCACGACGGCCACCACCCCGCGCACCAGCGTGACGACGACGAGCCGGCCCCCGGGCAGCTCCCGCCCGCCGGCGACATCGACGGCCCCGGCCACCACCGCCGCTGCTTCCACGACCCGGTTCATGGGCGGCAACACGCTGCTCATCGGCGGCTCGATGAACGACGCCTCGGCGACGGCCGCGCCGTTCGACGTCCGCTACAACTACGTGCACAGCCAGCCGGCGCCGTCATCGGACTACTACACGGCGGCCCGCTGCAAGGCCGGGTGGTCGAGCTGGTGGGGCTGCTGGACCGGCGAAACCACCGCGCCCGGCTTCTACGTGACCTGGGGCGACCAGCACGTGGCCCAGGCCACCTACCAGGGCAAGGCGCGCCCGCAGAAGTACCTCTGGACCTGGTACTCGCTGCGCGACCTCGGGGACGCGGCCGGCCAGGGCGACGGCCCCGGCGAAGTCGTCGCCATCAACCGGACCGACCTGCTCACCCGGTACCTGAACGACTACCGCTTCTTCCTCCAGAAGATCGGCACCTCGCACGACCTGATCGACCTCGAGCCCGACTTCTGGGGCTACGTCCGCTCCCTCGGCAGCCCGCACCAGGTTCCCGCGCAGGTCAAGGCCGCGAACCCGGCGGACTGCGGAACCCAGGAGAACAGCGCGGCCGGGCTGGCCGCCTGCCTGGTCGCGATGGCGCACAAGTACGCGCCGAACGCGGGCGCCGGCCTGCACCTCACCTGCTGGGACTGGGAGAACGACGTCCAGAAGTGCGTGAAGGACTACGCGGAACTGGGCGCGAAGAACGCCGACTTCCTGGTCACCGACGTGTCGGACCGCGACGCCGGCTGGTACGCGAAGCCGGCGAACGGCGGCCGGAACACGTTCTGGACCGACCAGCAGGCCGCGGCCACGCTGAAGTTCTACAAGACCATGGCCGAGTCGACGGGCAAGCCGGTGGTCCTGTGGCAGGTCCCGGTGGGCAACATGAGGCAGAACAACACCCTCAACCACTACCAGGACGACAAGGTCGACTGGTTCTTCTCGCACCTGGACCAGGTGGCGGACGCGCACGTCGCCGCCATCCTGTTCGGCGCGGGACAGCAGGAACAGACCACGGTCGAGACCGACGGCGGAAACCTGATCGGCAAGACGATCGCCTACCGCAACTCGGGCGGGACACCGCTCAGGTAGCCGACCGGTGACCGCGCACCCGCGAAAACCGGGGGCGCGGTCGCCGGCCGCTCCGCCACACTGAGCCGGTGTTGCTGACCATCACGACGACCCGGAACCCGGCCACCGATCTGGGCTTCCTCCTGCACAAGCACCCGGAGAAGGCGCAGTCGGTCGCGCTGTCGGCCGGCACCGCGCACGTCTTCTACCCGGAGGCGGCGCCGGACCGCTGCACGGCCGCGTTGTTCGTCGAAATCGACCCGGTCGGTCTCGTCCGCGGGGGCGGGACGTCGCTGACCCAGTACGTCAACGACCGGCCGTACGCCGGGGGCTCCTACCTCGCGGTCGCGCTGCGGGCCGCGTTCACGACCGCGCTCGCGGGCCGGTGCACCGCGCGGCCCGAACTGGTCGACGAGCCCTTCGACCTGGAGCTCCGCCTGCCGTCGCTGTCCGCTCGCGGCGGGGCCGAGGTCGTGCACAAGCTGTTCGAGCCGCTCGGCTGGCGCGTTTCGGCGACGCCGATCCCGCTCGACCCGCAGTTCCCGCAGTGGGGCGAAAGCCGCTATGTCGACTTGACGCTCACCGGCACCCAGCGCGTCGCCGACGCCTTGCGCCACCTCTACGTGCTGCTGCCTGCCCTCGACGGCGACAAGCACTACTGGGTCGGCCAGGACGAGGCCGACAAGCTGCTGCGCGCCGGCGACGGCTGGCTCGCCGGGCACCCCGAGCGCACGCTCATCACGAACCGCTACCTCGAGCGGCGCCGCCCGGTCGTGGCGTACGCGCTTTCGCGGCTGGCCGAAGCGGACGACGTCCCGGCGGAGGCGGAAGCGCTGGTCACGGAGGTCGCAGAGGTCACAGACAAGCCGCAGAGCCTCGCTTCACAGCGCCACGGCAGCGTGCTCGCCGCGCTGCGGGCCGCGGGCGCCCGGCGGGTGCTGGACCTCGGCTGCGGCTCCGGCGCGCTGCTGCGCGTGCTCGCGAAGGAGCGGTCGTTCACCGAGATCGTCGGTGTGGACGTGTCGAGCAGTGCGTTGAGCATCGCCGAAAAGCGGCTGAAGGAGGGCTCCCGCGTCACGCTGCGGCAGTCCGCGCTGACCTACGCGGACCCGGCGCTGGCCGGGTACGACGCCGCCGTGCTGATGGAGGTCGTCGAACACGTCGACGAAGAGCGGCTGCCTGCCCTCGAACACGCGGTGTTCGGGGTCGCGGCGCCGCGCACGGTGCTCGTCACGACGCCCAACGCGGAGTACAACCGGCTGTTCGAGTTCCTGCCAACGGGGCATTTCCGGCACGCCGACCACCGGTTCGAATGGACCCGAGCCGAGTTCCGCGCCTGGGCGGACGGCGTCGCGACCCGGCGCGGCTACGACGTCCGGTACCTGCCGATCGGACCGGAGGACCAGGAATCGGGACCGCCGACCCAACTGGCGGTCTTCACCACCCAAAAGGAGGTGGCCGCGTGAAGCTGACCGTCCCCGACATGGCGCTCGTCGTGCTCGTCGGCGCTTCCGGCTCCGGCAAGTCGACCTTCGCGCGCACGCACTTCGCGCCGACGCAAGTGCTCTCCAGCGACTTCTTCCGCGGGCTCGTCGCCGACGACGAGAACGACCAATCGGCCAGCGCCGACGCCTTCGACGCGCTGCACTACGTCGCGGCGAAGCGGCTCGCGGCCGGCCGGACGACCGTCATCGACGCGACGAACGTCCAGCGCGCTTCGCGGGCCAGCCTGGTGAAACTCGCGAAGGAGCACGACGTGCTGCCGACGGCGATCGTGCTGGACCTGCCGCTGCGCGTCTGCGTCGACCGCAACACCGGGCGGCCGGACCGCGACTTCGGCGAGCACGTCGTCCGGCGGCAGCGCGGCGAGCTGCAGCGGTCGCTGAAGTCGCTGGAGCGCGAGGGCTTCCGGCGCGTGCACGTGCTGCGGTCCGAAGCCGAGGTGGCCGCGGCCGAGATCGTCGTCGAGCCGCTGCGCAACGACAAGCGCGAGCTGGCCGGGCCGTTCGACGTGATCGGCGACGTCCACGGCTGCGCGGCCGAGCTCGAGGAGCTGCTGGCCGAGCTGGGGTACGTCGACGGCGTGCACCCGGCCGGGCGGACCGCGGTGTTCGTCGGCGACCTCGTCGACCGCGGGCCGGACACCCCGGGCGTGCTCCGGCGCGTGATGGCGATGGCGTCGTCCGGCAACGCGCTCGTCGTGTGCGGCAACCACGAGCAGAAATTGGTGCGTGCGCTGCACGGGCGGAAGGTCAACGTCGCGCACGGCCTGGCGGAGTCGCTGGAGCAGCTCGGCGCGGAAAGCGAGGAGTTCCGCCGCCGCGTCCACGAGTTCTGCGACGGGCTGATCGCGCACTACGTCCTCGACGGCGGCAACCTCGTCGTGGCGCACGCGGGGCTGCCCGAGCGCTACCACGGACGCGCGTCCGGGCGGGTCCGCAGCATGGCGCTGTACGGCGACACGACCGGCGAGACGGACGAGTACGGCCTGCCGGTGCGGCTCCCGTGGGCCCGCGACTACCGAGGCTCGGCGATGGTCCTCTACGGGCACACGCCGACGCTGGAGCCGGAGTGGGTCAACAACACGATGTGCCTCGACACGGGTGCGGTGTTCGGCGGCAAGCTGACGGCGTTGCGGTACCCGGAGCGCGAAGTCGTCTCGGTGAAGGCGCTCCGGGTCTGGTACGAGCCGTCCCGTCCGCTGGACGCGGCACGGCCGCTGGGCGGCCGCGAGCCGGCGGTGCTGGAGCTGGCCGACGTCACCGGAAAGCGGATCGTGCAGACGGCGCACCACGGCCGCGTCGGCGTCTCGGCGGAGCAGTCGGCGGCGGCGCTGGAGGTGATGAGCCGGTTCGCGGTCGACCCGCGCTGGCTGGCGTACCTCCCGCCGACGATGGCCCCGTGCTCGACATCGGCCCACGGCGGCTACCTGGAGCACCCCGAGGAGGCGTTCGCCGAGTACCGGTCGGCCGGGGTCCAGTCCGTGCTGTGCGAAGAGAAGCACATGGGTTCCCGTGCGGTGGTGCTGGTCTGCCGCGACGAGGAGGTGGCGTACCACCGTTTCGGAATCCGTGGCGGCGGCGCGGTGTACACCCGGACCGGCCGCCCGTTCTTCGCGGCCGCGCAGAACAACGAGCTCTTGTCCGACGTACGCACGGCGGCAGAGGGACTGTTCGAAGAGCTGAACTCGGGCTGGCTGCTGCTCGACGCCGAGTTGCTGCCGTGGAGCGCAAAGGCGGGTTCCCTGATCGCGGACCAGTACGCATCGGTGGGAGCGGCCGCCGAAGCGGTCCTCCCCGCAGCGGCGGCAGCGTTGACGACGGCGGCCGCCCGCGGCATCGACGTGAGCGACCTGCTGGCCCGAACGGCGTCTCGTGCATCCACAGTGGACGCCTACCGGAAGGCGTACCGCCGCTACTGCTGGCCGACCGAAGGCCTGGACGGCGTCCGCCTGGCACCGTTCCAGCTGCTGGCCTCGGAAGGAAAGGCCTACCACGACCGCCCGCACGCGTGGCACCTGTCGATGCTCGACGGCCTCACGGGCCCCCGCTTCCAGCGCACCCGGACCCTGGAGGTCGACCTCCTGGACGACGCATCGGTGGCCCGGGGCACCTCGTGGTGGGAGGAACTGACGGAAGAGGGCGGCGAGGGAATGGTGGTCAAGCCGGCAGCCAACCTGACCCGCGGAACCCGAGGGCTGGTCCAGCCCGGGGTGAAGGTCCGAGGACGCGAGTACCTGCGCATCATCTACGGCCCGGACTACACACAGCCGGAGAACCTGGAGCGGTTGCGCAAGCGAGGCCTGAACAGAAAGCGAATGCTGGCACTCAGGGAGTACGCACTGGGCTTGGAGGCACTGGAGCGCGTAGCGCGAGGAGAGCCACTGTGGCGGGTACACGAGTGCGTGTTCGCCGTGCTCGCACTGGAATCGGACCCGGTGGACCCCAGACTCTGAACAAAGCAAGAGGACCACCGCAAGGGGCCGAACGCAAGGGGAAGGCCCAACAGGACCACAACGGAACCCAGACCCCCCGCAACCCCGATCCGAAGCCAAAACACGGCCGGCGGCAGGTTGTCAAGGCACGCTTTCCCGCCTTGAC
>NZ_JBEXMD010000046.1:0-82740 GCF_040610315.1 Amycolatopsis sp. NPDC004169
GCCGCCCCCGGCGCGCCGCCCCGCGCCCCGCCCAAAAGATGCTAACTCCGGCCCCCCTTCGCGCACCGGTGTTTACCCCCGGGGGCGGGGGGCTCGGCCCCCCGCCCCGGTGTCGGTTACGGGGGGTTTTCGGGTGACATCGGCGGATTCACAGGAGTTCTTCGCGCTGTTCGGCGCCGAGCGGCGGCCGGACCCGTACCCGCACTACCGGAGCTGGCGCGAGCGCCATCCGGTGGCGGCCGTCGCCGAGCGGATGTTCGTGGTCAGCGGCTTCGCGGAGGCCACGCAGGTGCTGCGCGACCCGGCGTTCGGCCACCCGGAACCCGAGTACCTGGATCCGGCGGACCGCCTCCCGGACCAGCCGGTCGACGAAGCGGGACGCGTGGTCCGGGGGTTCCTGTCGCTGAACCCGCCGGACCACACCCGCCTGCGCCGGCTGGTGGCGAAGGCGTTCACGCCGCGGATGGTGGAGCAGCTCACCCCGCGCATCGAGGAGATCGCGGCGGAGTTGCTCGACCGCGCGCCGGTCGAATGCGACCTCATGACGTCGCTCGCGAAGCCGTTGCCGGTCGAGGTGATCGCGGAACTGCTCGGCGTGCCGCTGGACGACCGCGAGCGGTTCGCGGAGTGGTCGCACGCGATGGCGCGGGCGCTGGACCCCCCGCTCCTGCAGCACCCGGGCACGGCCGAGCCGGCGATCAAGGCCCGCCAATCGTTCGTGGCGTACTTCCGTGCGCTGGCGGCCGAGCGGCGCCGCGAGCCGGGCGAGGACCTGTTGTCGGCACTGGTGGCGGTCTCGGACGCGGGGGACGTCCTCAGCGAGGGCGAGCTGCTGGTGACGCTGACGCTCCTGCTGATCGCCGGCCACGAGACGACGACGAACCTGATCGGCAACGGCGTCCTGGCGTTGCTGAGCGGCCCGGAGGGTTTGAAGCCGCTGGGCACGGAGGGCGAGAACGCGGCGCGGGTGCTGGAGGAGGTGCTGCGCTACGACTCCCCGGTCCAGCTGACGGCCCGCACGGCCCTGCGCGACACCACGCTGGCCGGACTGGAGGTACCGGAGAACAGCCAGCTGATCGTCCTGATCGGAGCGGCCAACCACGACCCGGCAACGGGACCGTCGCCGGACACGTTCGACCCGGCACGCGAGCCGGGGCGGCACCTGGCGTTCGGCCAGGGCATCCACTTCTGCCTGGGGGCACCGCTGGCCCGGTTGGAGGCCCGGATCGCGTTCCGCGAGCTGGCCCGCCGCCGCCCGGACCTGAGCCTGGCGGCCGACCCGGCCTGGAACCCGACGACGACCTTGCGTGGCTTGTCGACCTTGCCGGTGACCAACGGCAGTTAGGACGAGCGTGCTGCCGCCCGCGGTGCCGTAGGCGGCTTCGAGCGCCCGGCCACCACGCCGACGCCGGTTCGAGGGACCGCGCCAGCCGCGGTCCCTCGAATAGCGGAGAGGGGCATGATTCCGCCGGCCTCGCATCAGCGTGGCGAGCGCCCGGGCCGGCCCACCAGCGCTTTCTCGGCGGCGAGCGGCCCCCAGCTTCCCGCGTCACGCCACCCGCCGGATCGGTTTCGCCGGCTGGTGCGGCTTCAGCAGCGCGAACCGCTCGCACCGCCACCCCGTCGGCGTCCGCGTGAACCGCGCCGCCAACGCGAACGACCGGCCGTCCGCCTCCACGCGGGCACACGCCTCGACCACCTCCGGGGCCGGCGTGCACGTGTGGATCGTCTGCGTCCGGTGCCGTGGCCGAGGTCCGCGTGGCCCGCTCAATCCCGCGTACACCTCCGGCGCCACCAGCGCGCGGACCTGCGCCACCGGGCGGCGGCCGTCGTAGGCCTCCAGCAGCATGTTCAGCAGGTGACCCACCTCGCCCGCCTCCGGCTGCCTCGGCTCCGGGCCGCGGGCGCGGTCGTGCTCCCTCGGTGTCACCCCTTGTGGACGGTCCGCGCGGCGGGGCACCTCGCAGTCGGCCAGTGTCCGCAACCGGTGTTCCTCGATCATTTCCTGCCCTCCCTGACTCGGCTTTCGCTTAGAGGCCGGAACGGGCCGAAAAAGAACCAGGAATCGCACGATCCGGGCGAAAATCGCCGAAACATGGATTCATGACTGCGGATACGGTAAGCCGACCACTCGGCGCGACACGCTTCACCGCCACGGCTATGGTGTGCCGGGTGCTGAAAGGGCTGTTGGTCGATTTCGCCGGAGTTCTCACCGATCCCGACGCCGGCCGGTTCTACGAATACCTGGCGGCCGCACGCGAGCGCGGCGTCCGCACCGCGCTGCTGTCCAACGCCCCCGGTGCGTCGGACGAGGTCAAGAACACCATGTTCGACTATTTCGACGCCCTGGTGTTTTCCGGTGAGGTCGGCGTGGCCAAACCGGACCCGGCCGTCTACCTGATCGCCGCCGACCGGCTCGGGCTGCCCGTCGCGCGCTGCGCGTTCGTCGACGACTCCGCGACGAACATCCGCGGCGCCGTCCAGGCGGGCATGGTCGGCGTCCACCACCGGTCGGTCAGCGAAACGCTCGACGAGCTCGCCGTGCTGTTCCCCGCGGGGTAGCGGTCAGCGCGCGCGGCGGACCAGCTCGAACGACACCACCGCGGCGGCCGCCGAGACGTTCAGCGACTCGACCTCGCCCGGCATCGGGATCGACAGCCACTCGGTGACGAGCTCGCCGACCTCCGGCCCGACCCCGGCCGTCTCGCCGCCGAGGACGAACGCCGCGCGCTGCGGCAGGTCGACGTCGAACACCGTCGTGCGCGCCGACGCGCCCAGCGCGTAGAGCCCGTAGCCGGCTTCGGTGAGCTGCTCCGCCGCCTCGCGCGCCGAGCCGCACCGCAGCACCGGAGCGCGGAACGCCACCCCGGCCGAAGCCTTGACCACCAGCGGGTCCAGCGCCGCGACGCCGCGCCGCGGCACGATCACGCCCTCCAGCCCGGCCGCGGTCGCCGTCCGCAGGATCATGCCGACGTTGGCGGGTGTGGTGATGCCGTCCAGCAGCAGCACCCGCGCCGGCGGCCGCCGGTCGGCCAGCGCCGCGGAAAGCGCTCGCATCCGCGGGGCGACGACGTCGGCGAGCACGCCCTGGTCCTGCTTGCCGTTGCCGGCGAGGACCTTGACCCGGTGGGCGCTGGCGCGCTGCACCGGCACGCCGGCGGCCTTCGCCGCGCGCTGGATCTCGGCGGCGCCGGGGCCGCGAGCGGTGTCGGCGAGGATCACCTTGTCCACGCGCAGGCCGTCGTCCGCCAGCGCCTCGAGCACCGGCTTCCGGCCGTACACGGTCAGGAAGCGGTCCTTCGGCGAAATCGTCGAGTCATCACCCACACCGGGCAGTCTTTCACTGTGTAAGGATCGGCTCATGCCCGACCGTCTCTCCGCACTGGACGCCTCGTTCCTCTACGTCGAGGACCACGCGACCCCGATGCACGTCGGCGGCGTGGCGATCTTCGAGCGGCCGCGGTCCGGCTTCGGCTACTCGCAGCTGGTCGACCTCATCGGCGGGCGGCTGGCGTACCTGCCGCGGTACCGCCAGCGCGTGCTCGAGGTGCCGGGGCACCTGGCGCGCCCGGTGTGGGTGGACGACGTCGACTTCGACCTCAACTACCACGTCCGGCGCTCGGCGCTGCCCCAGCCGGGCAGCGACGAGCAGCTGTTCGACCTGGTCGCGCGCCTGATGTCGCGGCGGCTGGCGCCGGAGCGGCCGCTCTGGGAGGCGTACTTCATCGAGGGGCTGGCGGGCGACCGGGTGGCGCTCGTCACGAAGACCCACCAGTCCGTTGTGGACGGTGTCGGGACGATCGACCTCGGCCAGATCGTCCTCGACCCGGTGCCGGCCGCGCCGGAGCCGTTCGAGGACATCTGGACGCCGCGCCGCGAGCCGAGCCGCACCCAGCTGGTGCTGGACGCGATCAGCGAGGGCGTCCAGCGGCCGGGCGAGGTGGTGGAGAACGTCCGCTCGGCGGCGAACGACGCGGTCGCGGCGGCGGGCAAGTTCGCCGAAACCGTCGGCGGCGTGGCGTCGACGTTGCGCACGCTGGTGAGCCCGGCGCCCCCGGGACCGCTGAACGTCCGGGTGTCGGGCGGCCGCGTGTTCTCGGTCGTGCGCACGCGGCTGGAGGACTTCCGCAAGATCCGCGCGGCGCACGGCGGCACGGTCAACGATGTCGTCCTCGCGGCGATCACGGGTGCGCTGCGCGAATGGCTGCTTTCACGCGAGGTCCAGCTGACGCCGAACACGACGATCCGCGCGCTGGTGCCCCTGGCGGTCCGCGACGCCGAAACGGCCGAGTTTTCGACACCGGCCCTGGTCGGCAACCAGGTGGCGGCGTACCTGGTGGACCTGCCGGTCGGCGAGCCGAACCCGGTCCTGCGGCTCCAGCACATCGGCCACGCGATGGCCGAGCACCTCGACTCGGGCCGTTCGGTGGCGGCGCGCGGGCTGCTCAAGGTGGGCGGTTTCGCTCCGGCTACGCTCCACTCCCTCGGCGCGCGAGCGGCGGGCTCGCTGTCCGGGCGCATCTTCAACGTCATGGTGACCAATTCACCGGGCCCCCAGGTGCCGATGTACGCGGGAGAGGCCAGACTGGTCGAGATGTTCCCGGTGATGCCGCTGATGCGCACCCAGGCGCTGGCGATCGGGGTGACGTCCTACCACGGCGGCGTCTACTTCGGACTGAACGGCGACCGCAAGGCCGCGTTCGACGTCGACCTGGTGGCCGGGATGATCGAAGAGTCCTTGGAAGAGCTGAAGGGTGCGCACTGGTGAGGGTCTATCTGCCTGCGACCATCGCGATGCTTCGCGACCTCGAGTCATCGGGGGAGTTCCGCGCCCGCAGCGGAACGGCGTTCGCGCTGACGCCGGCGTTGCGCGAGGCGTACGTGAGCGGGTCGGACGAGGAGCTGGAGTACGCGGCCCTGCTGGACGCGGCCCGGGCCTCGCTGCGCTTGATCGCGGCGGAGGAGAAGGGCGAGCCACGCCGGGTGGTGGTGTCGGCGGACGTGTCGAACGTGACGCTGCGCCCGGACCTGGACGCCCCGGTGGTCCGCATCGGCGGCCCGATCCCGATGTCCGCGGTGGCGGCGATCCACGTGGACGCCCCGGAGGCTGCGGAAGCGGTGGCGGCAGCGGCGGCGGTGATCGACGCGGCGGACCTGGGGGACCCGGACGCGGAGTTCACTTTGGGCGATGCCGAGGACCATGAGCTGGCTTGGTATGCGCCGCAGGAGCTGCCGTTTCTGCTGGAGTTGCTGTGAGTTGTCCCCAGGTGGGGTCGCTTGTGGACAGGTGGGCTTGAGCTGCGGTTTTGTCGGGGGTGGGCGGTAGACTGGACTTGGGGACGCCCTCCCCCGGGACAGGGTGGTTTCTGGGGGTTGGTTGCAACACTGCTGCTGGTTGTGGATGGTGTTGAGTAGCTGTGTCATGCGTTCGGCAGGGCTGTCCCAGCCGAGGGTCATCCGGGACCGGTCGTTGAGTCCGACCACCATCGGGGTGGCCATCCGCGGCCTGAGTTGATCCGGACGGGTATGCGGCTGCGGGGCTCCACCGGACATCCAGCCCATCCTGCACGACCGCCGCAACACCGGATCCGCGGCCAGCTTGCCGACCTTCGGCCGGGCCCGCCGGGCCGTGGTCCGCTCATGCGCCGTGTGCGGCTGGTAGGTGCAGTCGGGGTGCTGGTTGCGGGCCAGCTCCCGGGTGATCGTCGACACCGGCCGGCCCAGCTCGGCCGCGATCGCCCGCAGCGACACCCCGGGCTCGCGGACCCGGTCAGCGATCACGACCCGCTCGGCCAGGCTCAGAAACCGCGGCGACACCACCGGCGGTGCCGCAGCCACTGCCGCAGAAGCGGCCGCGGCTGCGGCGGCGGCGCACCAATGTTTCGCGCTCCGGTAGTTGACCCCGACCCGCCGGGCCGCTTCCCGACTGCCAACCCCCGCACCCAACAGCGCAAGTAGGCGATCCGCTCCTCGATCAACGGCCTGCCACGCCGACCTGGACCCCGAACCGCATCCCACGGGGCCCGATCCCGATCTCGTCCGGACATCCGCAACTCCTGAACACTCAGGTGTTGCAACGACCGCTGGAAACCGCCGTGTGGCGGGGGATGTTCTTGGGGCTGAGGGGCAGGCTGCAAAGCGTTCGGCTGGGGGAGCCGCAGTAGCTCCGCGGCGAGCCGCGCATTGCCGCCCAGCTCGAACTTGCAGCCCGCGGCCCTGCCAGCTGAGCCAGCGCCCGTACCCCGTCGTTCCGATCACCGGCACCCAGGCCAGACCGGAACCCGGACGAGACGCGCGAGAACCCGCGACTAGCCAACCTCACCCGCCGGTGGTGGCTGGACCTCCACCGGCTTCCCCCACTCCGAATACCGCGTCGTGATCCTCGCCTCCGATCCCGGCAGGATCGGAGACAAGTCCAGCACGATCTGCACCGGCCGGTGCGTCTCATCCAGCCACAGCTCCACCGGGAACTTCCCGCCCACCTGACCCGCCGCGTCCGCGGGCAAGCCCGCCGGCAGGTCCGTCCCCAACCGCGCCAAATCGAGCTCGATGCGGTAGTGCTCCGCCGCCGCGCCGTCCAGTTGGCCCCGCTCGGCCGCCACTATCGTTCCGGCCGTCCGGATCTCGCGCAGTGTGTGTGCCGGGTCGTTCTGGGCCGCCAGCTGGGTCAAGCTGCCTCCGGCTATCTGGGAAAACGGGTCCGTTCCGTCCGCCGCGACCACCACCCACGGCTTGCCCGCCTCGTCGCGGGACCCCTCCGGCACCTTCGCGTACAGCTTGCCCGTCACCTGCCGCAGCTCCAGCGGCTCGCCGAGCAGGTCCGTCGTCATCACCTGGGCCGTTCCGCCGGCGCCGAAGCGGGCCTGGCCCTGGCCCTTCGAGCGGACCGCGCCCACCGCGACGTCCGTGCCGAACTTCGCCGAGCCGCCGTTCGTCGTGGCCGTCGTCGCCGCGTCCGCCAGTGCCCGGGCGTCGTCGAACGACGGACGGCGCGGGGGGTCGGAACAACCGGCCAACAGGGCGAACAGCAGCAGCACAGCGGCTTTGCGCATGGCGCCAACAAAAACACAGCGGCTCCCCCGACCTCGTTCGGGGGAGCCGCTGCTACTCAGCGTCGTGCGGTCAGCGACCGGCCTGCTTCATCAGCTCGCCGAGGTCGACGACCTGGTCGGCCGGCGGGGCCGCCACGTCGACCTGGGTGCCCCAGTCGCTGTACTTCATCGTGAACTTCGACTCGCCGGCCGGCGCGCCCAGCGCCTGCATCATCGGGCCCTGGTCCATGGTGACCTGCACCGGCAGGTTGTTCTTGTCGAGCCACAGCTCGGCCGGGAGCTTGAGGTCCTTGCCCTTGAGCTTCTCGGTGAGCTGGTCGCGCGCGGCGGCCGGGACCTGGTCGGTGAACTGGTCGATCGCCTTGGCGACGTCGAGCTCGACCACGTAGTGGTTGACCTTCTGGCCGTTCAGCTCGGTCTGGTCGGAGGAGACGATCCGGCCCGTCTTCGAGATCTGCTCGAGCATCTTGCTCGGGTCGCTCTGCTCCGCCGACTTCGACAGCGCGCCGCCCAGTGCCTGCGACAGCGGGTCGTTGCCGTCGGCCGAGATCTTGGCCCACGACTTGTCCGTGCCCATCTGCTGCTGCTGTTCGGCGGGCAGCTTGATGTACATGACCTTGTCGACCATGCGCATCTCGGTGGTCTGGCCGGCCGCGGTGCTGGTCATCGAGAACTTCGTGTTCGCGCCGTCGAACGCCATCGCGCCGGAGGCGGTCAGGGTCTGGCCGCCGGCGGAGCCCTCCATGGTGAACTTCGCCGACTTCGACTTCTCGGTGCCCTGCTTCGCCTCCGACGCCAGCTTGATCGCGTCGGTGAAGGGCGAGGCGAGGCCGTCGGTCTGGCTCTGCCCGCCTGCGGCGGCCGGCTCGGCGGTGCCGGTCGTGGAGCCGCCGCTGCACGCGGTCAGCGTGAGCACCAGCGCGGCGCCCGCCGCGACCAGGGTGGTCTTGCGCATTGTGGTCCCCTCAGGATCGGAGCTCGGGATATCGCCCGAACGGGCGAAGGCTACCGATGGGACGGTGACGGTCGGCGATCGGTTCCCGCGTGCCTCACGGCTCGGTGGTGCGCGTCACTTCGTGGCCGCCGCGCGAGGCCAGCAGGCGCCGCAGCGAAGCGAGCCGTTCGGGGCTCGCCTTCCCCTCGGTCACGACGTCGTCGAGCGCGCAGTCCGGGTCCTCGGGCGGGCCGAGGTGGCCGCAGCCCGACGGGCACTCCTCGGCCGCCTCCGCGAACTCCTCGAAGGCGTCGACGATGTCGTCCGCGGTGACGTGGGCCAGCCCGAACGACCGCACGCCCGGCGTGTCGATCACCCAGCCGCCGTCCGGCAGGGGCAGCGCCACGGCCGCGACGGAGGTGTGCCGCCCCTTGCCGACCGCGCTCACCACGCCGGTGGCCAGCTCGGCGTCCGGCACCAGGCGGTTGACCAATGTCGACTTGCCGACACCGGAGTGGCCGACCAGCGCCGTCACCCGGTCCTTCAGCATCTCCGCGAGACCTTCGGGCTCCTCGTCGAAGCGGGTGACGATGGCCGGGACGTCCAGGCCCGCGTAGCCGGCCAGGAGCTCGTCCGGGCTGGCCAGGTCGGCCTTCGTCAGGCAGAGGACCGGCTCGACGCCACCGGCGTAGCAGGCGACCAGGCAGCGGTCGATGAACCCGGTGCGCGGCGGCGGGTCGGCCAGCGCGGTGACGATCAGCAGGCGCTCGGCGTTCGCGACGACCAGCCGCTCGTAGGGGTCCGTGTCGTCGGCCGTGCGCAACAGCGAGCTGGTGCGCTCGTCGACCCGGACGATCCGGGCGAGCGTGTCCGGCTTGCCGGAGACGTCCCCGACGATGCCGACGCGGTCGCCGACGACCACCGGGGTGCGGCCCATCTCGCGGGCCCGCATCGCGGTGACCACCCGGGCCGGATCGGCGTCGATCGCGCAGGTCCAGCGGCCGCGGTCCTTGCCGATGACCATGGCCGTGACGGCGTCGGCGTGCTCGGGACGGCGCTTGCTGCGGGGCCGGCTGCCCTTGCCCGGACGCACGCGGACGTCGGACTCGTCCAGCTTGCTCCAGTCGTTGCGCGCCAAACCCGTCGTCCTCTCGTGTGCCGGTGCCCACCCGAATGATCCCACGTCGCTCGCCACGGCCCTGGCCAGCGTGTAACGATGGCTCATCCGGTACGAGGAGGCGCTCATGTGCGGCCGCTACGCCGCTACCAAGGACCCGGCGAAGCTGATCGAGGAGTTCGACGCGATCGACCTCACCGAGGGCCACGCGCGGGCGGACCACAACGTGGCGCCGACGAAGAACGTCGTCACGGTCGTCCAGCGCCACCCGCGTGACGAAGACGGCCAGGTCCTCGAGGACGAGCCCGCCGAGCGCTCGCTGCGGATGATGAAGTGGGGCCTGGTGCCGTTCTGGGCCAAGGACCCGTCGGTCGGCTCGCGGATGATCAACACGCGCGCCGAGACGGCCGCCGAGAAGCCCGCTTTCCGCCGCGCGCTGGTGTCGCGCCGCTGCCTGGTGCCCGCCGACGGCTGGTTCGAGTGGCGCCGCACGGGCAAGGAGAAGGAGCCGTTCTACATGACGGAGCCGGACGGCTCGTCGCTCGCGTTCGGCGGCATCTGGGAGAGCTGGCGGCCGAAGGACGACGACAAGGCGTCGCCGCTGATCACGTTCTCGATCATCACGACCGACGCGGCGGGCCAGCTCACCGACGTCCACCACCGGATGCCGCTGATCGTGCCGCGCGACCACTGGGACGGCTGGCTGGACCCGGACCGCGAAGACGTCACCGACCTGCTGGTGCCGACGCCGGAGGACATCGTGGCGTCGCTGGAGCTGCGGCCGGTCTCGACGCGGGTGAACAACGTCCGCAACAACGGGCCCGAGCTGCTGGAGCGGGTCGACCCGGCGCAGGAGAGCGCCCTGTTCGACGCGCCGAAGTCATGACGGCCGTCCCGATCGAGACCGCCTACGGCCCGGCGCGGGTGTACCTGCACTGCGCCGAAGAGGGCGACGCGGTGCTGATGCTCGGCCACGGCGCGGGCGGCGGCCTGGGCGCGAAGGACCTGGTCGCGGTGACGCGCGCGGCCCGGGACGCGGGCGTGCACGTGGCGCTGGTCGAGCAGCCGTACAAGGTGGCGGGCCGCCGCGCACCGGCCCCGGCGAACCAGCTGGACACGGCGTGGCTGACGGTGGCGGACGAGCTGTCGGAGCGCTTCGACGGCCTGCCGTTCGTGTTCGGCGGCCGTTCGTCGGGCGCGCGCGTGGCCTGCCGGACGGCATCGGCCGGGCAGGCGGTGGCGGTGCTCTGCCTGGCGTTCCCGGAGCACCCACCGGGGCGGCCGGAGAAGACGCGTCAGCCGGAGTTCGACGCGGTCGAGGTGCCGACGCTGGTGATCCAGGGGGAGCGGGACCCGTTCGGGCGGCCGAAGCCGGGGCCGCACCAGGAGCTGGTGTTGGTGGACGGGGACCACAGCCTGGGGAAGGACTTGGAGACGGTCTCGCGGGCGGCGACGGAGTGGCTTTCGCGGGTGCTGCGGCCGCTGGCCTGAGTTGTCCACAACAGGGTCGGTTGTCCACAGATTTGCCGCCGGGCCGGTTTTGCGCCCCAGCTCAAACGCGCATTCTTCCTCGCCGCGTTCGCCGTTCTGTCGGATCCGACCAGCCGGGCCTACTACGACCGCAAACGAGCTGAGGGCAAGAAGCACAAGGCTGCACTGATCTGCCTGGCCCGGCGCCGCTGCCACGTGCTCTACGCGATGCTGCGCAACGGCACCTAGTGCCCCCCCGAACCAGCTCCGGCCCCCGCTGCGGCTTGACAACCACATAGGGACGCCCCCGGGACAGGGCGGGGGCTGCGGTGAAGTCTGTGGTTCCACCTTCCACCCCGAAGCCTGATTGTGACTACGGACGGTGGTGCCGGGTCAAGGCGGGAAAGCGTGCCTTGACCCGGCACCACCGTCCGTGTTTTGGCTTCGTATCGGGGTGGGCGGGGAGGTCTGGGTTGGTGTTCCGGTCATGCTCCAGCGTCCTGCTCACACCGATGGGGCACCGGATCACCGCGGTGGCGCTCCTCGCGGGCCTCGGCTGTCGGGCCGCCGCGCGCGGGTAGTCAGTCGTGACCGGTGCGTTCGGTGGACACCTATCCGCAGCTCAGGCCGCGATCGGCGCCACCACGGCACCGGTGAGCCGGATCAGCTCGGCCGGTACCAGCTCGACCTCCAAGCCCCGCCGCCCGGCCGAGCAGAACACCGTTTCGAACTTCGACGCCGTCTCGTCGATCACCACCGGTAGCCGGCTGCGGTGGCCCAGTGGCGAAATCCCGCCCAGCACGTAGCCCGTCGCCCGCTGGGCGGCCGCCGGGTCGGCCATTTTCGCCTTCTTGCCGCCCGCCGCGGCCGCCAGGGCCTTCAGGTCCAGCTGGCCGGTGACCGGCACCACACCCACCGTCAGCTTGCCGTCGACCTCGGCGACCAGTGTCTTGAACACCCGCGCCCGGTCCAGGCCCAGGGCTTCGACGGCTTCCAGCCCGTAGGACTCCGCGCGCGGGTCGTGGTCGTAAGCGTGCAGCGTGTGCGCGACTTTCTGCTTCGACAGCAACGCCGTCGCCGGGGTGCCCTTGCCAGCCATGGCGGAAGTCTAGGGAATGCGCGATCACCCCGATCGGTTGTACCGGACGTGACAACAACGCTCGCCACCACACGCTCACGCAGCCGCCGCCGTCCTGAGGCACCGGCGACCCGCGGCGTGCCCGGTCCCCGCGTAAACTCGGGTCCGCCGTATGCGCGCACGCGCATCGACGCCGAGCGGGAAGGGAACGGTTTGCCGAGCACGCAGAACTCAGCTCCGGAAGAAGCGACCGAGGCCGAGCGCGCCGAGCGCTTCGAGCGGGACGCGATGCCGCTGCTCGACCAGCTGTACTCGGCCGCGATGCGGATGACCCGCAACCCCGCCGATGCCGAGGACCTGGTCCAGGAGACCTACCTGAAGGCGTACGCCGCCTTCGCGTCCTTCAAGGCCGGCACCAACCTCAAGGCCTGGATGTACCGCATCCTGACCAACACCTACATCAACGGCTACCGCAAACGCCAGCGGCAGCCGGTGCAGGCACCCACCGAGGAGATCACCGACTGGCAGATCGCCAAGGCGGAGAGTCACACCTCCAGCGGGCTCCGGTCGGCCGAGGTCGAGGCGATGGACAACCTGCCCGACACCGACGTCAAGGCCGCCCTGCAGAAGCTGCCCGAGGAGTTCCGGCTGGCCGTCTACCTGGCCGATGTCGAGGGCTTCGCGTATAAGGAGATCGCCGAGATCATGGACACGCCCATCGGCACCGTGATGTCCCGTCTGCACCGCGGGCGCGCGCAGCTGCGCGACCTGCTCGCCGACGTCGCGCGTGAGCGCGGCTTCATCCGGGGTGCCAAGGAGGAGGTGGCCGGGCGATGAACGACATGTGCGAGGGCGCGTCCGACAAGGTGCGCTGCGAAGAGGCGCTCGCCGACATCTACCTGCTGCTCGACCGCGAGTGCAGCCCCGAGCGGGACGCCGCGTTGCGCTCCCACATCGAGGACTGCCCGCCGTGCCTCGAGGAGTACGGCATCGACGAGCACATCAAGCAGCTGCTCGCCCGCAAGTGCGGCGGTGACCACGCCCCGGCCGAGCTGAAGAGCCGGCTGCGCGCGTCGATCCGCCAGACGGTCGCCTCGCGTGGCGGTGTCACCGTGGAACGCACCGAGATCACCCTCGAACAGCGCTCCGAATAACGCGCCCGAGCACGACAAAGGCCCCCGCACGATCGTGTGGGGGCCTTTTTGCGTGCCGGCGCCGGCTCAGGAGTTGGGCTTGCCGCCGTGGTTGGCGGCGTTCTTCTTCCGGCTGCGACGCTTGCGGGCGCGCTTCGACATGTTCACTCCTCGTCGTCAAAGCTGGTCAACCTCTCAAGTGTGTCATGACGTCCCGCTCTGGTTGGATGGGGTGCGTGTCCACGCTCGCCGAACTGCTCGCCGACAACACCGGCCTCCCCGGGGAGGCGGCGGACCACCTGCAGACCGTCGTCGCGGAGTGGCAGCTGCTGGCCGACCTCTCGTTCGCCGACTTCCTGCTGTGGGTCCCGGTGAGCGAGGAGCTGCAGCCGGACGGCGGCGACTTCGTCTGCGTCGCGCACGCGCGGCCGACGACGGCGCCGACCGCGCACCCCGAAGACGTCGTCGGCACGCGGTTCACCGTCGAGGAGCACCCGCAGCTGGCGAAGGCCATGCGGGAGGTGCGGATCTGCCGCGAGGAGGACCCGCACTGGTACCGCGACCTGCCGATGCGGCGGGAGGCGATCCCGGTGCGGTTCCACGACGAGGTCATCGCCGTGATGAGCCGCGAGACAAACCTGGCGGCGCCGCGGGTGCCGTCGCCGCTGGAGATCGCGTACCTGGGCAGCGCCGGCGACCTGTGCCAGATGATCGTCGACGGCACGTTCCCGCCGAACGGGACGAACGCGACCGACACACACACGTCACCCCGGGTGGGTGACGGCCTGATCCGGCTCGATTCGAGCGGCACGGTCGTGTTCGCCAGCCCGAACGGGTTGTCCGCGTACCACCGGATGGGGCACGAGTCCGACCTGGTCGGGACCCGGCTGGCGCCGCTCACGCGATCGCTGATCCGCGACCCGTTCGACGCGACCGAGGTGTCCCACCGGATCATCGAGGCCCTCGACGGGAAGCCGTCGAGCCGCACGGAGGCCGATTCGCGTCGCGGCGCCGTCGTGCTGTTCCGCGCGCTGCCGCTGCGGCCGGCCGGGCAGGCGGCGGGCGCGCTGGTGCTGGTCCGCGACGTCACCGAAGTCAAGCGGCGTGACCGTGCGTTGCTGTCCAAGGACGCGACGATCCGGGAGATCCACCACCGGGTGAAGAACAACCTGCAGACGGTGGCGGCCCTGCTGCGGCTGCAGTCCCGGCGGACGACGTCGGAGGAGGCGCGGCTCGCCCTGGCGGAGTCCGTGCGGCGGGTGACGTCGATCGCGCTGGTGCACGAGGCGCTGTCGATCTCGGTGGACGAGCGCGTCGACCTCGACAAGCTGCTCGACAACGTGCTGCCGATGGTCGGCGAGGTCGCCACGGCGGAGTCACAGGTCGGGCTGTCGCGGAAGGGCTCGTTCGGGGTGGTGGTCGCGGAGATCGCGACGCCGCTGGTGATGGTGCTGGCCGAGCTGGTGCAGAACGCGATCGAGCACGCGTTCCCGGCGGGCCGGCCGGGCAAGGTCGAGCTGATCGTGGAGCGCTCGGCCCGCTGGCTGGACGTCGTGATCCGCGACAACGGCCGGGGGCTGCCGGCGGGGTTCTCGCTGGAGCGGTCGGACGGGCTGGGGCTGCAGATCGTGCGGACGCTGGTGGAGTCCGAGCTGCGGGGCTCGCTGTCGCTGCGGAAGGTGCGGTCGGAGACGTCGTCGACCCGCGTGACGGGGACGGAAGCCGCGCTGCGCATCCCGCTGTCCCGCCGCCTCTGAGGATTCGGCGTACTCAGCCGGACGACTCGCGTACCCAGAGGGTCGGTTTGCGTATTTGGCGGGTCGGCTCGTGTGCGCGAATGCGGGACTCGCGTGATTGAGGCCGGGACTCGCGTGATTGGGCGCGGATCCCGTGTGATTGGAGGGGTATCTCGCGTGATTGGGGAGGCATTACGCGTGATTGGAGGGGCGACACGTTGAAGGCCCGGCACCAGGTGCGTGGTGCCGGGCCGTTCAGCGCTTCGCGGGAGGACTTGAAGTCCCGGTGAGGTTTCAGCGCACCCGTTGCCGGGTGGTTTCGCCTCGGTTGTTAAGCTCAAGCCGGGTAGGTATCACCCCAGACGGCGTGGGCACGACGAATGCCCGCCGGGTGAAATTCCTGCTCGGCCTGGGTGGATCTCGAGAATCAGGCGTTGGTACGCGTGCCGATGTGCGTACGGCGGCGCTTGAGAGCGCGTCGCTCGTCCTCGCTCATACCGCCCCACACGCCCGCGTCCTGGCCGCTGGCCAGAGCCCAGGCCAGGCAGTCGGAAGCGGAGGGGCAGCGGTGGCACACGGCCTTCGCCTGAGCAACCTGCGACAGAGCAGGACCGCTGGTTCCCACCGGGAAGAACAGCTCGGGGTCCTCGTCTCGGCAGGCCGCGTCGTGGCGCCAGTCCATGTTCGTGAGCTCCTTCATATGGCGCGGGAGGGCCGCGCCACAGTCGTCAATGGCGGTCGTCTTCTTGGGTGCTTGTGAATGCTTTCACGAAGCATCGCTTTCGACAAGGGTTTCCGGGAGATCGGTGAGTCAGGTCACCCGGCCGAGCGACCCCTCTGACCTGCGGTTTCTCTCCGAAACAGCCGTCCGAAGGGAAGGCTGATGCGCTGAGTGGAGCTTCTCCGTCGACGAACGGCACCTGGCACTTATCCGCAGGCGATCAGCGGTCCCGTCGTCACACGATTACGGTGAGTGCATTCGGGACGCTGAAGAATTCGACTCGAGTCCGCTGGCCGACGAGGTCGCCGTCCACCTGGAAGTTTACCGGTTCAGCTGCGTCGATGCGGATCATCGGCAGGTCATCGTGACGCACGAGACGCCGGCCGCGTTGGTTGCTCTTCGTAGCCAAAGCTTGGCGTACATGCTTGAACACGGTGGGCAACCCCAGACCGTTCAGCGCGAACAAGCCCAATCCCGTCTCGAACGAGCAACCCGGGTTGAGGTGGACGGCACGCTCGCCCAGGTAGCTCCACGGATCGGTGTTCGACACGAAAGCGGTCAACGCCTCGGCGGGTTCCTCGCCCGGGACGCGGATGGTCAGCGTCGGGCGGCCCAGCGGCGGCCGGAAGTACGACCGGACGGCGGCCCGCATGTAGAGGCCGGCCGTCGTCTGCTTGCCGCGGCGCTTGGCGACCCGGCCGACGACGTCGGCGTCCCAGCCGAGGCCGGCGTTGAAGGTGAACCAGTGCCCGTCGGCCAAGCCGAGCCCGACCCGGCGCGAGCGGTCGTGCTCCAGCGCGTTGAGCAGCTGGTGGGTGGCCTCGAAGGAGTCGGCGGAGATGCCGAGGGCGCGCGCGAACACGTTGGCCGAGCCGCCCGGGACGACGCCCAGGGCGGGGACGTGGCCGATCTCGGCGGGGTCGCCGTCCGCGTCGGCCAGCAGGCCGTTGACGACCTCGTTCACCGTGCCGTCGCCGCCGTGCGCCACGACCAGGTCGATGCCGTCCCGCGCGGCCGAGCGCGCGACGGCCATCGCGTGGCCGCGGTAGTCCGTCTCGACCACGTCGAGCTTGACCTGGCTGGCGAGCGCGTGCGCCAGCACGTCCCGGCCACCCGCGGTGGTCGAGGTGGCCTGGGGGTTCACGACGAGGATTGCGCGCATTACCGCAGAGTAAGTGACTTCCGGCGGCCCGAGAACCTTCCGGCGCCGCATGGTGACGGGCGCAACCCCGGGGAACAGCACGTTCGAGACCCTGTGCCGGGCGGCCCTCCTTCGTACGCGAGTGTCCGCTCGTCGTGACAAGTGCACCCGGGCCGACCGCCCGCTCATCGACGACATCTTGATTTTCGACGCGCGGGCGGCCCGGGGAAAACGGCCGACCGGGTGGCATACGATCGAAAGAGCTCACGCACGGTTACTCGCCCTGGTCGAGTCCACTGTGCCTCTCGCGAAAACCTGTTCGCCGCAGACCGGAAGGCCGCCGCAGTGAAGCTCTCGCCCGCTCCCCGTGAGGTCCGGCTGGCCGGCGTGGTCACCGCCGTGCCGTCCCTCGCCCTGCTGGTGTTCGGGGTGGTCGTGCTGGTGAACGGCCTGGGCGCGCCCGCGCAGCCCGGCAACAACGTCTTCGTCGAGTCGGGCACGTTCATCGTGGTCGCGCTGGCGTTCCTGGCCGCGTCGGCCGGGCTGGTGCTGGGCCGGACGTGGGCGCGCTCGCCGGGCGTGGTGATCGCGCTGATCGTGATCGGGCTCGGCTGGTACCTGCTCGGCCCGTCCGGCGAGCCGCTGTGGGGCGTCCCGATCGCGCTGCTGGGCATTGTGGCACTGGTCCTGCTGTTCCGGCGGCCGTCGCGGGCCTGGGCGCTGGGGCTGCGCGAAGGCGAGACGGAGACGGAGGCGGCCGAACGCGGCGGTCTCGCCGGCCGCCGTGCCGAGCGTGAAGGCGGCGAAGAGGACTAGGCCTGGGCGGCCAGCGCCTTCAGCGGCGCGTCGGTGAGGCGGTTGACCGTCCACTCGTCCATCGGGACCGCGCCCAGGGCCTTGTAGAACTCCGTCGCCGGGTTCCAGTCCAGTACCGACCACTCGAGCCGCGCGTAGCCGTTGGCGACGCACTCCGCCGCCAACGCCGCCAGCAGGGCCTTGCCCAGGCCCGACCCGCGCTGGGACTCCCGGACGTAGAGGTCCTCCAGGTAGATGCCGTGCACCCCGCGCCAGGTCGAATAGTTCAGGAACCAGACCGCGAAGCCGACGACCTCGCCGTCCACTTCGGCCACGTGCCCGAACAGCTTCGGCTCCGCGCCGAACAGCGCTTCGTGCAGCTGCGCCGGGGTCAGGTGGCACTCGTCCGGCGCGCGCTCGTACGCCGCGAGCTCGTGGGCCAGGCCGACCGCCGCTTCGACGTCCGAAGGGCGGATCCGGCGGATGCGGTCGTCGGGCACGTCAGTCCTCCGCGGGCAGCAGGTTGAGGTGTTCGATCTGGGGTTCGCCGCGCTCGTCGCCGAGCACGGCGATGCCGGCCGCGTCGAGTCCGAAGTGGACGCCGGCGGTGGCGGGCAGGCCGATCCAGCGGGCCACCAGCACGCGGCTGAAGTGCCCGTGACCCACCAGGATCACGTCGCCGGCTTCGCAGGCCTGCCGCGCGCGCTCCAGCACGCGGTCCGCGCGGTCGGAGACGTCCGAAGCGCTTTCGCCGCCGGGGCTCGGGTGGGTCCATACCGTCCAGTCCGGCACAGTCTCCCGGATCTGCGGCGTGGTGACGCCTTCGTACTCGCCGTAGTCCCACTCGGCCAGGTCTTCGGTGACTTCGTCGACGCGCAGCCCGGCCAGCGCGGCCGTGCGCAGCGCGCGGGCCCGGGGGCTCGACAGCACCAGCGAGGGGCCGCCGACCAGGCTGCGGAGGGTGCCGCCCGCGGCGCGGGCCTGGCCTTCGCCCGCCGAGGTCAGCGGGATGTCCGTGCGGCCGGTGTGCCGCCCGTTCAGCGACCATTCGGTCTGCCCGTGCCGGAGGAGGAAGAGACGGTTCGCCACCCGGCCGAACATACCCGGCCGTTTGCGCGGCGGCTGGCCGTCTGCTTAGCTACTGAACGGTAGCTTAGTTCGAGGAGATCCCCATGTCCGTGACGCCGACCTTCGCGATGTGGCACAAGCTGGCCGGGAAGCCGGGCGGGAAGCAGCTGTTCAGCGCCGCGATGTGCCTCCGGGTGCCGTACTTCCGCACGGTGCTGCCGTCGGTGCGCGAGCTGCGGCCGGGCCACTGCGAGGTGACCGCGCCGAAGTGGTGGGGTGTTCACAACCACATCCGCACGTTCCACGCGATCGCCGCCTGCAACCTCGCCGAGATCGCGATGGGCATGCTCGCCGAGGCCACCGTCCCCACCACGCACCGCTGGCTGCCGAAGGGCATGAACGTCCAGTACGTCGCGAAGGCCGAGACGGGCCTGCGTGCGGTGGCGGCCCTGCCCGAGCTGCCGGAGTTCGGCGCCGAGGGCTTCGACCTCGAGGTCCCGGTGACCATTTCGGACGCGAACGGCAAACCGGTGGTCACCGGGACCATCACCATCTGGGTGACACCGAAGAAGCGTTAGAGCTGCTTGTACTGCACGTACGTCGACTGGTGGAACTCGGCGGGCGCAGGCAGGCCCAGCTTCCGGTCCACGAGCTTGCCGAGCGGGCCGCAGCCCTGCGTCGCCGGGAGCGAGAGGTCCGGGTCCACGACACCGAAGTGGAAGGTCGGCGGGTTCTTGGACAGCACTGTCGGCGGCATTGCCGGGTCGTCGTGGACGACCGAGTGCAACGGCACGGCCGCCGTTCCGATGCTGCATTCGTTGCGCAGCAACGGGTGCCGCAGCACGGCGTAGAGGTCGAGCTCGCCGCGGCGGTCGGCGTTGCTCTGGAAGTCCGAGTAGCCGCCGTAGCGCAGCTGGATCGTCGTGCCGGCGAGGCCGGGCACGCGCACCGGTTCGTGTCGCAGCGAGCCGAACGCCTGCGCGTACTGGCCGTTCACCCGGCCCTCGCTGAACGTCAGCCGGATCTCTCCGAGCGGGAGCTCCCGGGCGCCGATCGTCAGCTTTCCCTGTGAGACAAAGGCTTCGCAGCGCCAGGTGCCCGGGTCGGCGTTCGCCGGCGGCGCCGGGCAGCCGGTGAAGTCGAAGGCCGGCAGTTCGTCCGCGGACGCGGTACCCGGCAATAGTGCCAACGCGGCCGCGGCCGCCCCCAGTGCGAGAAGTTTCATGGCGGTGAGCCTGCTCGGGCCGGGGCGCCGGGACATCCGGGATCGTCCCCAGGGAAGACCCGGGATTCGGTCAGGGGCCGAGCCGGGCGAGCGCGTCGACGAAACCGTCGTCGGTGGCCGCGAAGAACTCGGCGTCCGCGGCCTCGACGTCCTTCAGTGCCTTCGCGACCAGGTCGAGGCCGGCCGGGGTGACTTCCAGGCGCTTCGCGCGGGCGTCCGCCGGGTCGTCGGCGCGGGCGAGCAGACCCCGCTCGGCGAGCTTGCGGACGACCTGGCTGGTCATCATCGTGTCGGTGCCCGCCTGGTCGGCGAGCTGCCGCTGGGTGGGTGGCTCGCCCGCGCGGGTGAGCCACCACGTCGTCGTCAGCAGCACGAACTGGACGTGCGTGAGGTCGTGCGGGGCCAGCGCGGCCCGCATCGCCCGCTGCCAGGCCAGTGTCACGCGCCACAGCAGGAAGCCGGGGCTGCGGTCGGGGCCGGGCAGGCGGGACTCGGGGGCGGTCATACCCGGGAGCTTGCCTCAGCCTCGGCGAGGCGAGCCAGTGCGCGCATCGCGTCCGGGGTGTCCGACGTGACCTGCGGGCCGAAGCCCTCGGGACCGTCGATGGTGACGCGGTAGGTGATCCGCGTGCCGCCGTCGACGTCGGTCAGGACGTGCTCGAACCGCAGGAACGTGTCCGGCAGGCGGGTTTCGTCGGTGAAGCTCCGGCCCTCGGTGACCTCGGTGAGGGTGAACGGGATCGGCGGCATGCCGTCCATCGTCATCGTGCCGGTGCTGCCGACCGCGAAGGGGCCGTCGATGACCACCGACCGGACGCCGGCGTCCCACTCCGGCCAGCGGGCGGTCTCGGCCCAGAGCGGCCAGATCGCGGCGGCGGGTGCGGCGGACATCTCGCTGTGCTCGTACTCGTAAAGTGCCATGCGGGCAGACTATATGCGCGCTTACTAAATTCGCAAGCGGCCATGCGGCCCGGGACGGTGGTGGTCAGTTCGCCGAGCGCAGCTTGTCGTAGTAGGCGACACAGTCGGCGTACATCGGGAGCAGGCCCTGCTCCTCGGCTTCGGCCAGGGTCGGCGCGGCGCGGTCCTTGTCCGACAGGACCTGCTCGATGCCGGCGGGCCACGGCAGGTCAAGGGCGGGGTCGAGCGGGGTGATGCCGTGCTCGCCGCGCGGGTTGTACGGCTCCGAGCAGAAGTACGTCATCATCGTGTCGTCTTCGAGGGCGATGAAGCCGTGGCCGAGCCCTTCGGCGAGGTACATCGCGCGGAACTCCCGCGAGTCGAGCACGACCGAATCCCACTGGCCGAAGGTCGGCGACCCGACGCGGATGTCGACGACCACGTCGAGCAGCGACCCGCGCGGGCAGTAGACGTACTTGGCCTGGCCGGGCGGGGTGTCGGCGAAGTGGATGCCGCGGATGGTGCCGCGCCGGGACACGCTGTGGTTCGACTGGCCGAGCCGCAGCGGGTGGCCGACCGCCGCGAGGAAGACGTCCTCCTGGAAGGGGGCGACGAACAGGCCCCGGTCGTCGGGGAAGGCCCGGGGCGAGAACTCGTAGGCGTCCGGGACGCTCAGCCGGCGGAATTGCATGTCATCACCTTATCGGGCGGCAACAAAACCGGACGGACGTCTTGGGAATTGCCGGAAATCGACGCCGGTGTGACATCAGCCGCACCGAGGGGTCATCGGTGGCGGGGGACCTGTCACAATGAACGAACCGCCGCGTCCGCGGCCATCGCCAGACCCACGGCACCGATGGCCGACGTGACGCCTCGCCGACAGGCCGGCGCTACCGCGCTGGGCTGCCGTGCCGGGATCCCCCACGGTTTCCCCTGCAAGCCGTGGTCCCAGCCGCATGCCCAGGAGAAATTCCAGTGAGCCAAGTCCGAACCGCGAGTTCCGTCATTCCCACTGGGGGGATGACGGAAACAACGACAGGAAATCCCATGACCGACCCCACCGGCGGCGTTGCGCCGGTCACCGACGAAGAGATCTTCACCGGGCACGAGGGCGGCAAGCTCTCGGTGGCGGCCACCCGCCCGATTTCCAGCCCGCGTGACCTTTCGATCGCGTACACCCCGGGGGTGGCGAAGGTGAGCCGCGCGATCGCCGAGGACGCGGCCAAGGCCAAGCGCTACACGTGGGCGGACCGGCTGGTCGTCGTGGTCAGCGACGGGACGGCGGTGCTCGGCCTCGGTGACATCGGCGCCAGCGCGTCGCTGCCGGTCATGGAGGGCAAGTCGGTGCTCTTCAAGACCTTCGGCGGGCTCGACTCGATCCCGCTGGTGCTCGACACGACCGACGTCGACGAGATCGTCGAGACGCTGGTCCGGCTGCGGCCGTCGTTCGGCGCGGTCAACCTGGAGGACGTCTCCGCGCCGCGGTGCTTCGAGCTGGAGGACAAGCTCAAGGAAGCGCTGGACTGCCCGGTCATGCACGACGACCAGCACGGCACGGCGATCGTGACGCTGGCCGCCCTGCGCGGCGCCAACCTGGTCCTCGACCGGGCGATCGCCGACCAGCGCGTGGTCGTCTCCGGCGCCGGCGCGGCGGGCGTGGCCTGCGCGAAGATCCTGCAGGAAGCCGGCATCGGCGACGTCACGGTGCTCGACTCCCGCGGCATCATCCACGCCGGCCGCGAGGGCCTGAACCCGGTCAAGGAGCGGCTGGCCGCGACGACGAACGAGGCGGGCCTGCGCGGTGGGCTGGCCGAGGCGCTGGAAGGCGCGGACGTGTTCCTCGGCTTGTCGGGCGCGACGATCGACGAGTCGCTGCTGGGCCGGATGGCGGGCGGCGGGATCGTGTTCGCGCTGTCCAACCCGGACCCGGAGGTGCACCCGGAAGCGGCCGCGCGGTACGCCTCGATCGTGGCCACCGGGCGCAGCGACTTCCCGAACCAGATCAACAACGTGCTGGCCTTCCCCGGCGTCTTCCGCGGTGCGCTCGACTCGGGCGCGCGGGCGATCACGGAGAACATGAAGCTGGCGGCGGCCGAGGCGATCGTCTCGGTGGCGATGGACGACCTCGGTCCGGACCGGATCGTCCCGTCGCCGCTCGACCCGCGGGTGGCCCCGGAGGTCGCGGCGGCGGTGGCGAAGGCCGCGGAAGCCGACGGCGTCACGGACTGAGCCCGGTTCGCGAAGGCGGCCCTTCCTGCTGGGAGGGCCGCCTTCGACGGGTTCAGAGCAGTTCCGCCAGGCGGTGGCGGGGGACGTCGACCAGGCGCAGGTCCACCAGGTCGGCCGGGACGTCGAGGGAGACGTTCGCCAGGCGCGCGTGGGCGCGGGTGAGGACCTCGTCCTGGTGCTCCACCGCCTCCGCGACCACCACCGCGTGCCGGTTGTCCGGCGTGCTCCGCAGGTACCGCAGCGCGTACTTCCCCCGGACGAGTGACGCCAGCGCCTCCTGGGAAGCCTGGTCGGCCAGGTCCGGGTGGGCGTTCGGCAGCAGCAGGGCCAGGCGCCGGGCGTTCGTGCCCAGCAGTGTCCGCAGCAGCCACGGGCCAGGGTCGGCCGAGAGGTCCATCGCGACGGCGTCACCTTCGGGGCCGGAGATCGACCAGTCCACCGGCCGCGACTCCAGCGCGAGGCCGCCCGCGCCTGCGATCTCCTTCAGCTTCTCCAGCAGCGCCGGTTTCGTGCCCGCCGCCTCCACCGACTGCGGCCCGTGCGTGTAGATCGCCTTGCCGCTGCGCATCTTCTTGGCCTTCGCCGTCGGCTGGCAGACGTACAGGTCCGCCGCGCTGCCGATCGCCTGTGCCCCGAAGTAGCGGTTGAAGCCCGGCAGGATCGCCTCGAACGTCAGCCCGAGCGTGGCCAGCGACCGCTGCACCTGCGCGCCCAGGGCCGGGTGCCGCGGGCTGTAGCCGTAGGCCAGCAGCAGCCGTCCTTCGCTCGGCTCGCGCAGCGCCTGCACCCCGCGCGCCGCGAACAGCCCCATGCCTTCAGGCGTGTACGGCGGATCGCTGAACACCAGGTCGAACCGGCCCGCGAACGCCGGGGGCAGGCCGACGCGCAGGTCCGCGTGCGCCGTGGCGATCCCGCGCTCGCCACGGTCGTCGAGGTAGGCCAGCACCCGCTCGTCGAGGTCGACGACGGTCAGCGAGGCCGACGGGCAGACCGCCCGCACGGCCAGGGACGTCAGGTCGTGGTCGCCGAGGAACAGCAGCCGCGCCGAGGTGAGGTCGTACTGCGTGTCCAGCCAGAGCGCGCGGCGCAGCACGGTCTCCGGCGTGGCCTGCACGTGGTCGAGCGCGGCCAGCGGCGAGGGCACCTCGGCCACCCACTCGGCGACCTTCGGCAGCAGCTCGTGCGTCGCGACGGCTTCGTCGAGCGGATCGGCGACGCGCGGCGCGCGGTACTGCAGGTACGACGCCGCGACGCCGGGGGCGATGCGCAGGCGGTCGCCGCTGCGGTCGAGGTCGTCGCCGAGGGCGGCGAGGACGGCCTCCACGCTGCGCCGGGGGGCGGTCGAGAGGCGCACGAGCTCGCCGAGGTCGTGGTCACCGGTGCGCAGCAGGTCGAGGACGCGGTACAGCGGGCGGACGCCGACGCCGTGCGCGGCGAGGACGTCGTCGAGGGCCTTCACGGACTCCGAGCCTACTGGCCACCTGCCGGAACGGCGTGCCAACCACCGCGGACTCGGCTACGGTCGAACGCACCGGACATGGGGAGTGGCAGTGACCATCGAATTCCGCGACGTGACCAAGCAGTATCCGGATGGGACGGTCGCCGTCGACAAGCTGAACCTGACGGTCGAAGACGGCACGATCACCGTGTTCGTCGGCCCGTCCGGCTGCGGCAAGACGACGTCGCTGCGGATGATCAACCGGATGGTCGAGCCGACCGGCGGGCAGGTGCTGCTCGACGGCAAGGACGTGGCCGAGGGCGACCCGGCGCTGCTGCGCCGCGGCATCGGCTACGTCATCCAGCACGCCGGCCTCTTTCCACATCGGACGGTGCTGGACAACATCGCCACCGTGCCGCTGCTTTCCGGCTGGGACAAGGCCAAGGCCCGCAAGCGGGCTGCCGAGCTGCTGGAGATCATCGGCCTGCCGGTCGAGCTCGGCAAGCGGTACCCGGCCCAGCTCTCGGGCGGCCAGCAGCAGCGCGTCGGTGTCGCCCGCGCACTCGCCGCGGACTCGCCGGTGCTGCTGATGGACGAGCCGTTCTCCGCGGTCGACCCGATCGTGCGCGAAGACCTGCAGAACGAGCTGCTGCGGCTGCAGTCGCAGCTGGGCAAGACGATCGTGTTCGTCACCCACGACATCGACGAGGCCGTCCGGCTCGGCGACAAGGTGGCCGTGATGCGCGTCGGCGGCAAGCTCGCCCAGTACGGCACCCCCGCCGACGTGCTGCGGCACCCGGTGGACGACTTCGTCGCGTCGTTCGTCGGCCGGGACCGCGGCTACCGGGGCCTGTCGTTCCTCTCCGCCGAAGGTGTCGAGGTCAAGGAGCTGGAGCTGGTCGAGATCGGCTCGCCCGTGCCGGCGAGCGACGGCTGGCGGCTGGCGGTCAACACCGAGAAGCAGCCCCGCGGCTGGCTGCCACCGAACTCCACTGTGGACGGAGCACTGGCCGAAGCCGATCTGGTGGCGGGCGGCTCCCTCTGGGTGCGCGGGACCCCGATCCGCGGCGCGCTGGACGCGGCGCTGTCGTCGCCGGCCAGCCTCGGCGTGGTCGTCGACGAAGAACACCGCGTGCTCGGCGCCGTCGTCGCGCGGCAGGTCCTGGACGTCATCGAGGGCGCGCCCCAAGCGTCATGAGCTTCTTCGACGAGCTCGGGCGCTACCTGGGCAGCGCGAACAACCGCGGGCAGATCCTCGGTGACCTGGGCGATCACGTGTACCTGGCGCTGCTCCCGCTGGTGCTCGGCATCGTGCTCGCGATCGCGGCGGGCTGGCTCGGCAGCCGGTGGCAGCCCGTGCGGCAGGTGCTCATGGTGCTGGCGAACCTGCTCTACACGATCCCGTCGCTGGCGCTGTTCGTCGTCATCCCCGGCCTGATCGGGACGAAGATCCTGGACAGCGCCAACGTCGTCGTCGCGCTGACGATCTACACCACGGCGCTGCTGGTCCGGCCGGTGCTCGACGCGCTCGACGCGGTGCCGCCGCCGGTGATCGCGGCCGCGACCGCGGTCGGGTACAAGCCGGTGCGGCGGTTCTTCGCCGTCGAACTACCGCTGTCGGTGCCGGTGCTGGCGGCCGGCGTGCGGGTCGCGTCGGTCAGCAACATCAGCCTGGTGAGCGTGGGCGCGCTGATCGGCACCGGCGGCCTCGGCGTGCTGTTCACCGACGGCTTCCAGCGCGAATACTTCTCGCCGATCGTGGTCGGCATCGTGCTGACGCTGGTGCTGGCGCTGGTCGTCGACCTGCTGCTGGTGGGCTCGCGCAACCTCCTGACGCCGTGGACCCGGGTGGGGGCGCCGTGATCACCGATCTCGTCCACTGGTTCGGCGACCCGGCGCACTGGTCCGGGCCCGACGGCATCCCGCAGCGGCTGCTGGAGCACCTCGGCTACACGGCGTTGTCGCTGGTGATCGCGCTGGTCATCGCGGTGCCGCTGGGGCTGTTCGTGGGCCACACCGGTCGCGGCGGCGTCGCGCTGGTCAGCGTCGGCAACGCCATCCGCGCGCTGCCGACGCTGGGTCTGGTCACGTTCCTGTTCCTGCTCTTCACCGAGAGCGTCACCTCGACGATCATCGGGCTCGTCGTGCTGGCCGTGCCGCCGATCCTGGCCGGCACCTACGCCGGGCTGCAGGCGACCGACCACGGGGTGGTCGACGCCGCCGAAGGGGTCGGGATGACCGGGTGGCAGCGGCTGTGGCAGGTCGAGGTGCCGATCTCGCTGCCGCTCGTGCTCGGCGGGATCCGCAACGCCGTGCTGCAGCTGGTGGCGACCGCCGCGGTGGCCGCGTACGTCGGACTCGGTGGCCTCGGCCGGTTCCTGCTCGACGGACTGGCCATTTTGGACTATTCGGAGGTGATCGCGGGCGCGCTGCTGACGACGGTGCTGGCGATCGCCCTCGACCTGCTCTTCGCGCTGCTGAACCGGGCGCTGGTACCCCGGGGTGTCCGGCTCGCGGCGGCCGTGAAGAAGGTGTCGGCGTGAAGCGGCTGATCTCGCTCCTGGTCGTCGTGCTGGTGGCCGGCTGCGGAAACCCGCTGGCCGGTGGCGGAGAGGGTGGCACGTCGGGGGACATCATCATCGGCGCGTCCGACGTCGGGGAAAGCCTGCTGCTGGCCCAGATCTACGCCGGAGCGCTGCGGCAGGCCGGTGCTTCGAACGTGACCGTGCGGCCGCCGGTGGGCAGCCGCGAGGTCGTCGTCAAGGCCCTGCAGGACAAGTCGCTGTCGGTCGTGCCGGACTACAGTGGGAACCTGTTGCGCTACTTCGACAAGGACACCACCGCGACGACGTCCCAGGACGTCTACGCCCAGCTGAAGCAGAAGGTCCCGGCGGGCTTCGAGGTCCTGGACCAGGCGCCCGCCGAAGACAAGGACCTGCTCGTCGTCGGCCCGCAGCTGGCTTCATCGGGTATCAAGACGTTCTCCGACCTCGGGAAGCGCTGCGGTGAGCTGGTGTTCGGCGGGCCGGGCCAGTGGAGCAGCCGCTGGAAGGACAAGATCAAGTCGCTGTACGGCTGCGAGTTCAAGGAGATCCGCACGACCGACACCGGCGGCCCGGTGACGGTGGCGGCCCTCAAGTCCGGTGACGTCCAGGTGGCGGACCTGTTCAGCACGTCGTCCACGATCGCGGCGAACGGGTTCGTGCCGCTGGTCGACGACAAGAACATGTTCCCGGCGCAGAACATCGTGCCGCTGGTGGCCCGGGGAACGCTTTCGCCGGCGGAAGTGGCGGCGCTGAACCGGGTTTCGGCGGCGCTGACGACCGAAGAGCTCACGCGGTTGAACGTCCAGTTCACCGAGGAGAAGCGGAACCCGCTGGACATCGCGGAGGAGTTCCTCGCGCGGGCCTAGCGGACGTGCTCGCCGCGCTGGCGGAAGGCGGTGAGGAGTTTGCCCAGCGCGCTGGCGGCCGTGGCGGAGGTGTAGGGGCCAAGGGCCACGAGGGACGCAACGAGGGCGGCGACCTCGCCCGGGCTGAAGCTCACCGGCGGCACGACGGACGGCATCGTGAGCCGGTAGCCGCCGCCCGCGCCGCGCTTGACCTCGACCGGGACGCCGGCCGTGCGCAGCCGTGTGATGTCGCGTTCGACGGTCCGCACGGTCGTCCCGGTGCGCTCGGCCAGCAGCCGGCCGCTGACGAACCGGGGTGTCCGCGCGCGCATCTCCTCGATCAGGGCGTGTTGCCGTTCGACCAGGGGCACGGCTTGGTGCAGCTGGGTCATCCCCGGGTAGCGGCCGGAGCCGACGAGCCGATCCATCCGTGGTCTCCTCAACCGACATCGCCTTGTCGGGAATCGGATCCTACGGTGCTCCCATGGTCATAGTTCGTCCTGCTTCGCACTTCGAAGACGTCGCCTCGATCCTCAACCCGAGCGGGAACGAGCGTGCCTGCTGGTGCCTCGCTTACCGCGTCACGTCGGCCGAGTACAGCGCGCTGCGCGGTGAAGCGCGGGCCGAACGGCTCCGCGGTCTGTGCACGGGCCAGTCCGCGCCGGGCGTGCTCGCCTACGACGGGGCCACGCCGGTCGGCTGGTGCGGGGTGTCGCCGCGGTCGAGCATGGAGCGGTTGAAGCGCTCCCGGACGATGCCGCCGCTCGACGACCTGGCGGTGTGGAGCGTGGTCTGTTTCGTGGTGCGCTCGTCGCACCGGGGCAAGGGGGTGTCGGCGGCGCTGCTGGCCGGGGCGGTCGACTACGCGCGTTCGTGCGGCGCCCCGGCGGTGGAGGGCTACCCGGTCGATCCGGAGGGCGCGCGCATCAGCTCGAGCGCGGCCCACGTCGGTACGACGTCCCTGTTCGAGGCGGCGGGGTTCGAACGGATCCGGCCGACCGGGGCGCGAGCCGACCGCCGGGTCCGCTGGCTGATGCGGCTGGATCTCCGCTGACCAGGGGATTGGCGTGGTCCCTGGACATCACAGCTAGCCCCGGGTGCCTGTGCGTCCGTCGGGCGCGTCCAGCAGGGCGCACACCCGGCGCAGCGTGGTGGCCCACGGTCGCGCGGTGACGACCGGGATCCCGAGTTCGGCGGCCCGCGCGGCCAGCCAGTCGCCGTAGCGGGCGCTGACCTGGGCCCGGCTGTGCTGTTCGCCCTCGTGCGGTTCCCGGTGCCGGTAGTTGGCCACCAGCTGACCGGCGTCGGGCTCGTGCAGGAAGACCGCGCGGACCCGGCCGTCGGCCGGCCGTCCGGCGAACGAGTCCTGCGCGGCCAGCGCGGGCAGCAGGTAGTCGCCCTCGATGACGACCGGGGTGCCGGTCTCCAGGTGGTTGCCGATCACCGCCTCCAGCGCCGGCCGCAGCGCCTCGGCCACGGCTACCTGCAACTCCACGACGCGCGAGACCGGCAGGCCGGCGGCGTCCGGGTGGGTGTCCCAATAGTGCACCAGCGGCTGCTGGTCCGGGGTGGTCATCCGCTGCACGGCGAGCACCAGGTCGTCCACCTCGACGATCGGCACCCGGTACCGCCGGGCCAGCGGGTAGCTGACCCGGCTCTTGCCGGTGCCGGACGCGCCGCCGAGCAGCAGCACCCGCCAGTCACGCTCGTTCACCGGCCGTACCTTGCCAGGCGTCCGCGGCGCTCAGCCCTGCCGGGTGGGCCGGATGGTGAGGTCGCCGATCTCGACGTCCTCCGGCTGCTCGATGGCGAACGCGATCGCCCGCGCCACGGCCTCGGGAGCGATGCCGAGCGCGGCCATCGCCTGCTGCGCCTGCTCGCGCTGCGCGGGGTCCGCGACGTGGTCGACCAGCTCGGTGCGCACGTACCCCGGTGAGATCGACGTCGTGCGGAGGGCGCCGTCGGTCGACTCTTGCCGCAGCGCCTCCAGCAGCGTGCGCACGGCGTTCTTGGTCCCCGCGTAGACGGCCTGGGTCGGGACGATCTTCAGCCCCGACGTCGAGACGGTCGTGACGAAGTGCCCGCGGCCCTGCGCGCGGAACACCGGCAGCGCGGCGGCGATGCCGTGCAGCACCCCGCGGAGGTTGACGTCGATCATCGCGTCCCAGTCGTCGACGTCGAGCGCGCTCACCGGCGCGATCCGGGCGACGCCGGCGTTGGCCACCAGGACGTCGAGGCGGCCGAAGCGGTCGACGGCGAGGGCGACGAGCTGCTCGAGATCGGCCCGGCGGGTCACGTCGACGTCCAGCAGCTCCGCGCGGCCGCCGTTGTCGCGGATCTTCTGCGCGAGCACCTCCAGCCGGTCGGTGCGCCGGGCGCCGAGCACGACGGCCGCGCCGCGGCCCGCCAGCTCCACGGCCGTCGCCTCGCCGATCCCGCTGCTCGCACCCGTGATGGCGACGACCTTGTCCAGTCCGTTGTTCATGGCATCTCCCGCTAAACTGACAACTGTCCGGTTAAGCCTACCGGACAGTTGTCCACTTATGCGAGGAGGTGGCCGTGCCCCGTTCGGACGCCGTGGCCAACCGCGACCGGATCGTCGAGGCCGCGCGGGCCGAGCTCAGCGAGTCCAACGGCGCGGCCGAGGAGCTGAAGCTGCACCGGGTCGCCAAGGCGGCGGGCGTCGGGCAAGGCACGCTCTACCGGCACTTCCCGACGCGCGAGCACCTGCTGGCGGAGGTGTACCGGGCCGAGCTGACCCAGCTCGTCGGCACGGTGGCGCCGCTGCTGGCGGAACACACGCCGCTGGACGCGCTGGCCCGCTGGCTGGACCGGCTGGTCGAGTACGCCCGCGTCAAGCGCGGCGTCATGGCGGCGATCGAGGTGCCGGCGTGGCAGGACCTCTACTCCGGCCAGCACCACCGGCTCGACGAAGCGCTCGAAACGCTGCTGCAGCAGGGACAGGCGGCCGGGGAGATCCGGCTCGGGGTCGACGCTGCCGACGTCATCCTGCTCCTCGGGGCGCTGTCCCGGATCCCGCAGGAGGAGTGGGATTCGCGCGCGCCCCGGATCGTGGCGGTGATCGTCGACGGCCTGCGTGCCTAGCGGTCGGTGGCCAGTTTGAGGCCGAGACCGATGAAGATCCCGCCGGTCGCGACTTCGATCCGCCGCTGGTTCTGCTTCCGGCGAACCCACCCGCCGACCCGGCCGGCGAGAACGCCGACGGTGCCGTCGACGAGGAACTCGAACACGATCATGATCGCCCCGAGGACGGCGAACTGCAGCCAGACGTGGCCTTTTGCCGGGTCGACGAACTGCGGCAGGAAGGCGATGGTGAAGGTGACCATCTTCGGGTTGAGCAGGTTGGTGAGCAGACCGGAAAGGTAGGCCCGGTCCGCCTTCCGCTCGACGAGCGGCTTGCGGTTCCGGATGGCCTGGACGCCGAGGTGGATGAGGTAGGCGGCACCGGCGACCCGCACGACGGTGAAGGCCACGGGAACGGCGGCGAAGAGAGCGGCCAGCCCGGCCGCGGCGACGGCGACGTGAATGGCTTCGCTGGTGGCGACCCCGGCCGTGGCGAGCAGGCCGGCCTTCGGGCCGCCGCGCATGCCGCAGCCGAGGATGAAGAGCATGTCCGGGCCCGGGGTCACCATCGCGATGGCGGTGGTGAGGAGGAAGGCCAGCAGGAGGTGCGGGTCGACCGGCATGGGCCGATCCTGACACGCCGGGGTCGGTGTGCGAACTCCTTTTCCGGCGGTCAGCCGCGCACGGTTGCTGCCACGCGGGCCGCGTCCTCGATGGCCTTCTCCGGTGCATCCTCCGGCAACGGCAGCAGCACCACCGAACCACTGCCCGCCTCGTGCAGTGCCCGGACCGCCGCCGCGCATTCGTCGAGCTCGCCGCAGATCGCCAGGCGGTCGATCCACTCCGGGCGCAGGCCCGCCGCCAGCTCGTCCACTGTGGACGAAGAATCCAGCAGGGCGAGCAGCTCGCCGGCGAACGGCAGCCCCTCCACCTGCACCCGCGAGCCCGGCGTCAGGGACTCCGCGACCGTCTTCCGCGCCCGCTCGCGGTCGCCAAGAGCCAGCCAGTTGTACGACACCACCGCGTGCGGGCCCGTGGCCGCGATGCCCTCCAGCGCCGTCCGGACGAACTCCGGCGGGGCGGGCTCGGCCAGGATCGTGCCGTCCGCCGCCGCGCCCGCCACCGCCAGGGACTTCGGGCGGCGGACGCCCGCCACCAGCGGGGGCGGCGATGCCGGCGGGAACACCAGCTCGACCTCGTCCAGGCGGACGTGCCTGCCGTCCATCGAAACGCGCTCGCCCGCGAGCAGCCGCCGGACCGCGACGAGCGTCTCCTCCAGCGCCGCCAGCGGGGACTCCGGGTACGCGCCGATCTGGCGCATCCACGACGCGACGCCGTGGCCGAAGCCGGCGATCAGCCGGTCCGGGTGCAGCTCGGCCAGCGCCGCGATCTCCATCGCCGCGATCGCCGGGTTGCGCGCCACCGCCGGCAGCACGCCGATGCCCACCTTGATCGTCGACGTCACCGCCAGCGCCGTCGCGACCGTGGTGACGCCGGCCGCCCAGAAGCAGTCTTCGACCAGCCAGAGCTCGTCGAGACCCGCGTCTTCGGCCTGGCGCGCGAGGTCGCGCAGCTTCGACGGCGGCTGCTCGCGGTTGATCCGGACACCGACCGACCTCGTGGGTGCGTACATGCGGCTCCTCAGATCCGGGAAAACGCGGGGGCGTACTCGAAGGCGCCCGCCTGGGTGGGTTCGTACGCGGCCAGCGTCCGCGCCTGGAAGTGCGCGCCCCACCGCGGATCGGGGGCGGTGATCGACAGGTCCGACGCCGTGACGAAGCCGAACCGCGAGTAGTAGGCCGGGTTGCCGAGCAGGACGACCACGCCGTGGCCCAGCGCGTCGGCCGCGGCGACCACCGCGTGCACCAGCGCGGAGCCGACGCCGCTCTTCTGGTGCGCGGGCAGCACACCGAGTGGCCCGAGCCCGACAGCGGCGGTGGTGTCTTCGCCGATGCGGGCCCGGCTGCAGCAGACGTGCCCGATGACGGTGCCTTCGCGGACGGCGACCAGGGAAAGGGCGTTGATCAGGTCACCTTCGGCGCGGAGCTCGTCCACGAGCGGGGCCTCGACCGGCGTGACGCCTTCCTCGCGCCGGAACGCTTCGGCGTGGACGGTGTGGATCGCCGCTCGGTCGGCAGGAGTCTCGCGGCGGATCAGCATGGCCGCTACCTTGCCCCGAACCGGCGGCGGACGGCAATCGGGTTTCGGCGGGCGGTTTCGAGCAGCCCCCGATTCAACGCTAGCGGAGAGGGCCGACAGTTTCGGCGACCCGCGCTGAGCACCCCCCGACGGCCCAAGCTACCCGTGGGGTCTGACGATTTCGGGTGAACGGCCCGCTCGGCGCGCCCGAATGGCCTAGTGTCCGGTTCGTGCAGCAAGGACCCCAGTATCCGTATCCGCAGTACCAGCCGCCGCCGCAGTATCCCGGGTACCCGCCTCCGAAGCCGGGTGGGAAGACCGCGCTGATCGTCGTGCTCGTCGTCGCCGGGGTTCTTCTGCTGGGTGGGGTGGGTGTCGGGGCGTTCTTCCTGCTGACCGGCGACCACAAGCGCTCCAGTGCGTCGCCGGCATCGAGCGCTCCGGCGGGTGAACCCGACAAGTACTCCTCGCTGCCGCGGTGCAGTGAGGTCGGGAACCGGATGAACAACCTGCCGCCGCTTTCGAGTGATGGTCCGGCCGAGCCGGCCAGTACCTCGGACGACAAGATCCAGCTGTCCCGGCTGAGCTGCTCGTGGATGAAGCCCGGCTCGTCGTCCGGCACGCTGTCGATGTTCCTGGCCAAGTCGACCCTGCCGGGCTCCGGCGACGGGCCCGGGTACGCGAAGGCCGGCTACGAGAACGCGGTGGACGACGGGGCCAAGCCGATCACCGAGAAGATCGGGAAGGCGACCGAGGCCGCCGACGTCGACTACGGCCAGAGCGGCACCATGCAGTGCGGTGTGCGGTTCTACCAGGGCAACGTCGACGTGACCGTGGTCGTCACCGCCGCCGATCCGTCGGACCGGAACGTCGAACGGTGCCGGCGCAACGCGCACAGCCTGGCCAAAGCCGCTTCCGAGTCCCTCGAATAGAAAACGGCCTCCCCACAAAACACCCGTGGGGAGGCCGTTCCGTCAAGCGATCAGTCGAACGCCTTCGCGATCAGCGCCTTCTGCTCGACCTCGTGGACCTTCGACGAACCCGCCGACGGCGCCGCCATCGGGCGGCGGGACACGACCTGCAGGCCCGAGAGGACCTCCGGGAACTTCCGGGGCAGGTTCAGGCCGAAGAACGGCCACGCACCCTGGTTCTCCGGCTCCTCCTGGACCCACGCGACCTGCGTCGCGTTCGTGTAGCGCTCCAGGGCCGCCAGCAGCTTCTTCTTCGGCAGCGGGTAGTACTGCTCGATCCGGACGATCGCGACGTCGTCGGCCTCGCGCTTCGTGCGCTCCGCCACCAGCTCCCAGTACAGCTTCCCGGAGGTCAGCAGCACCTTGCGGATCTTCGACGGGTCCGGCGTGACGTCGTCGATGACCGACATGAACCGGCTCTCACCGGTGAAGTCCTCGACCGCCGAGGTCGCCGCCTTGTTGCGCAGCATCGACTTCGGGGTGAAGACCACCAGCGGGCGCTGGATGCCGTCGAGGGCGTGGCGGCGCAGCAGGTGGAAGTAGTTCGCCGGGGTCGACGGGACCGCTACCGTCATCGAGCCCTCCGCGCACAGCGAGAGGAACCGCTCGATGCGGCCGGACGTGTGGTCCGGGCCCTGGCCCTCGTGGCCGTGCGGCAGCAGCAGCACGACGTCCGAGCGCTGGCCCCACTTGGCCTCGCCCGAGGAGATGTACTCGTCGATGACCGTCTGCGCGCCGTTGACGAAGTCGCCGAACTGCGCTTCCCACATCACCAGAGCCTCGGAGTTCGCCACCGAGTAGCCGTACTCGAAGCCGACGGCCGCGTACTCCGACAGCGCCGAGTCGTAGATCATCACGCGGCCCTGGCCGTCGGCCAGGTTCTGCAGCGGCGCGTACTCCTGGCCGGTCTTGCGGTCGATGAACACCGAGTGCCGCTGGGTGAACGTGCCGCGCCGGGAGTCCTGGCCGGACAGCCGGACCAGCCGGCCCTCCATCGCCAGCGACCCGAACGCCAGCAGCTCGCCGAACGCCCAGTCGATGTCGCCTTCGCGCGACATCTTGTGGCGGCGCTCCATCACCGGCTTGACGCGCGGGTGCGGCGTGAAGCCCTCGGGCACCTGGACGAACGCGTCGCCGATGCGCTCGATGACCTCGTTGGCCACCGACGTCTTCACCTTGGCCGGCACCTGCTGCTCCTCCTCGACGGAGGGGCTGGCCTTCGCCGGGTGCTTCTCCAGCTCGCGGACCTCGTTGAAGACGTGCTCCAGCTGGCTCGAGAAGTCGCGCAGCGCGGCCTCGGCCTCCTCGACGGAGATGTCGCCGCGGCCGATCAGCGACTCGGTGTAGGTCTTCCGGACCGAGCGCTTCGTGTCGATGATGTCGTACATCGCCGGCTGCGTCATCGACGGGTCGTCGCCCTCGTTGTGCCCGCGGCGGCGGTAGCAGATCAGGTCGATGACGACGTCCTTGTGGAACGCCTGGCGGTACTCGACGGCCAGCTTGGCCACCCAGTGCGCCGCCTCCGGGTCGTCGCCGTTCACGTGGAAGATCGGCGAGCCGATCATCTTCGCGACGTCGGTGGCGTACTGCGACGAGCGCGAGTGCTCCGGCGCGGTCGTGAAGCCGACCTGGTTGTTGACGATGACGTGCACGGTGCCGCCGGTGCGGTAGCCGCGCAGCAGCGCGAGGTTCAGCGTCTCGGCCACGACGCCCTGGCCCGCGAAGGCCGCGTCGCCGTGCATCAGGACCGGGAGGACGGTGTAGCCCTCGCCGCCCTTGTCGAGGATGTCCTGCTTGGCGCGCACGATGCCCTCGAGGACCGGGTCGACCGTCTCCAGGTGGGACGGGTTCGCGGTCAGCGACACCTTCGTCTCGCCGTCGCCGAACATCCGGAAGTACTTGCCCTCGGCGCCGAGGTGGTACTTCACGTCGCCGGAGCCGTGCGCCTGGCCCGGGTCGAGGTTGCCCTCGAACTCCTGGAAGATCTGGCTGATCGGCTTGCCGACGATGTTGGCCAGCACGTTCAGGCGGCCGCGGTGCGGCATGCCGATGACGACCTCGTCCAGCTCGTGCTCGGCGGCCTTGTCGAGGATGGTGTCGAGCAGCGGGATCGCCGTCTCGCCGCCTTCGAGGGAGAAGCGCTTCTGGCCGACGTACTTGGTCTGCAGGAACGTCTCGAACGCCTCGGCGGCGTTCAGCTTCGAGAGCACGTACTTCTGGACCGCGGGGTCCGGCTTCTCGTGCGGGATCTCGACCCGCTCCTGGATCCAGCGGCGCTCCTCGGGGTCGAGGATGTGCGTGTACTCGATGCCGACCGTGCGGCAGTACGAGTTGCGCAGCACGCCCAGGATGTCGCGCAGCTTCATCCGCTCCTGGCCGGCGAAGCCGCCGACCGGGAACTCGCGGTCGAGGTCCCAGAGCGTCAGGCCGTGGGACAGCACGTCCAGGTCGGCGTGGCTGCGCTGGCGGTAGTTCAGCGGGTCGGTGTCGGCCATCAGGTGGCCGCGCATCCGGAACGCGTCGATCAGCTCGATCACGCGGGCGGTCTTGTCGACCGGGCCGTCCGGGATGTCGGCGACCCAGCGGATCGGCTCGTACGGCAGGCGCAGGCTGGTGAAGACGTCGTCGTAGAAGCCGTCTTCGCCGAGCAGCAGCTCGTGGATGCGCTTGAGGAACTCGCCCGACTCCGCGCCCTGGATGATGCGGTGGTCGTAGGTCGAGGTCAGCGTCATGATCTTGCTGATGCCGAGGTCGACCAGGGTCTTCTCGCTGGTGCCCTCGAAGGCGGCCGGGTACTGCATGGCGCCGACGCCGATGATGGCGCCCTGGCCGGCCTGCAGGCGCGGCACCGAGTGGTTGGTGCCGATGCCGCCCGGGTTGGTCAGCGAGATCGTGGTGCCGGAGAAGTCGTCCGCGGTCAGCTTGTTGTTGCGGGCCTTCTTGACGATGTCCTCGTAGGCCTGCCAGAACTGCAGGAACGACATGTCCTCGACGCCCTTGATCGAGGCGACGACGAGGTTGCGCGAGCCGTCCTTGCCCTTCATGTCGATCGCGAGCCCGAAGTTGACGTGCTCCGGCGTGACCGCGAACGGCTTCCCGTCGATCAGCTGGTAGTGCCGGTTCATGTTCGGGAAGTTCTTCAGCGCCCGCACCATGGCGTAGCCGATGAGGTGCGTGAAGGAGATCTTGCCGCCGCGGGTGCGCTTGAGGTGGTTGTTGATGACGATGCGGTTGTCCGCCATCAGCTTGGCCGGGACCGCGCGCACGCTGGTCGCGGTGGGGACGCTCAGCGAGGCGTCCATGTTCTTGGCGATGGCCGCCGCGGCGCCGCGCAGCTGCTTCGACTCCGGCTCGTCCTTCTTCACCTCGGCCTTGGGCTCGGCCTTCGCGGCGGGCTTGGCCGGGGCCGCCTTCGGTGCCGGCTTCGCGGGAGCCTTCGCCGCCGGGGCGGCCTGCTTGGCCGCCGACTCGGCGTTCTGCACCGCCTTGGCCGACGGCTGGGCCGCCTGGCCGTTGGTGGCGGGCTTGGCGTCGGCCTGCTGCCGGGCGGTGTCCGCCTTGGCCTGCGCGTTCTGCGTCGGCTTGAAGTCCGCGAAGAAGTCGTGCCATGCGGCATCGACTGAAGAAGGGTCGGCGAGGAACTGGTCGTACATCTCTTCGACCAGCCACTCGTTGGGGCCGAACTGTGACGCAGGGCTGCTGCTGGACACGGCTGGGGCTCGCCTCTATCCGTCTCGATCTCGATCTTGAATCCGCTGATGCGCCTACCAGGCTAACCCCCTCGGTGACCGCGATGTGATGGAACCGGCCTGTGTGAGGCGTGGCGCACTAGGGTATCGGTCACTGACTCGATCAAGATGTGCTAAGGGAACCTTAAGCACTGGACCCGGTACAGGGTTCCCGCGCTCTTCCGCCCGGGTTCGCGCGCCGGCCGGTGCCCGTTCACCGGCGTGGGTTCTGCTGGGCCGATGTGGCTGGTCGAATGTCCTTCGTTCTGGGACCAGGGCCTGGTGCGGCCGCTGGTGACGGAGTCCGGCACGGTCGTGCTCCGGTGTGATTCCTGCTCGGCGGTCTGGCTGTCGCCGTCCGACGTCGAGGAGATGGAGTGGGTCGAGCCCGACGAGCCGGATTGGCTGGTCGGGGCCGGGATCCACGTCCGGCCGGGAACGGTCCGGTGGGCCTCCCGCCCGGACGTCGAGGCGGCCGGGATGGGCGGGTTGAGCTGGCGGGCGCTGCCTTAGCCGAGTTCGTACGGCGGTTCGTGCGGGACGAGCTTGACCGCCAGGTGCAGCTGGTCGGTGGCCAGGAGCCCGGCTATGTCACGCATCACCGATGTGACGTCGGTGATGCCGGTGATCCACTCCTCGGCGAGCTCGCCGACGATCCGGACCGCCTGGAAGTCCAGCGGCGTGTGGTCGAGATCTCGCTCCGGCACCCATTCGACGTGTCCCTGGAGGGCCTGTTCGAAGCCCTCACGGGTGAGGTCGATGGCGAGGATGCGCTCGTGGCCGGGCTTGCGGCCGTTCTCGCTGTCGTACGCCGCGAGCCGGAACGACGGCGTGACCGGCCCCGCCCCACCCCGTTGCTCCTCGAGCGCGGCGTCGGCGACGGCGGGCGGGCAGGACCGGTAGACCCGGACGGTCGTGTCGGTCTGCGTCGCCCGGACCTGCCGGTCGGGCACCCGCTTCTCTTCGAACATGCCCGTCATGCTCCCAGTGACCCGGGCCGTCCGGCCACGAACTTTCGTGCTGCCTTCCTCAGCCGGTCGCGTCGATGGCCTCGGCGAGGTCGGGGCTCAGCGGGTACGGGGGCTCGTGGGGGACGAGCTTGACGGCCAGGTCGAGCCGGCCGGTGGCCAGGAGCCCGGCGATGTCGCGCATGACGGGGGTGACGTCGGTGATGGCGGTGATCCACTCGTCGGCGTAGTGGTCGACCGCGTCGCCGCCCAGGCCGACCTGGATGGCGCGGAAGTCCAGGGCCGTGTGGCCGAGGTCCCGCTCGGGGTCCCACTGGATCCGGACCGGGCTGGTCTTGAGCTGCTGCTTCCAGCCGGCCGCGTCCTGACCGCGGCGTGGTTTGCTGAGCGCGGCGTTGGCGAGGGCCCACTCGAAACCGTCGCGCGTGATGTCGATGGCGAGGACGCGTTCCTGGCCCGGCTTGCGCCCGTAGCCGCAGCGGTAGGCCATCCAGCGGAACGAGGGCTTGATCCACGTCATCCGCTCCCGCTTGAACGGCGCGACGAAGGTCTGCTTTTCGAGCGCGGCGTCGGCGATCTCGGGCGAGTAGGCCTGGTAGACCCGGAGGGTCGTCTCGGTCTGTGCGGCCCGGATCTGCCGGTCGGGGACCCGCCTCTCTTCGAACATGCCCGTCATGCTCCCAACGCCGGCCCCGCCGGGCCACGGAATTTCGTGCGCAAGGAGGCATCACGCGTGATCCAGCGGGCATCACGCGTGATCGGAGGGGCATCACGCGTGATCGGAGGGTCGACTCGCGTACCCGGGCGGTCGGTTTGCGTACCTGGAGGGTCGGATGGCGAGCCGACCCTCCAGGTACGCGGGCCGACGTTGCAGGTACGCGGGCCGACCGGTGCGGTACGTCAGCCGAGGGACCAGAGGCGGGCGTAGGGGCCGTTGGCGGCCAGGAGCTCGGGGTGGGTTCCGGTCTCGACCACGCGGCCGTGGTCCAGGACCACGATGCGGTCCGCGCGGGCCGCCGTGGCCAGGCGGTGGGCGACCACGAACGTCGTGCGGCGGCGGGCGAGGGTCTCCGTTGCGCGGAGGACCGCCGCCTCCGTCGAGGGGTCGAGGGCCGCCGTGGCCTCGTCCAGCAGCAGGATGTCCGGGTCGACCAGCTCCGCCCGGGCCAGGGCCACCAGCTGGCGCTGGCCCGCCGACAGCGAGCGGCCGCGCTCGCCCACCGGCTGCAGGAAGCCCGACGGCAGGGCCGCGATGCCGTCCAAAGCGCCCACCGCGCGGACCGCCGCCTCGACCTCCGCGTCGGAAGCCGACGGGCGGCCGTAGCGGACGTTGTCGGCCACCGTGCCCGAGAACAGGTGGGCCTCCTGGGGCACCACGCCCATCCGGCGGCGCAGGCCGGCCAGGTCGTACTCGCGGACGTCCGTGCCGTCGATGCGGACCTCGCCGCCGGTGGCGTCGTAGTAACGGGCCACCAGCTTCACCGCCGTCGACTTGCCCGCGCCGGTCGCGCCGACCAGGGCGATCGTCTCGCCCGCCGCGACGTCCAGCGAGAACTCCGCCAGCGCCGGGGCCTCGGCGCCGGCGTAGGAGAACTCGACCTCCTTGAACGAGACCTCGCCGCGCAGCCGGTCCGGCACCGCGACCGGCTTCTCCGCCGCCGGCACCGACGTCGGCGTCCGCAGCAGGTCGCCGATCCGGTTCAGGCCGACGCTTGCCTGCTGGTAGCCGTCGAACACCGCCGACAGCTGCTGGATCGGCGAGAAGAACTGCTGCAGGTACAGCAGGAACGCGAGCAGCACACCGGCCGACAGCGTGCCCGCCGAGACCCGGTTCGCGCCCACCACCAGCACCGTCGTGGTCGCCAGGTCCGACAGCAGCGCCACCAGCGGGAAGTACGTCGCCACGTACCGCTGGGCCCGCAGCCGCGAGCGCCGGTAGTCGTCACTGCGCGAAGCGAACGCCTGCGCGGAGCGGTCTTCGCGCGTGTACGCCTGCGCCACGCGCAGCCCGCTGACGTTCTCCTGCATGTCCGCGTTCACGACGCTGACCCGCTCACGGGCCTCGTTGTAGGCCTTCGACGCCGACCGCCGGAAGACCACCGTGGCCACCGCCAGCACCGGCACCATCGCCAGCGCGTACAGCGCCAGCCCGGCGTCCGTGACCAGCAGCGCGGCCGTGATCCCGGCCAGCGTCAACGCGCTGACCACCGCGGTGGCCAGCCCGGTCTGCAGGAACGTCGAGAGCGCGTCGACGTCCGTCGTCATCCGGGTCATGATCTTCCCGGACAGCTCGCGCTCGTAGTAGTCGAGCCCGAGCCGCTGCAGGTGCGCGTAGCTGCGGACGCGCAGCGCGTACAGCACCGTTTCGCCGACCCGGGACGTCAGCCGGGTCTGCGCGAAGACCACCAGCCAGTCGGCCGCGATCACCGCGGCGCCGATCCCGGCGGCCAGCCACACCGTCCACTCGACCCCGGCGCGCACGCCGTGGTCGACGCCGAACTGGTACAGCCCCGGCAGCGCGATCGACGCCAGCGCGTCCGCCGCCACCAGCGCGATCACCACGGCCAGCGGCCAGCGGACCGGCCGCAGCAGCCCGGCCAGCCGGAACCTGGGGTCGGGTGCGGTGACGTCCACGCCCGGCAGCCGCGGCTCGTCGACCGGCGGCGGGAGCTTGCGCACGCCCTCGATCAGCTCCGGCGTCGGCGGTACGTCGAGCTTGCCGCCCCCGCCTACGAACCCGCTGCTGTTGGGGTCGCCGCCGCGCAGTCGCGCGGCCTCGGCGAGTGCGTCGACCTCGTCGCGGCTCTCGTCACGCGGCCACAGCGACGGCGTGGTCCCGTCCTGGCCGCGGTCCAGGCCCTCGCAGCGGTGCTTCTCCTCGACGTCGTCACCCGGGCCCGCCACCAGCTCGCGGAACAGCGGGCAGCGCGCCATCAGTTCGGCCTCGGTGCCGACGTCGACCACGCGGCCCTCGTCCAGCACCGCGATCCGGTCGGCCAGTGCCAGCGTCGACCGCCGGTGCGCGATCAGCAGGGTGGTCCGGGCCTCGGTGACCGACCGCAGGGTGTCGTAGATGGCCGCTTCGGTGACGGTGTCGATGGCCGAGGTGGCGTCGTCGAGGACGAGGATCCGCGGGTCGGTGATCAGCGCCCTGGCCAGCCCGAGCCGCTGCCGCTGCCCGCCCGAGAGCGTGAGCCCGCGCTCGCCGACCAGCGTGTCGTAGCCCTCCGGCAGCGCGCGGATGAAGCCGTCCGCCTCCGCCGCCCTGGCCGCCGCGACGACCTCCTCCTCGGTGGCGTCCGGCCTGCCGTAGGCGATGTTGTCGCGGATCGACGAGGAGAACAGGAACGCTTCCTCGAACACCACGCCGATCGCCTGCCGCAGCTGCCGCAGCGGGACGTCGCGGACGTCGAGGCCGCCGACCCGGACCGCGCCCTCGTGCACGTCGTAGAACCGGGGCAGCAGCAGGGAAATCGTCGACTTCCCCGAGCCCGCGGTGCCGACCAGCGCGAGGGTCTCGCCCGGGTTCGCGGTGACCGAAAGCCCGTCCAGCACCGGCTCGCTGCGGGTGTAGCCGAACCGGACGCCGTCGAGCTCCACGCCCAGCGGCCCCTCCGGCAGCGGCCGCGCGTCCGGCGCATCGACGACGTCGGTCTGCGCGTCGATCAGCTCGTACACCCGCTCGGCGCCGGCGCGGGTCAGCTGCGCCTGCACGACCAAGCCGGACAGCATCCGGGCCGGCCCGATCAGCGTGGCGAGGTAGGTGGCGAAGGCCAGGAACGTGCCGAGCGTGATGGACCCGTTCAGGGCCAGCACACCGCCGATGCCGAGCACGGCGACCTGGCCGGCGGCGGGCAGGGCGGCCGTGGTCGCCGTCGGGACCGCGGACAGCTTCGCCGCGCGAAGCCGCTCCCCGAACAGCTTGCGCGCGGTCGCCTCCAGCTTCGAGACTTCCCGCGCCTCCTGGCCGAAGCCCTTGACCACCCGGACGCCGGTGACGGTCTCTTCGACCTGCTGGGCGACGTCGGCCGCGCGCTGCTGCGCCGACCAGGTGGCCGGGAAGAGCCGCTTGCGGCTGCGCGCCACGATGATGCCGACCGCCGGCGTCACGACCAGCGCGATCAGCGTCAGCACCGGGGAAAGCCACAGCATCGCGACGAACGACAGCAGCGCGAAGACCACCGAGCCGAACGACAGCGGCACCTGCATCAGGATCCCGGTGACCAGCTGCAGGTCGGAGATCGCGCGCGAGGCCACCTGGCCGGTGCGCAGCGCGTCCTGCTTTCCGCCGTCCAGCCGCGAAACGGCGTTGAAGACGCGCTGGCGCAGGTCGTGCTGGACGTCGAGGGCGAGCTTGCCGCCGAGGTAGCGGCGCGCGAACGCGGTGCCGAAGGCGACCAGCTGCAGCGCCACCAGGAAGACGGCGATCCCGGGCAGGGCTCCGGTCTGACCGGCCACTGCGTCGTCCACCGCCGTGCGCACCAGCAGCGGGCTCGCGGCCTGCACGCCGACACCGACCGCGGCGGCGAGCAGCGACAGCACGACGAGCACGCGGTGCTCCCACGCCGCGGCGGACAGCCGGCGGATCCAGCCGGCCGTCTCGACGGGTGGGAGCTCTTGACGGGAGCGAGGCGGAGCAACGGTCACGTTGTGACAGTAAGCGCCACCACCGACAAAATATTTCCCCGAACGCCGCGAAGGCCACCTCGAGCAGCTCGAGGTGGCCTTCGGCGACGCGAAAACTACGTGATGTCGCGCTTCTGGTTGCCCGCCCAGCCGAGTCCGAAGAAGACCATCGTCCACGCGAAGAAGATCAGTGCCGACGCCCACCACGAGATGACGCCCGGCGCGCCCGCGGCCAGCTGCAGGCCGAGCGCCGACCAGTGGTCGACCCCGCCCGGCAGGTTCAGCGAGTTGATCCCGAAGGCGTCCGCCGCGATCCCGCCCACGATCCCGTTGGCGGTGCCGTTCGGCAGGATCCCGCCCAGGATGTCGGCCGGGCCCCAGAGCGAGACGACCAGCACGTTCTCGATGATCAGGAACCACACCAGGAACAGCACCACCGCCAGCGGCACGTTGCGCAGCACCGCACCGAACCCGATGCCGAACAGCGTCACCAGCACCGAGGCCAGGATCGTCCCGCCGAGCGCGGCCAGCCACTGGCCCGGGCTGGGCCACCGGGTGGAGTCGACCGAGGCCATCACCGCGATCGCCGAGACACCGGCGCTCACCACGCCGTAGATGGCGCCCCACCCCACGTAGGTGAGCATCTTCGCGGTCAGCGCGGTGACCCGGTTCGGGGCCGTCAGGAACGTGGTCGTGATGGTTTTGCTGCGGTACTCGCCGGCCAGCGCGAAGACGCCGAACAGGCCGGGGATCAGCTGCGCGATGTTCACGCCGTGCGCGAACGCCAGCAGCCCGACCGGCAGCTGGCCCGCCTCCAGGCCGACCGCCCTGGCGATCTCGCGGGCGTCGGAGCTGCCGATGTAGTCGACGAAGTTGTTCGTGATCTTGCCCCAGGCGAAGGTCAGCCAGAACGCCACCAGCGCCAGCGGGATCAGCAGCACCCACCACGTGTTCAGCGAGAGCGTCTTGCGGAACTCCGCCTTGATCAGGTTGCCCATCACTGCTGCGGTCCTCCCCAGTACTGCTGTTGCTGCTGCGGGCCCGACGGCGGGCCCTGCTGGTAGTGCTGCTGGTACTGCGGCGGCTGCGGCGGGTAACCGGGCGGCGGGCCCTGGTACTGCGGCTGCTGCGGCGGGTAGCCGGGCGCGCCGCCGGTGTACTGGCCCTGGGTGAGCTGGAAGAACATCCGCTCCAGGTCGGCGTGCTCCTCCTGCATCCCGTAGACCGCGATCCCGGCCTTGGCGGCGATGTCACCGATCTGCTGCACGCTCGACCCGGCGACCGCGACCCGGCCGTCCGGCGTCGGCGACACCCCGGTGATCCCGTTGTCCTGCAACGCCTTCACCAGCGCCGACGGGTCCGCGGGCTGCACCAGCACCCGCGACTGCTGGCTCTTGCGCAGCTGCTCCAGCGGGCCGTAGTAGCGCGTGACGCCCTGGCTGATGATGACGACCTGGTCGATCAGCTGCTCGACCTCGTTGAGCAGGTGGCTCGACACCAGCACGGTCCGCCGCTGCTCCCGCGCGTAGGAGCGCAGGAAGTTGCGCAGCCACAGGATGCCTTCGGGGTCGAGGCCGTTCGTCGGCTCGTCGAGCACCAGCACCTGTGGGTCGCCCAGCAGCGCCGTCGCCAGCGCCAGCCGCTGCCGCATGCCGAGGGAGAAGCCGCCCGCCTTGCGGTCCGCGGCGCTGCCCAGGCCCACCAGGCCGAGCACCTCGTCGGCCCGGCGGTCCGGCACCCCGATGGCCGCGGCGTACACCCGGAGGTGGTTGCGGGCCGTCCGGCCCGGGTGGAAGCCCTCGTTCTCCAGGACCGAGCCGACCACCCGCGCCGGGTTCCCGAGCTGCGAGTGCGGCCGTCCGTTGATGGTCGCCGTCCCCGATGTGGGTGTCACCAACCCGAGCAACATGCGCAACGTCGTCGTCTTGCCGGCGCCGTTCGGGCCCAGGAAGCCCGTCACCGAACCGGGTTCGACCGTGAAGCTGAGGTTCTGCACGGCGTTCACTGCGCCGAACCGCTTGCTCAGGTTCTGCACCACAATCCGGCCACTGCCGTCGTGCATACCGTCCCCTAACGTTCCCCGCTGATGCGGCGTCATCCTGCCCTACCGGCGCCGCCCGCGCGCACGGAACGGCCGAGAGCGACCTTCATCACTTTCCGCTACCGGCCGGTGGCGGCTTCGAGGGCGCTGACCAGACGTTTCCCGATCTTCGGTCGATCAACTTGGTAAAGAATTCGTGTGACTTGCCGACCCGGTGCAGCGAACTCCGCCAGAGCCCTCTAAGCTAGGTATCGGCGGCCCGCTCCCAGTGACCCCCAGGCTGGTTGAGCGGGTCGCCCCTTCGTCTCTGCATCGCGGCTTCGCCGCTCATGTCGCCTTCGTCGTGTCTCCCGGGGGCCGAGCCCCCGGACCCCCACGGTGCCTCCGGCTCGGCTCCCAGCCCTGCCGTGGCTTCGCGCGGGTGCGGCCGTGGGTGCGCAGGTCTGTGGCATCGTGGCGCGATGCGGATCTTGCTCGTCGAGGACGAACGGCGGCTGGCCGAGGCGCTGCGGGCCGGGCTCACCGCCGAGGGGTACGCCGTCGACGTCGCCCACAACGGGCGGGATGCGCTCTGGCACGCCGGCGAACACCCCTACGCCGCCATCGTGCTGGACATCATGCTGCCCGGGCTGAACGGCTACCGCGTCTGCCGCCGGCTGCGGGAGCAGGGCAACAGCACGCCGATCCTGATGCTCACCGCCAAGGACGGCGAGGACGACGAGATCGAAGCCCTCGACACCGGGGCCGACGACTTCCTCCCCAAGCCGTTCTCCTACGGCGTCCTGCTCTCCCGCCTGCGCGCTCTGATCCGCCGCGGTGGTGCCACCCGTCCGGGTGTCCTCAAACTGGGGGACCTCGAACTCGACCAGGCCGGCCGGACCTGCCGGCGCGGCCCGGCGGACATCCCGCTCACCGGCAAGGAGTTCGCCCTGCTCGCCTACCTCATGCAGCGGCCCGGGCAGGTCGTCACCAAGGCCGAGCTGCTCGACAACCTCTGGGACTTCGCCGCGTCCGCCACGGCCAACCTGGTCGAGGTGCACGTCAGCGCCTTGCGGCGCAAGATCGACGTTCCGTTCGGGGTCGAGACCATCCGGACCGTCCGCGGCGCCGGTTACCACGTGGTGACCGCGGGTGCGTGACCCCGAAAAGGGGAGCGGGCTCCTGCCGCGGTGCGACAGGAACCCGCTCGGGTGAGGTAGGTCAGGCGAGGACGGTGTCCAGCGGCGTGTGCGGCAGGTCGTGGGCCACCGCGACCGGGCCGTTGGTCAGGGCACCGGCGTGCGTGTTGAGGCCCTTCGCCAGCGCGGCGTCGGCCTGCAGCGCGGCCTTCCAGCCGTGCTCGGCCAGCTGGACCGCGTACGGCAGCGTGACGTTCGTGAGGCCGTAGGTCGACGTTCGCGGCACCGCGCCCGGCATGTTCGCGACGCAGTAGAAGACGGACTCGTGCACGGTGTAAGTCGGGTCGTCGTGCGTGGTCGGGCGCGAGTCGGCGAAGCAGCCGCCCTGGTCGATCGCGATGTCGACGAGCACGCTGCCCGGCTTCATCCGGGCCACCAGCTCGTTCGAGACCAGCTTCGGCGCCTTCGCGCCGGGGACGAGCACCGCGCCGATGACCAGGTCGGCCTGCAGCACGGACTCCTCGACCGAGAGGCGGTTCGACGTCACCGTGCGGATGCGGCCGCCGAAGTCGTTGTCGATCTGGCGGAGGCGGTCGACGTTGGTGTCCAGGATCTCGACGTCGGAGCCGAGGCCGAGCGCGACGCGGGCGGCGTTGAGGCCCGCGACACCGCCGCCGATGACGACGACCCGCGCCGGGTGCACGCCGGGGATGCCGCCGGGCAGGACACCGCGCCCGCCGCTGGGCTTCATCAGTGAGAACGCGCCGACCTGCGGGGCCAACCGGCCCGCGACCTCGGACATCGGGGCGAGCAGCGGCAGCGCGCCGTTCGCGGTCTGCACTGTCTCGTAGGCGATCGCGGTGGTGCCGGCGGCCAGCAGCGCGTCGGTCAGCGGCCGGTCGGCGGCGATGTGCAGGTAGGTGAAGAGGACCTGGTCGCGACGGAGACGCCCGTACTCCTCGGCGATCGGCTCCTTGACCTTGAGGACGAGCTCGCCCTCGGCCCAGGTCTCGTCGGCGGTGGCGAGGATCTTCGCGCCGGCGGCGACGTACTCGTCGTCGGTGATGGAGGAGCCCACGCCCGCGCCGGTCTCGACGAAGACGTCGTGCCCGCGGCCGACCAGCTCGTGCACCCCGGCCGGGGTCAGCGCGACCCGGTATTCGTGCTTCTTGATCTCACGGGGAACGGCGATACGCATGGTCGGCCTCCTGGGTCGGTCTTGCGTCCGGAATCGATGTGGTGCTGGCACTCACGGTGAACCACCCGGACGGCGGTGTCATCGTGCTCTCCGGACAATTCTGGGCGGTATTCGTGGTGCTCGCCGGACAGACCCATGACCTCAACTTCACTTGAAGTTGCACCGTTCGGGGATGCGTGCGGTGTGGTTGAGGGAGTTCGGCGGTCCGGAGGTCCTGGTACCGGGGGAGGCGCCGGACCCGGTGCCCGGGCCGGGGCAGGTGCTGGTCGAGGTGGCGTTCGCGAACACCACGTTCGTCGAGACGCAGTTCCGGTCGGGGGCGCCGGGGCCGTTCCGGGCGGCGCTGCCGATGATCCCGGGCAACGGCGTCGGCGGGGTGATCAGCGCGGTCGGCGCGGGGGTGGACCCGGGGCTGGCGGGCAGGCGCGTGGTCACGTCGATGGGCGGCTCGGGCGGGTACGCCGAGCGCGTCGCGGTGGCCGCGGAGGCGGTGTTCGAGGTCCCGCCCGCCCTGTCGCTCGACGCGGCGGTGGCGCTGCTCGCGGACGGCCGGACGGCGACCGGGCTGGTGCATGCGACCAGCATCCGCCCGGGCGATCGAGTGCTTGTCGAAGCCGCGGCCGGTGGCGTCGGCGGCCTCCTGGTCCAGCTGGCGAAGGCGGCGGGGGCGGCGGTGATCGGCGCGGCGGGCGGCCCGGCGAAGGTGGCGCACGTGCAGGGGGCGGACGCGGTCGTGGACTACCTGCGGCCGGACTGGACGGCCGCGGTGGGGCCGGTGGACGTGGTGTTCGACGGCGTGGGCGGGGCGATCGGAACGGCGGCGTTCGGCCTCCTGCGCCGCGGCGGCCGGATGGCGCTGTACGGCCTGGCGGGCGGCTCGTGGGCCGAAGTGTCCTCAGAGGACGCTGAGGCGCGGGGAGTTTCCTTGGTGCGCTCGATCGGTTCGCCGGATCAGCTGCGCGCGTTCACGGAGTCGGCGTTGGCCGCGGGGGCGGCGGGCACGTTGGTCCCGGTGATCGGCCAGAGGTTCCCGCTGGAGAAGGCGGCGGACGCCCACGCGGCGATCGAGTCGCGCACGACGGTGGGGAAGACGTTGCTGGTGCCGTGATCGACGAATTCCTGGCCCGGCCGCTGACGGCCAGGGTGGCGACGGAAGGGCCGACGATCCGGCCGACTTGGTACCTGTGGGAGGACGGCGCGTTCTGGATCCTCAGCGGGCCTTGGTCGCGGCTGCCGTCGTTGGTCCGTTCGCGGCCGCGGGTTGTGGTGGCGGTGGATGTTTGTGAGCTGGAAACGGGGGTGGTGGTGCAGGTGCTGGCTCGGGGGGATGCTGAGGTGCGGCCGTTCGACGTGGCGCGGGGGCGGCGGAAGCTGGTGCGGTACCTGGGGAGTGATGAGGGTCGGTGGGATCCGCGGTTCCGGGAGTACCTGCATGGGGATGTGGGGGCGGTCTGGGTGTACCTGCGACCTTCGCGGCTGGTGATGAAGGATTTGAGTTATTCCACTTAGGTCGGGCTTGGCGGCGACGATGCCGCCGCCAAGGTGCGGTCATGCGGACGTAAATGCCAGGCCCAGGTGCTTTTTTGCCGCCCAGCCGAGAAGATCACCGCGCCCCACCCATCCCTGGGGGACGAGCCCCGCTCAGTCTATCGGCCCGCACTGACGGTTTCGGCGATTTGGCTAGCTGGGGACGGGTTTGTCCACAGCCGGTGCAAGTTGTGGACAGCCGGGTCGCGCGGTCGGGAGTGGGGCGGGAAAGCCATGCACAGGAAGGAAACCGCGGAGGCGTGGAAGGCCGGCGGATGAGACTGCGAGCCGACCACAGGCACCCGAAAGCCGTGCAGGCCGCCGCCGCGGGAATCCGGCGCGGTGCGCCGACCACCGATGCCAAAGAGCTGCGGATGCCTTCGCCGCGGGAGCTGGCGCGGTGGGCCGAACACAGGGCACCGAAGAGCCGTGGAGGCCACCCAGGGAAGGCCCTCGCGACTTCCCGCCACAGGAAGGCGGGGAGCGTCACACGCCAACCACAGAGGCCCGAAAAGCCGTGGAGGCCTCCTCGAACGAGAAGGCCTCCACGAACTTTCCGCCGCGGGAAGACGGACAACTCAAGCCCGGTACGCCGACCAAGCGCTCTGCATCCGCGAGTTCTGCCCTGCCGTGAACTCGTACATGCAGCTGTCGTAGCTGTAGTCCATGAAGTTGTGCACCGGGTCCTTGCCCGCCGACGAGCAGGTGTCCTTGTTCGTCGGGCAGCCCGAGGTTGCCGTGGCCTCGGCCGGGGTGTCCGACACGTAGTCGCCCGATCCGGAGCAGCCGCCCTGGAACGTGTGGTACAGGCCCATCCAGTGGCCGACCTCGTGGGTTGCCGTGTCGCCCTCGTTGTAGTTCGTCGCCGAGCGGCCCGGGAGGGACTCGTCGAGGATCACCACGCCGTCCAGCTTCGGCTGGCTCTTGTAGTTCGACGGGAACGTCGCCCAGCCGAGGAGGTCGTCGCCGAGGTTGGCCGTGTAGATGTTCAGCGCGTTCGCGCCGCCCTTGCGGAGCGCGTTCTTCATGTTGCGCTCGGCCGTGGTGCCGTCGGTGATGCCGTTGTACCACGTGGAGTTGTTCGTGTAGTCGGTGCTGACCAGCGAGAAGCTGAAGCCGCTCGGTGCGTACGCGCTGTTCAGGACCGAGATCTGCTTGCTGATCGTCGCCGCCGGCAGGTTGCCGGTCGAGCCGCTGGTGATCACGTGGAAGTACACCGGGATCGAGGTCGCGGCGGCGCGGGCCGAGAACGCCGTGCGCTTGCCGGCGAGCTTGCCCTGCAGGTCCGCTTCCATGCGGGCCGCTTCCGCCGGGGACACCGTGTCGGCGTGGCCGTCCTTGCTGCGGTCCGCCGCGTGCGTGGGGGTGAAGCAGTCGCCGCTCGGCGCCGCGACGGCGCTCCCGGCTCCTGCGGCCGGGACGGCCAGGGCGACGAGGGAGAGCGCGGACACCGCACCCAGCTTGACGGCCCGACCGAACCGCTCCGAACTGCTCATGGACGAACTCCTCTTGCCACGACCCGGCTACTCCGGGTGGTGTAGAGAAAATGCGGCACGGGATCCGGCGAATCCACCATCTTTCGGCGGGAAAAGACAATCCGAACGATCGGCGCGATCCATGCGGAGTAACGCATAAGTCGAGCATTGGGCCGAACGGCCCATCAGCTCCAGCGCACGGCGACGAGCTGGGTCAGCAGCGCCAGCCGGACGTCGGGGTCGTCGAGGTCCAGCGGGACCAGTTCCAGCAGCTTCCGCATCCGGTACCGCAGGGTGTTCGGGTGGATCCGCAGCTCGCGCGCGGCCGCTCGCGGGTCGCCGGGGTGCCGCAGCCACTCGTAGAGCGTCTCGACGTATCCGGCCTTGCCCGATTCGTCGTGCGCGCGGAGGGTGCCCAGCGGGCCGAGGTCGGCGACTCGGGCCGCGGCCGCCGCCGTCGCGCCGCGGTGCAGCGTCAGCGCCGTCCACGCCTCGTCGAAGGCGATCACGCGCTCGGTGAGGATCTCGGCGCGCAGCAGGCCGAGGGCTTCGTCGGCCTGGGCGCGGGACGCCGAAAGGTCGCCGAGGCCGCCGGGGGAGCCCGCCGCCGCGCGCGGGACGCCGCCGCGCCGGGACGCCGGTTGCGCCGCCAGGGCCTGCCGCAGCTCGGTCCAGCCGCCCGGCCCCGGCCGGTCCGGCACCACGGCGTAGAGCAGCCCGGCCAGCTCGGTCGCCACCGGACGGCTGCCGATGCCCTGGGAGATCCGTTCGAGCAGGGCGAGCCGCAGGCCCTCGGCGTCGCGCCCGTCGCCGCCGGTGACCTCGATGACGACCACGCGGTGCGGCTCGTCGGACAGGTCCAGCTCCGCCATCGCCTTGCGCGGGTTCGCGCTGCCTTCGAGCACCGCGCGCAGCAGCTCGGCCGACGCGCGGCGCTGGGCGTCGGTGTACGCGCGGCGCCGCAGCAGGTGCAGCGCGACGACCGGGGCGGCGTCGGCGAACGCGGCCGCGCGCTCGTCGGACACCGGCCCGGCGACCACCGCCCACATCGACCCGAGCAGCTCGCCGCCCATCCGGATCGGCACGATCAGCCGCGGCAGCGTGCCGTCGCGCTGGGCCGGGACGAAGATCGTCTGCCGTCCGCGCGACAGCTCGCGGAACACCCCGCGCGAGCGGAACCGCGCGAGGACGTCGTCGGGGATGCGCCTGCCCATGATCGTGGCGACGCGCGCGGGGTCGGTCAGGTCCTGGCGCGCGGAGTAGGCGAGCACGCGCGAGTTGGTGTCCTCGATGGTCACCGGCGCGTCGACCACGCTCGCCACGGCGTCGGCCAGCCGGAACAGGTCACCCGACCCGGGGCCGAGGTCCTCCGACTCGTCGGCGAGGGCGTCGAGGACGGTCCGCAGCAGCCAGACGAGCTGCGCCCACGACGTCGCGGCGTGCACCTGGATCAGCGCGATCCCGCTGGCCTTCGCGGCCCGTTTCACCGGCGGCTTCGCCGCCAGCGGCGGCTTGAGCAGCACGGCGGCGGCGCCCTGCGCGGCGCTCTGCTTCACCAGCTCGGCGGCGTCCGCGGGCCCGGTGGTGGCCACGCCCAGCACGAGGTCGCCGGCGGCCAGGGTGAGGGCCCCGCCGGGTTCGGCGATGACGACGTCGGCGACCGCGGGCGAGTCTTCGGGCAGCTGGAGCGCGTGGAGCAGCGTCGGCCCCACCCGATCGACCACGCTGCGCACCGAAACCACGGGAGCATTCTCGCCGAGAAACCGCCGGAAGGCTCGGTAGGGTCGCCGGGTGAGCGATGCCCGGAAGATCGTGGAAAGCGGTTACGACACCGTGGCGCAGCGCTACCTCGAGTGGAGCGCGCGGATCCCGGACGACCCGCGGCGGCGGTTCACCGCGGAGCTGACCGGCAGGCTCGACGACGGCGCCCGGATCCTCGACCTCGGCTGCGGGGCCGGTGTGCCGAGCACCGCCGCGCTCGCCGAGCGGCACGACGTCCTGGGTGTCGACCTCTCCGCGGCGCAGCTGGAGCTGGCCCGGCGGAACGTCCCCGGCGCGCGCTTCGAGCAGGGCGACATGACCGGACTGTCCTTTCCGGACGGTAGCTTCGACGCCGTGACGGCGTTCTACTCGGTGCTGCACGTGCCGCGGGAGGAACAGGGCGCGCTCTTCGCGCGGATCGCCGGCTGGCTGCGCCCCGGCGGCCGGTTCCTGGCCGCGCTCGGGTGCAGCGAAGCGAACGGCGTCGAGGACGGCTGGCTGGGCGCGCCGATGTTCTTCAGCAGTCACGCCCCTGCGGAGAACCGGCGGCTGCTCGAAGCGGCCGGGTTCACCCTCGAGGTGGACGAGACCGTGACGATGCGGGAACCGGAGGGCCCGGCGACGTTCCACTGGGTGCTCGGCAGGCGCTGAGCCGCCGGGGCCTGCCGGGGCGGTGGCGGGCGGTTGCACCACCCCGGCAGGCGTTCTGAGGGGTCAGACCTCCAGGGCCTTGACCACGCGGCGGGCACCGGCGAAGAGCATGCCGATGTTCACCGACTTCGGGCAGACGACGACCGCGACCACGTCGGCGTTCTGGTTGTTGCGGATGAACAGGTGGGTGAGGTTGGCGCTGTTGACCAGGATTTCCTGGAAGTAGTGCTCGCCGCTGGCGACGCCGCGGCGCTCCTTGAAGATGTCCTCGATCATCACCACCGTGCGGCCCTGGAACAGGTCGAGGGTCGCCCCGGCCAGCAGGTCCAGCACCTCCGGCGGGTGGGCGTCGGTGGTCTCGACGGCCAGCAGCATGCCGGTGGCCAGGTCGACGACGCCGGAGGCCAGGCAGTCGGGCACCTCCTGCCGCATCCGCTTCACCAGCAGGCTCATCTGGTCCGACAGGTTCTGGCCTTTGCCCAGCACAGCGGTTCTCCTTCTTCGGGGGTTCGGGGTTTCAGCAGGCGGTGAGGATCGAGCCGATGCGCTCGATCGCGGGCCGGGACGCGTGGTGCAGGCGGCCGATGTCGAGGCCTTCGTCGCCGAGCACGACCATCAGCGCCAGCCGGTCGACGGAGTAGACGGCGAGGTAGCCGCCGCTGCTGTGGACGACGGCCTGGCGGAACGCGCCCTGCCCGGTCGCGGCGGCCGTCGTGTGGGCCAGCCCGTGGTGGGCGGCGGCGAGCGCGGAGACGCCTTCGGGGTCGATGCGGTGCTCGGTGTCGGCCACGATGAGCAGGCCGTCCACCCCGGCCACGAGCGTGTCGGTGACCCCGCTCACCTGCCGCCGGAGCGCGGTGAGCTCGCCGACCAGCGCGTCACGGTCCACGGGGAAGTCCTTTCCGGTGCGGGATTTCGTCGGTGTGCCGGCGGTTTCCGGTGCCGGACGGCCCGGCCCGGATGCGGTTGAGCAGCCGCGGCAGCACCTGCCAGCCGGACGGCCGCCGCAGGTCGTCCGCGACGCCGCTGGCGCCGGGAGCGCGCTGCGGGAGCGCCGGTTGCGGGTCGGCGACGACGGCCGCGCCGGCTTCGCGGGTCCGCGGCCGCAGCGGCGCGAGCGAGCCGGCGGTGCCGGTGGGCACGTCGTCGGCGACGGTCAGCAGGCCGTCGCCGACCATCCGGGACGCCTCGACCGTCACCGGGTAGACGTTGCGGCCCAGCAGGAACGCGATGTCGCGGGCACAGCGCCTGCCGTTGGCGCTGTCCAGGATGGCGCGCCGGGTGGTGCCGAGCGGGGCCGCGCCGACGACGGCGGCGAGGCGTTCCCGGTGCGGGGACACCGGCGTGGGCAGGGACGCGAGCGCGTCGAGCCGCCGCGCGGTCTCGGCCAGCAGCCGGTCGGGTTCGAGGGCCGGGCGGACCGGTACCGGCACCTCCAGCGGTTCGGGGTCCACGGCGTACTCGTCGATGGTGCCGGCGACGATGACGAAGGCGCCGTCCTGGGCGGCCATCGTGGTGACCAGCCGCAGTTCGGTGCCGCCGACCCCGGCGAGCGCGGCGACCGGATCGGCGGCCCGCAGGACGGCCGACCAGTCCGGTTCGCCGATCCGGCCCGACCGCAGCAGCAGCGTTTCGGTCCCGGGCGCACCCGGGCTGTCGACCGCCACCACGGCTCCTTCCCGCAGGTGGACCACGCCGCCGGGGTGGCCCGCGAGGTACAGCGAACCGGTGATCCGGTCGGCGCGGCACGCGCCGAGCGCCCAGGCGAGGAAGCCGAACGAAGACCGGGCTCGGGTGTCGGTCACTGCACTCCTGTGATTTCGGAAATTCCGGTCCCGATGATCGGTTTCGGGTTCCGGGGAGTGGCCGACTCTATGGCAACGGCGCCGTTGTTCCCAGCCGGTTCCCCCATTCTTCGCAATGCTGGAAAACTCTTGCCGTGGACGCCGATGAAGCGAAAAGAAACCGCCAGTCGTGCCCCAAGTTCCCGTGCTGCCAACGAAACCGGCCCCGTGTGTGGACGGATCCGGCGTATGGCATCCTCTCGCGATCGACCCCCGGGAAACGCGAGGTGATCGGCTTGTACGGACGTGACGTGGCGGAATGGCAAAAGATGATCGACGAGGGCAAGGTGATTCTGATCGCCCGTGCGGTCGTCGACAGGACGACGTCCTTCGGTGAATTCGCCGCCGCGCTGAGCCGGCGCACCGGGGTGGCCGGGTTCGACTTCACGACCGCGGCCGGGCGAGCGGGCATGGCCTACCTGCTCGACCGCATCTCCGAAGCCGCGTTCGACGAGTCGGGCGGCAGGCTGCTCGGGGCGCTCGTCCGGAACCTGGGCGCGGACGACGCCGGGCCGGGTTTCTACCGGCTCGCCGCCCGCAAGGGCCTGGCGGTACCGCGCACCCGGGGCGGGCGTCAGCTGTTCTGGGCCCAGCACGTCCGCGAGCTGCACGAGCACTTCGCCCGCAGCGGCCGCCGTCCCGCGGCGGGGTGATCTCCGGCCGCGGAGACCACCCCGGCGGATGCGGTCAGCGCGACAAAACCGCAGTCAGAACTTGCCGCAGCTCGCCGGCCGGGTTCCCGGCGGGCGCCGGGGAACGCCACGCGACGACGCCGTCCGGCCGCACCAGCGATGCCCCGCCCGCCGAAAGCCCGTACCGGGACGCGAAGACGTCGTCATCGATCGCGTGGCAGGCCAGGCGGACGCCGAGCTCTGCCGCGACGTCCGCCACCGCCGGCCGCCAGCGGGCGTCCTCCCCGGCGCACAGCAGCACCCACGACCGGCCCAGCAAGTCCACAGTGGACGCCAGCCCGGGCGCCCGGAAGCCGGGGCGCCCGGTCGGCGCGTGCACGTCCTCGACGCGCTCGCCGTCGTCCGGCGGCTCCGGGATCACGGCCGTCGAGCGGTAGCGGAAGCCCAGCACGATCGCCGGCTGGTCCTCCGCCTCCGTCAGCCCGGAGACGTCGAGGTCGGGGTGCATGCGCTGCTTCAGGTTGTGCAGCGACGTGTCGATCACCATCCGCGCGATCGGCCGCCGCTCGGCTTCGTAGCTGTCGAGCAGCCCGGGACCCGCCTCGCCGCGCAGGACCGCCGCGAGCTTCCACGCGATGTCCGCGGCGTCGCCGACCGCGGTGTTGCCGCCCATGCCACCGGTCGGCGGGGTCACCTTCGCCGCGTCGCCGATCAGGAAGACCCGGCCGGCGCGGAACCGGTCGGCCAGCCGCGCGGCGAGCTCCCACGAGCCGGTCCAGACGATCTCCGGCGCCAGGTCCGGCCGGTCGGTGGCCGCGCGGATCATCGCCACCAGCCGCTCGTGGGTGAAGTCCGCCGGGCTTTCGCCGCGGTCCGGGAAGTAGTTCGGGGCGAAGACGTACCGGTTCGGCACGTCGGTGGTGACGAACCCGGCGGTGAAGTCCGGGTGCCGGAGGTAGAACAGGTCGGACACGCCGCTCAGCACCCGGTCGCCGAGGTCGGCGTCGAACACCACGCCGAGGCAGTGGCTCAGCGCGTCCATCCCGGTGGTCCCGATGCCGAGCCGCCGCCGGATCCCGCTGCGCCCGCCGTCGGCGGCGACGACGTAGTCCGCGCGGACCACGGTCTCCTCCCCGGACTCGCGGTGGCGCAGGGTCGCCGTGACGCCGTCGGCGTCCGGCGCCAGGTCCGTCAGCTCGGTCCGGAACCGCACCCGCGCACCCGCCTTCTCGGCGTGCGCCAGCAGGATCGGCTCCACCACGTCCTGGCCGGCCATGGCGGCGGGCAGCGTCGTCGACGCCGAGACGTCGAATTCGCTGCCGTCCTGGACCAGCCGGTGCAGCACCCGGCCGGCCAGGCTGGTTGCGACGGTGATCCGCAGCCCCTGCGACGCCCGCGGGCTGGCCGCCAGCACCTCCTCGTCGATTCCCGCCCAGTGGAACAACTCCATCGTGCGCCAGTTCTGCCCGGCGGCGCGCGAGTGGACCGACGTTCCCGCGTGCCGCTCGACGGCCAGCACGTCCACTCCCGCCTGCGCCAGGAACAGTGACGCCGACAGCCCGCCCAGTCCCGCCCCGACGACCAGCACCTGCACCCGCTCGGTCACGACTACCTCCCTGCCCGTGAATCTCCCTGTAAAAGTATCTTAGGCACAAAGAAATCAAGATGACAAGGCAATTCGACTCCCAGGACGTGGGAAAGGTTGGGTAGGCCGTTCGGCGCAAGTAGCTTCGTCCCGGCAGCCCCTCCGCGAACCCCTTGAGCCGCAAGGAGAAAACCGATGACCGAGACCTCGGCGTGGTCCTTCGAGACCAAGCAGATCCACGCGGGCGCCGCGCCGGACCCGGCCACCGGGGCGCGGGCGACGCCGATCTACCAGACGACGTCCTACGTCTTCCGCGACAGCCAGCACGGCGCCGACCTGTTCAGCCTCGCCGAGCCGGGCAACATCTACACGCGGATCATGAACCCGACCCAGGACGTGCTGGAGCAGCGGCTCGCCGCGCTCGAAGGCGGCGTCGCGGCACTCGCGTTCGCGTCCGGCTCGGCCGCGACCACGGCGGCGATCCTGAACCTCGCCGGCGCGGGCGACCACTTCGTCTCCAGCCCGTCGCTCTACGGCGGCACCTACAACCTCTTCCACTACACGCTGCCGAAGCTCGGCGTCGAGGTCACCTTCATCGAGGACCAGGACGACCTGGAGCAGTGGCGCGCCGCCGTCCGGCCGAACACCAAGCTGTTCTTCGCCGAGACGCTGGCCAACCCGGGCAGCAACGTCCTCGACATCCGCGGCGTCGCCGACGTCGCGCACGAGGCCGGCGTCCCGCTCGTCGTCGACAACACCGTGCCCACGCCGTACCTGCTGCGCCCGATCGAGCACGGCGCCGACGTCGTCGTGCACTCCGCGACGAAGTACCTCGGCGGCCACGGGACCACGGTGGCCGGCGTGCTGGTCGACGGCGGCACGTTCGACTTCGGCAAGAACCCGGAGAAGTTCCCCGGCTTCAACGAGCCGGACCCGAGCTACCACGGCCTGAAGTACTGGGAGGCACTCGGCCCGGGGTCGTACGCGGCGAAGGCGCGCGTCCAGATCCTGCGCGACACGGGTGCGGCGATCTCGCCGCTGAACAGCTTCCTGATCCTGCAGGGCATCGAGACGCTGTCGCTGCGCCTCGAGCGGCACGTGTCGAACGCGCAGGCGCTGGCCGAGTGGCTGGAGCAGCGCGACGAGGTCGAGAAGGTGTACTACGCCGGCCTGCCGTCGAGCCCGCACCACGCCAACGCGCAGAAGTACCTGCCGCGCGGCGCGGGCGCGGTCCTGTCGTTCGACCTGCGCGGCGGCGTGGAGGCGGGCCGGAAGTTCGTCGACGGCACCGAGCTGCACAGCCAGCTGGTGAACATCGGCGACGTCCGCAGCCTGATCGTGCACCCGGCGTCGACCACGCACAGCCAGCTGACGCCCGAGGAGCAGCTCGCCAGCGGCGTCACCCCGGGCCTGGTGCGCCTGGCCGTCGGGCTCGAAGGCATCGAGGACCTCAAGGCCGACCTCGAAGCCGGATTCCGGGCGGCGAAGGCGGAACTGTGACCGTCACCGGCGCCTGGCGGGTCGGCGACCCGCCGGGCCGCCGGAAGTTCGTCACCGGCCCCGGCGCGCTCGCGCTGGAGGCCGGTGGCGTGCTGCCGTCGTTCACCCTCGCCTACGAGACGTGGGGGACGCTGAACTCCGACGCGTCCAACGCGATCCTCGTCGAGCACGCGCTGACCGGGGACAGCCACGCGGCCGGGCCCGCCGAGCCGGGGCACCCGAGCGCGGGCTGGTGGGACGCGCTGATCGGGCCGGGCAAGGCGGTGGACACGAACGAGTACTTCGTCGTCGTGCCGAACGTGCTGGGTGGCTGCCAGGGCTCGACCGGGCCGTCGTCACCCGACCCGGACGGGACGCCGTGGGGCAGCCGGTTCCCGGTGGTGACCGTGTGGGACCAGGTCGCGGCCGAAGCGGCACTGGCGGACGCGCTGGGCATCGGCCGCTGGGCGGCCGTCATCGGCGGCTCGATGGGCGGGATGCGGGCGCTGGAGTGGGCGGTTTCGCAGCCTTCGCGGGTGGCTTCGGTGCTGGTGCTGGCCTCGACCGCGCGGGCGTCGGCCGAGCAGATCGCCTGGGCGGCCCCGCAGCTGCACGCGATCCGCAGCGACCCGGCGTTCCACGGCGGTGACTACTACTCGGCGCCCGAAGGACCCGTGGCCGGGCTCGGCATCGCCCGCCGGATCGCGCACGTCACCTACCGGAGTGAACCCGAGCTGGCCCAGCGGTTCGGCCGCGCCCCGCAGGACGGCGAAGACCCGCTGCGCGGCGGCCGGTTCGCCGTCGAGTCCTATTTGGACCACCACGCGGCCAAGCTGGCCCGCCGCTTCGACGCGAACAGCTACCTGGTGCTGACCGAGTCGATGAACACCCACGACGTCGGCCGCGGCCGCGGCGGCGTGGCGGCGGCACTCGGCCGGGTGACGGCGCGGGCGGTGATCGCCGGCGTCGACAGCGACCGGCTCTACCCGCTGTACCAGTCGGCGGAGATCGCGGCCGGCATCCCGGGCGCGCCGGAGCCGTCGGTGGTGTCGTCGCCCTACGGCCACGATTCGTTCCTCATCGAAACCGGTCAGATCGCGGCACTGGTGAAGCACCTGCTGGGATAGGGGCCCCTAGTCGGAGACGGCCTCGGAGATCCAGGGTGCCACCGGCAGGTCGCGGTCCAGGCACTCCACCGACAGCCGGATGGTCCAGCGCAGCGCCTGCAGGACGAGGCTGTCGACCTCGTCCGGGGCCGCGTTGGCGAGGGCGATCTCGACCTGCTCCTGCGCGGCCTCGGTGTTGCCGTGGACCTCCGCGAGCAGCGTCCGGACGGCGGTCCGCACGGGTGGGTCGGCCTGGTCGATCGAGACCTCTTCGCCGTCCTCGTCGAACACCTGGACCTTCACCGGGGCGCTGCCGCCGTCGCCGAGGGTGGCGACCATCGCGCTGCACTCGCCGAAGAGCAGCAGCATAAGGGCCTTCGTCTCGTCCGCGCGGGCCTGCGGCTCGGCGGCCGACGGGGCGACCTCGCCCAGTGCTTCGGCGTCGTCACCGAGGCTCAGCGCGGTCAACGCGCGCTGAGCCTTCTCGACGAGCCGTCGCTCCTGCTCGCTCCAATCCGGGTCCACGTGCCCCATCAAACACCACGACGGCGCCCGTGGGGATACCTTGATCCCCTGATGGTCATCCGGCCGCGCGAAGAGCACCCAGCGCAAGCCGGCAGAGCAGTTCGGCGAGCTCGTCGTCACCGAGATGGCGGTTGTACGGGGTCGAGTTGATCAGTCCGAACACGGCGTGTGCCGCCGACCGGGCCTGCCGTTCCCCCAGGTCCGGGACGGCTTCGCGGATCGCCCGCACCCACACCTCGACGTACTGCCGCTGCAGCGCGCGCACCTGCTTGCGGTCGGCGTCGGTGAGGTTCGCGAGGTTGCGCTCCTGAACGGTGATCAACGCCGGGTGCGCGAGCGCGAAGTCGACGTGGAACCGCACCAGGCCGGTCAGCGTGTCGTCGGGCGCACCCGGCCGGGCGGCCCGCTCGGTGCCGCCGTCGAGCAGGTAGCGGCTGATCGAGTTCAGCATCTCGCCGAGGATCGCGTCCTTGCTGCGGAAGTGCCGGTAGAGCCCCGGCCCGGAGATCCCGACCGCGGCCCCGATGTCGTCGATGCCGACACCGTGGAAGCCGTGGTGGGCGAACAGCTCGGCGGCCGCGGACAGGATCTGTTCGCGCCTGCTCGCCTTCTCGCCGTTCACGAGAGGGGTGGGGTTGGCCGGCATCCGGTCAGTTTAGAGCGGCAGGTTAGCGAGCGCTAACGTCACCGCGTCCCCCGGCTGCGGTGCCCTGGTGGCACCGCAGCCGGGGGCCGGTCACGTGGTGCAGGCCGCCGCGCCCAGCTTGACGGCCGAAGGTGTGCCCGACGGGCCGTTGGCGGTGAAGCCCAGCGACACCGCCGCCCCGGCGCCCAGTGACGGGCTGTAGGACGGCGCGCTCACGGTCACCGTGGTCCCCGACTGGGTGAAGGTGCCGTTCCAGCCGCTGGCGACGGTGGCGCCGGCGGGCAGGGTGAACACGACGGTCCACGGGTTGACGGCGGTCGTCGCGGTGTTGGTGACGGTCAGCGAGCCCTGGAAGCCGCCCTGCCAGGAATTGTCCAGTTTCCACGCCGTCGTGCACCCGCCGGTGCCGCCACCGGTCGTCGGGGTCGTCGGGGTGGTGGCCGGGGTGGTCGTCGTCGGGTCGGGCCCGCCGCCGGCTGGCGGGATGAGGTAGGGCTGGAGGATGCTCTGCTTCGCCTGGTTGACCGTGGTCCAGTCGTCGTTGAGGATGCCGCCGGTGTCCCCGGAGTTGGGGTTCCACGACCAGTAGGTGAACGAGATGCCGTTGACGCCGGTCCCGGTGTAGGCCATCAGCTTTTCCAGCCACACCTTGTCGACCGGGTTCGCCAGCGTGGTGCCGAACTCGCCCATCATCAGCGGCGCGATGTTCTGCTTGTAGAGGTAACCCCAGTAGTGGTCCCAGATCGCGGTCAGGTTCGCCGGGTAGTCGGGGGCGCTGAACCACGGCTGGTTGTAGACCGAGGTGGCGTACTCGTGCGGGGAGTACACCAGCCGGCCGGGCACGGACAGGCGTACCGGGAAATCGCCCGCCTTGGACAGGTTCCCGCCCCACCAGCCGCAGTCCTCGTCGTTGGACGGGTCGCCGTCCCACACGTTCGACAGCCCGCCGCTGGGGCAGCTCACGCCCTCGACGAAGATCAGCCAGTTCGGCTGCACGCCCAGGATCGCGTTGCCGGCGCGTTCGGCGGCCAGCCGCCAGTCGCGGGCGGTGTCGCCGCAGCCCCAGCACGCGCCGGTCGCGGCCGGGTTGGTGCCCTCGGCGTGCGGCTCGTTGTGCAGGTCCGCGCCGATGACCGTGGGGTTGCCCGCGTAGTGCTGGGCGAGGGTCTTCCAGTCGTTGATCCAGGTGCTTTCCGGGACGCCGGCGGTGTACCAGAGCGCGGTCTGCCCCGCGCTGGTCGGCCGGTGCCGGTCGAGGATGACGCGCATCCCCTTCGTCCCCGCGTAGCCGATCACCTTGTCCAGGATCTGCAGCGGCGAGAGCCCGATCAGGTCGGGGTTGGTGTAGTCGTTGATCCCGGTGGCCGTGGCGCCGGGTTTCAGCGCGTCGTCGGAGAACGGCACGCGCAGGGTGTTGTAGCCCAGCTGCGCCATCTGGTCGAGCTGCTGGCGCCAGGTGCGGCTGGACCACAGGCCGTGGAAGGTCTTGTTGTCGGTCTCCATCCCGAACCAGTTGATGCCGGTCAGCCGGACCGTCGCGCCCGTGCTGTCCAGGATCTTGTTGCCGCTGGTGTGCAGGTACCCGGTGCCCGTACCGCCTGCGGCCGCCGCGACCTGGCCGGTCGCGCCGAAGGTGACCAGCCCGCTCGCGGCCACCACGGCCGCGGCCAGCAGGCCGAACGCCTTTCTCAGCTGCGTCATCTGCTCTCCTTTGAGCGAAACGTCGTTCTGGGAGCGCTCCCAGACGAGGTTAGCGACCGCGGACCCCCTGTTCAAGGGCCCCGGGCGAACCCGTTCCGTCATCGGCACGGCCGGCCGCCGAGACGTTCGCGACCGGCCGTGGCGATCGCCGCGATGCTCGCCGCCACCGCGCCGTCCGCGGGTGCCGCGGACGGCGCGGCAGTCCGTCACACGTTCGGTGACGTGCCCAGGTTGACGCCCTTGGCGATGCCCATCGAATTCACCGCACCGCTCTGGGCGAGCGTCTTCCCGAAGCACACCGACCACGAGTTCGCCGCGACCCCCGACGACGCACAGGTCCAGATGCCGAGGCCGGTCCCCGACGAGGTGTAGAGGTCCATCCGCGCGCTCACCGAGAAGAGACCGGACTGGTTGTTGCGCACGATCACCGCGCCCTGCACGGCGCCCCCGCCCACGGACCTGATCGCGCAGACCTGGGCGAGCACGTTGGTGGCGATCGCCTTCGAGCCGGCGCAGTGCCACGTGGCGGGGCTGGAGGTGATCGGGTTGGTGTTGCCGTAGGCGTGCCACGAACCGCTGTCCGCGGCCGCGGCCGCGGCGGTGCCCGTGGTCGCCAGGGCCAGTCCCAGGCCCGCGGCGATGGTGGTCAGACCGGCGAGGGCCTTGCGTGCGACCGTCATCGGAGTTCCCCTCTCGTCGAGCCCCGGTCGGCTCCGGGGCTTCCCTGAGGAATTGCGCCGCGCGGGCCGGCGGTTGAGCCGCAAGCGGCCCATTCACCCGAACGCCCGCTGACCAACCGCTGACATTTCACACTTCCGGTGTGGGCCGAGTGGGTACCTACCGGTAACTAGGGGTTCCTTGTCAGCCCTCCACCTGCTGTCCTATTCGGGTCGGCCCTGTCACAAAGGAGTGACCCATGGCTGTTCCCACCCGTAACTTCAGGCGATCCCTTCTACGGTTGAGCACGGCCCTGGGGGCCGTTGTCCTTGCATCTCTCGGCGTCACGGGCCTCGCCCAAGCCGCCGGGACCGTCTACGCCGCGCTCGGCGACTCCTACTCCTCCGGGGTCGGGGCCGGCAGCTACGGCAGTTCCGGGAGCTGTTACCGCAGCTCCAAGGCCTATCCGCAGCTGTGGGCCAACGCCCACAGCGGAACCTCTTTCACGTTCCTCGCCTGCTCGGGCGCGAAGACCGGGGACGTGATCAACCAGGCGAACTCGATCCCCTCGTCGGCCACGCTCGTCACGGTGACCGTCGGCGGGAACGACGCCGGGTTCAGCGACGTGATCACCACCTGCACCCTGGGCAGTGACTCCGACTGCGTGAACCGCGTCAACACGGCCAAGACGTACGTGAACAACACGCTGCCGCCGCTGTTGACCAACACCTACAACGCGATCAAGGCCAAGGCGCCGGGCGCCCAGCTCGTCGTCCTGTCCTACCCGCGCTTCTACACCGTGCCCGGCTCCTGCTGGGTCGGGCTGAGCGACACCAAGCGGTCCGCGATCAACTCCGGCGCGGACGCGCTCGCGTCGGTGATCCAGTCGCGGGCGGGCTCGGCGGGGGCGACCTTCGTCGACGTCCGGCCGTCGTTCGTCGGGCACAACATCTGCTCGTCGGCCGACGATTACCTGCACAGCCTGACCTGGCCGGTGATCGAGTCCTACCACCCGACCGTCGCCGGGCAGTCGGGCGGCTACTACGCCCCGCTGCGGGCGGCGATCGGCTGAGCGCACCCGTGACGGCCACCCCGGTCCGCCGGGGTGGCCGTTCGCGCGTTCCGGCGACTGGACACCCACGTTAGCGGTCGCTAACATCGAGGCGGAGGTTAACGACCGCTAACTTCGAGGGAGCCCATGGACACGCCGGCACTGGGGACTACGGCTGCCCCGGACAGCGAGGCCTACGCCCGCAACGCCACCTCCCACGCGGAGCTGGTGGAAGACCTCCGCAAACGTTTGGCGGCCACCCGGCCGGGCGGCCCCGAGAAGGCCCGCACCCGGCACGTCGAGCGCGGCAAGCTGCTGCCGCGCGACCGCGTCGACACGCTGCTCGACCCGGGGTCGCCGTTCCTCGAGCTGTCCCCGTTGGCCGCGAACGGGCTGTACGACGACGAAGCGCCGTCGGCCGGCATCATCACCGGCGTCGGGCGGGTCTCGGGCCGGGAGTGCGTGGTCGTCGCCAACGACGCCACCGTCAAGGGCGGCACGTACTACCCGATGACGGTGAAGAAGCACCTGCGCGCCCAGGAGGTCGCCCTCCACAACAACCTGCCGTGCGTCTACCTGGTGGACTCCGGCGGCGCGTTCCTGCCCCGGCAGGACGAGGTCTTCCCGGATCGTGAACACTTCGGCCGGATCTTCTACAACCAGGCGACGATGTCCGCGCGCGGCATCCCGCAGATCGCCGCCGTGCTCGGCTCCTGCACCGCCGGCGGCGCGTACGTCCCGGCGATGAGCGACGAGGCCGTCATCGTCCGGAACCAGGGCACGATCTTCCTCGGCGGCCCGCCGCTGGTGAAGGCGGCGACCGGCGAGGTCGTCACGGCCGAAGAGCTCGGCGGCGGCGACGTCCACGCGCGGCAGTCCGGCGTCACCGACCACCTGGCCGACGACGACGCGCACGCGCTGCGGATCGTCCGGTCCATCGTCTCGACGCTCGGACCGCGCGCGCCGCGTCCCTGGGACGTCCTCCCGACCGAGGCCCCCGCGGTCGACCCGGCCGAGCTGTACGGCGTCGTGCCGACCGACCCGCGCGTGCCCTACGACGTGCGCGAGGTGATCGCCCGGATCGTCGACGGCAGCCGGTTCGCCGAGTTCAAGAAGGAGTACGGCGCGACGCTGGTCACCGGGTTCGCGCGGATCCACGGCCACCCCGTCGGCATCGTCGCGAACAACGGCGTGCTGTTCGCGGAGTCGGCGATGAAGGGCGCGCACTTCATCGAGCTGTGCGACAAGCGCTCGATCCCGCTGCTGTTCCTGCAGAACATCACCGGCTTCATGGTCGGGCGGGCGTACGAGGCCGGCGGCATCGCCAAACACGGCGCGAAGATGGTCACCGCGGTGGCGTGCGCGCGGGTGCCGAAGCTGACCGTCGTGATCGGCGGCTCGTTCGGGGCGGGCAACTACTCGATGTGCGGCCGGGCGTACTCGCCGCGGTTCCTCTGGATGTGGCCGAACGCGCGGATCTCGGTGATGGGCGGCGAGCAGGCGGCGTCGGTGCTGTCGACGGTCCGCCGCGACTCGATCGAAGCCCGTGGCGGCGAGTGGTCCACAGAGGACGAAGAGGCGTTCAAGGACCCGATCCGCGAGCAGTACGAGGCCCAGGGCAGCCCGTACTACTCGACCGCGCGGCTGTGGGACGACGGCGTGATCGACCCGGCCGACACCCGCACGGTGCTCGGCCTCGCCCTCTCGGCCGCGGCCAACGCGCCGCTGGCCGAGGTCAACTACGGCGTCTTCCGGATGTGAGGGGCATGTTCGACTCAGTGTTGGTCGCGAACCGGGGCGAGATCGCGGTCCGGGTCATCCGCACGCTGCGGGCGCTGGGCATCCGCGCGGTCGCCGTCTACAGCGACGCGGACGCCGACGCGCGGCACGTCCGGGAGGCGCACACGGCGGTGCGGATCGGCCCGGCGGAAGCCGGGCGCAGTTACCTGAACATCCCGGCCATCGTGGACGCCGCGGTGTCTTCCGGTGCGCAGGCGGTGCACCCGGGTTACGGCTTCCTGGCCGAGAACGCCGAGTTCGCCCGCGCCTGCGAAGAGGCCGGGCTGGTCTTCATCGGCCCGCCGGTCGCGGCGATCGACGCGATGGGCGACAAGATCCGCGCCAAGGCCACCGTGTCCAAGGCCGGGGTGCCGGTCGTGCCCGGTGCGTCCGATGTGGACATCCCGCCCGGTGGGTTCGCCGACGCGGCCGCGAAGGTCGGCTACCCGCTGCTGCTCAAGCCCTCCGCCGGTGGCGGCGGCAAGGGGATGCGGCTGGTGCACGCCCCCGAGGAACTGGACGCGGCGATCGAGTCGGCGCGGCGGGAGGCCAAGGGGTCCTTCGGTGACGACACGCTCCTGATGGAGCGGTTCGTCACGACCCCGCGGCACATCGAGATCCAGGTCATGGCCGACCGGCACGGCAACGTCATCCACCTCGGCGAGCGCGAATGCAGCCTGCAGCGGCGGCACCAGAAGATCATCGAGGAAGCGCCGTCGGTGCTGCTCGACGAGAAAACCCGCGAGAAGATGGGCTCGGCGGCGGTCGAGGCCGCGCGTTCGGTCGGGTACGTCGGCGCCGGGACCGTCGAGTTCATCATGTCGGCGAAGAACCCGGACGAGTTCTTCTTCATGGAGATGAACACCCGGCTGCAGGTCGAGCACCCGGTCACCGAGCTGGTCACCGGACTCGACCTGGTCGAGTGGCAGGTCCGGGTCGCGGCGGGGGAACACCTCACCGTCCGGCAGGACGACGTCGTCCTCAATGGACACGCCGTCGAAGCCCGGGTGTACGCCGAGGACCCGGCACGCGGGTTCATTCCGACCGGCGGGACGGTGCTGGCGGTGCACGAGCCGGACGGCGACGGCGTCCGCGTCGACTCGTGGATGACGCCGGGCGCGGTGGTCGGCTCCAACTACGACCCGATGCTGGCCAAGGTCATCGCCTGGGGCCCGGACCGCGCGGCCGCGCTGCACCGGCTCGACCTGGCCCTGGCCGACACGGCGCTGCTGGGCATCGGCACGAACACCGCGTTCCTGCGCGGGCTGCTGGCCGACCCCGACGTCCGCGCGGGCAAGCTCGACACCGAGCTGGTGGACCGCTCCCTGTCCACTTTGGTCTCTTCGGACGTGCCCGCGGAGTTCTTCGTCGCGGCCGCCCTGGACCGGTTCCTGGAGCTGCAGCCGTCCGGGCCCGTCGTGGACCCGTGGGACGTGCCGGACGGCTGGCGGATGGGCGGCTCCGGCGGGGTGACGTTCCGGCTGAAGTCCGGCACCGCCCGCGCGGTGGTCCGGGTGCAGGGCACGCCCGCCGCGGCGACGGTGTTCGTCGACGACGCCGCGCCGGTGCACGTGTCGGCCCGGCGGGACGGCGACGTCCTGGAGGTCCGGCACGCGGGCGGGTTCCACCGCTACCGCCAGGCGTGCGGTCCGGATCGGACGGTCTGGCTGGCCCGCGACGGCCTCGGTTTTCCCTTCGGGGAGCAGGAGTTCGTGCTCTCGTCCCGCGGCGAGGCCGCCGGGGCCGGGCCGGTCACCAGCCCGATGCCGGGCACGGTGCTCGTGGTCAAGGTCGCGGCCGGTGACGTCGTCAAGGCCGGAACGCCGTTGCTGGTCGTCGAGGCGATGAAGATGGAGCACACGGTCACCGCGCCGATCGATGGCGTGGTCAACGAACTCCCCGTCCGGGCCGGCCAACAGGTCGCGCTGGACGAAACCCTAGCCGTCGTAAGCCCCCAAGAGGAGCAGCCGTGATCGACTTCCGCCTGGACGAGGAGTACGAGTCCCTCCGCAAGACCGTCGAGGACTTCGCGCACGCCGAAGTCGCGCCGGTGATCGGCGACCTGTACGAGAAGGAAGAGTTCCCGTACGCGATCGTCGCGAAGATGGGCGAGATGGGCCTGTTCGGCCTGCCGTTCCCCGAGGAGTTCGGCGGCATGGGCGGCGACTACTTCGCGCTGTGCCTGGCCCTGGAGGAACTGGCCCGCGTCGACTCGTCGGTGGCGATCACCCTGGAAGCCGGCGTTTCCCTGGGCGCGATGCCGATCTACCGCTTCGGCAACCAGGAGCAGAAGGAGAAGTGGCTCCCCGACCTGTGCGCGGGAACGGCGCTGGGCGGCTTCGGCCTGACCGAACCGGGCGGCGGCTCGGACGCCGGCGCCACGCGCACCCGCGCCTCGCTGGACGGTGACGAGTGGGTCGTCAACGGCAGCAAGGCGTTCATCACGAACTCGGGTACGGACATCACCCGGTTCGTCACGGCCACCGCGGTCACCGACGTGATGGAGAACGGCCGCAAGGAGATCTCGGCGATCCTCATCCCGTCCGGCACGCCGGGCTTCGCCGTGGCGCCCAAGTACTCCAAGGTCGGCTGGAACTGCTCGGACACCCACGAGCTGTCCTTTTCGGACGTCCGGGTGCCCGCGGAGAACCTGATCGGCGTCCGCGGCCGCGGGTACGCGCAGTTCCTGTCCATCCTGGACGAAGGCCGGGTCGCGATCGCCGCGCTGTCGGTCGGTCTCGCGCAGGGCTGCGTCGACGAATGCCTCAAGTATGTCAAGGACCGGGTCGCGTTCGGCAAGCGGATCGGCGAGTACCAGGCGATCCAGTTCAAGGTCGCGGACATGGAGGTCCGCACGCACACCGCGCGCCTGGCCTACTACCAGGCGGCGTCGAAGATGCTGCGCGGCGAGCCGTTTAAGAAGGAGGCGTCGATCGCCAAGCTGGTGGCCTCCAACGCGGCGATGGACAACGCCCGCGACGCGACGCAGATCTTCGGCGGGTACGGCTTCATGAACGAATTCCCGGTCAGCCGCTTCTACCGCGACGCCAAGATCCTGGAGATCGGCGAGGGGACGAGCGAGGTCCAGAAGATGCTGATCTCGCGCCACCTCGGCGTGGCCTGACCGGCCGAGGGGCACCGCCACGCCGTGGCGGTGCCCCTCGTGCCTACTGCGGCTGTTGCTGCTTCTTGTCTTCCTCCGCCCAGGCCGCTTCCGCCTGCATCTGGATGTCGGTGAGACCGCGGTCGACCTGCACGATGTCCTTGCCCGCCCAGCCCACGAAGTTCTTCGAGCTCTTGGCGTCCGAAAGCGCCTTGAGCATCGGGTAGTACTCCGGGTGGTTCTTCTTGATCCAGTCGTCGGCGAACTTCATCTTCTGGTAGCTGTCGCCGAACTTGGTCTTCAGCCAGTCCTCGTGCTTCTTGATGGTCGAGATGTCGTGGTCGCTCAGGTGCGACTTCGGCGGCGTCGGCTTGGGCGGCTCCGGCGGCTTCGGCAGCGGCCGCGAAAAGTTTGGCGTGGTGCCGTCACCGGGCGGCCGCGTGCTGGGAGTCGCGCCGCCACCGGGATTGTCGTGGGTGACGGCCGTGCCCGGCGGCGGCAGCGGCCGCGAGAAGTTGGGGGTCGTGCCGTCGCCCGGCGGCCGCGTGGTGGGAGTGGCGCCGCCACCCGGACGGTCGTGGGTGATCGCGGTGCCCGGCGGCGGCACCGGCGTCAGCTCGTGGCCCGCGCTCGACGACGAGCCCGGCTTGCCCTTGACCAGCTTCGACAGCCCGGTGAGGCGGGCCAGCGTCCGGCCGGCGTAGGCGACGACCTTGGCGAGCTTCGCCATCATCGCCGCGACCTGCACCGAGACCGTCGCGACGCACTTGGTCACCCCGACGGCGATCGACGCGCCGAAGGTGGGGATGGCCAGCGCGAGCGCGATCAGCATCGTGGAGATGATGTCGCCGAGGATCGTCGTGATGATGTCGCGCAGCAGCGAGCGGACCGCGCCGATCAGCGCCCCGGTGGTCTCGACCATGTAGCCGGCGACGTCGGCCGCCTTGGCGTTGGCGTCGATCCAGCCCTTCCGGTCGTTGATCGACTTCAGGAAGCTGTCGTAGCCCTTGCCCTGCCACTGGGTGATCGTCGCCTGGAGCGTCTTGTCGAGCTCCTCGCCGGTGTTGCGCAGGCTTTCGCCGATCTTGTGCAGCTCGTTGGCGACTTTGGTGACCTCGGAAGGGTTTCCCGCGACCTGGTCCAGCGGCCACTTCAGGAACGACACGTGCTCGATCAGCCAGCCCAGCCCGGCCGCGATCAGCTTCGCCAGCGGGTCCATGGCGAAGGCGACGGTGTCCAGGACGGCGCTGATGACGTTGATGCCGAGTTCGACGCTGACGGCCGCGAGGTCGCCGCCGTGTTCGGTCTGGACCTTGCCGATCGAGTCGCCGACCTGCTTCCAGCTGTCGAAGACGCCGGCGCCGGTGGTGGAGTTCGACGCGGTGATGGGAACGGTCACTTGCCCAGCTCCGTCTCGAAGGTGCTCAAACCCTGTGCCGTGTTCGAATCGTGGGTCGCGTAGGTTTCCGCGGCCTTCTTGACGTCGGCGGCCGACTTGCCGATGTCACCGGCGAGATTGCCGATTTCCCCGGTGATCACCGCCATCGTGATCCGCGACGGCACGGCGAGCACCTGCGCGAGCAGGATGCCGAAGGCGGCGTTGTCGAACCCGTTGGCCGCCTGCATCCGGTTCGCGGCGTCCTGCACCGCCGGCTGCGTCGTACCCGACAGGAACTGGCTGAACTTCTGCAGCTCGGCCGGGTCGACCGAGAATCCTGCTCCGGAAACCACCGGTTCTCCTCCGTACTACCAGGGGTTGCTTTCGCCGTCGTCCTCGTCCGGCGCGGGCCGGGGCGGACGGCGCGGCTGCGGGTGCTGCTGCTGGGGGCGTTGCGGCGGCGGTGGGGCCGGGGGCCGCCGGTGCGGCGGCGGCGCGGGCGGCCGCGGCGCCCGGTCCGGTGCCTCCTGCTCCGGCATGAACACCTCGCTCTTGCCGGGCGGTTCGTCTTCCGGTTCGGGCGCGGGCAGGAACTCGTCCAGCAGTTCGCGCGCGGCCGAGCTCTCGCCGACCATGCCGCTGAACGCGCCGGCCACCTCGGCCGACACCTTCTGCTGCGCCCGGCCGACCAGCTGCATGACCAGGCCGGAAAGGGATTGCGGGGAACGCTCGTACGCGCGCGGGCCGAACCGCAGCTCCTGCAGCACGCCGCTCGGGCCGACGGTCACCGTGACCGCGCCGTCCGGCGAGCGCACGGTGGCGACTGCAGAGCGGAGTTTTTCCTGCGCTGCCGCGGCTTTCGCCTGAATCTCCGCGAGCTCGGCACCGAACGCGGCCAGTGGATCGCCGCCGGGCACTGACTGTGTCAATTTGTCCTCGTCGCCAAGAGAGGTCGTGAACGCGTCAAGTCAAGCAGCGCCGCTTTAACTGCGGATGACACGCACTGAGCCGACGGCTGAACGCCGCCAGGGTGGGCCGCACTGGACACCGATAACTATACCGGTATAGTTATCGCCATGGTCGAGATCAAAACGAAGTCCGAGCTGGCGATGATGCGCGAAGCCGGACGCGTGGTGGCGAACACCCTGCACGCGGTCAAGGAAGCCGCCGCGATCGGCGTCTCCCTGCGCGAACTGGACGACGTCGCCGCGCACGTCATCAGCGAGGCCGGCGCCAAGCCGTCCTTCCTGCACTACCAGCCGCGGTCCGCACCGACGCCCTACCCGAACGTCCTGTGCGCCAGCGTCAACGACGTCGTCGTGCACGGGATCCCGACGGCGTACCGCCTTCGCGACGGGGATCTGCTCAGCATCGACTGCGGCGCGATCCTCGACGGTTGGAACGGCGACGCGGCGATCAGCTTCGTCATCGGCGACGCCGACCCGGCCGACCTCGCGCTCATCGAGGCGACCGAGCGGGCACTGGCCGCGGGGATCGCGGCCGCCCAGCCGGGGGCGAAGCTGGGGGACATCTCGTACGCGATCGGTGCGGCCGGCCGCGCGTCGGGTTTCGGCATGCTCGACGACCACGGCGGTCACGGGATCGGCCGCGCGATGCACGAAGACCCGCACCTGCCGAACGAAGGCCGCGCGGGCCGCGGAATGCGGCTCAAGCCGGGCCTCGCACTGGCGATCGAGCCGATGCTCACCCGCGGCGGCGACGATTACCGCTACGCCGAGGACGGCTGGTCGATCCACACCGCCGACGGCAGCCGGGCGGCGCACGTCGAACACACCATCGCCATCACCGAAGACGGCCCGCGCGTGCTCACCGTGCGGTAGACAGGGGGGATGGACAACATCGTCATCCGGTCGGGTGATTCTGGGGACGCCGACCTCCTGCTCCGCTTCTTCGACGAGGCGGTCGAGTGGCTGGTCGCCCGGGGGAGTTCGCAGCAGTGGGGTACCGAGCCGTGGAGCCGGGTGCCGAAGCGCATCGAGCGGGTGAAGGGGATGGCCGCGGACCCTGGCCTGCGCATCGCGGTGGTCGACGGAGAGCCCGCCGGCGCACTGATCGTCTCGGAAGACCACGACCCGCACGTGCCGGCGGTCGACGAGCGCGAGCTGTACATCCGGCTGCTCATCACGTCCCGCCGGTTCACCGGGAAGCACGTCGGCGGCCGGCTGATCGAGTACGCGCTCGACGAGGCCCGCCGGCGCGGAATCGACCTCGTGCGCGTCGACTGCTGGGCCGGGGGTGACGGCGAACTGCAGCGGTACTACGAGGGCCAGGGGTTCCGGCCGACGGTGTGGTTCTCCGTCGACGAGTGGGTCGGGCAGGTGCTGGAGCAGCGCCTGGGTTAGCAGACCCGGAACTGCGCGGTCAGCCCGTGCAGGGCGAGCGGCCTGCCGTCGGGGCCCGGCTCGAAGCTGATCAGGGTGTAGACGCCCGGCCGCAGCGCCACCAGTGACATCACGTCGGAGCCGTTGTCCTGCCCGATGGTGGTGACCTGGCCCGGTGTCAGCTTGCCGTCGAAGAGGTCCGCGGCGGTGGCGCCGTCGGGAAGGCGGAACAGGATCGCCTCGTGGCGCTGCGCCCCGGACTGGTGTAAGCGCAGCACCACCTTGCCGCCGGGTGCGCGGACGACCGGGGTGTCGGGCCGGTAGTAGTAGTCGCCGACCTCGACGCCGAGGCTGACCGCGTCCGGCGGCACGGGCGGGGCGAGCGGTTCGAGCTTGTTGACCTTCAGGTGCCCGTCGGGGTCCGGCCACCAGTTCCAGCGTTCGTGGGCGAGCTTGTGGCCGTAGGCGAGGTAGGTGCCTTCGGTGCTGAAGCTGCCGTCCGGGTAGGCGATGATCTCGGTCGTGCGCATCCGGTCGATGTGCAGGCCGCCCAGCACCCTGGGCACGGCCGCGTAGCTGTCCTGGTGCATGAACGTGGTGATGAAGTGGACGGTGAACAACGTCGCCGCCGGGTTGGCGGCGAGGTCGTCCGGTCTGGCGGGGTCACCGGCGTTGACGCAGGCGACGAAGTTGCGGATGGCGGCGCGCACCCGCGCGGCGGTGGCCGGGGCCGCGGGGCGGCCCGGCCCGGACGGCGCCGCGGCGGACCCGGGGTCCGCCGTCCACGGGCCCGGTGCCGGAGCCGTGCACGTCGTCGTCGCGGCGGCCGCGACCGGCACCGCCACCGACGTCGAGAGGCTCAGTGCTGCGGCGGCGAAGAGGTGAGTCGGGCGCATGTTGTGCTCCTTTGCGGTGTTTGGGCGGATATCGCCAGGCTAGGAACCGCGCAGGGGCCGCCGCTTCGGGAATCCCACTGAATCCGACCCGTCCGGGTAGCGCGGTCACGGCTCAGGGGTCACACTGTTGACGCAGTGCCAACAGACGAAGGAGTCGCCATGGACCTCGCGGGCAAGGTCGTCGTCATCACCGGCGGCGGGCAGGGGATCGGCGCGGCGACCGCGGCGGCACTCGCCCGCCTCGGCGCGCAGGTGGTGATCGGCGACCTCGACCAGGTCCGGGCCGAGAAGACCGCCGGCGAGCTGGGGGCCGAGGCGCTGCCGCTGGACGTCACCGACATCCGGGGGTTCACCGAGTTCCTCGACGAGGTCGAGCGCCGCCACGGCCGGATCGACGTGCTGGTCAACAACGCCGGCATCATGCCGCTCGGCGACCTCGACACCGAAAGCGACGCGACGACCCGGCGGCAGCTGGAAATCAACCTGCACGCCGTCATCCACGGCACGCGCGAGGCGGTGCGGCGGATGCGGCCGCGGCGGTCCGGGCACATCGTCAACGTGGCCTCGTTCGCGGGCAAGGCCGGCTTCCCGGGCGCGGCGACCTACTGTGCCACCAAGCACGCCGTCGTCGGGCTGTCCGAGGCGGTGCACCTGGAACTGCACGGCAGCGGTGTGCACGTCTCGTGCGTGATGCCCGGCGTCGTGCGGACGGAGCTCGCGAGCGGTCTCGCCGAGGCCAAGATGTTCAAGTCCGTGCGGCCGGAAGATGTGGCCGACGCCATCGTATCCGCGCTGCGCAAGCCTCGTTTGGACGTCTTCGTGCCCCGCTCGCTGGGCACTATGGGCAAGCTCACGCGGCTGCTGCCGCGGCGGGCGGGCGAGGCGTTGGCGCGAGCGTTGAAGGCGGACCGGCTTTTGGCTTCAGCGGCCCATTCCCCGGCTCGTGCGGCGTACGAAGCACGGGCCGCGGAGAGCGGTCCCGGGGTAGCTCGGACGGACTAGCGACCGTCCGAATTGGACGTGCCGGCGGGGGTGGTGCTGTTGTTTCCGCCCGCCCGGCCCGGCAAGATTGCCTCCGGATCGGCTTTGGGAGGCTCGAGGACGATGGTTTCACCACCCGCACGGCTGGCCGCCGCGGCGTCGAACGTGGTCGGCAAGGTGCTGCACGGCGGCGTCGCCGACCTGCGTCCGATGCCGCGGGTGCTGATCGACCAGGGGCCCAACCGCTCGCTGTACCGGATGACCCACCGCGGCGGCACGGTGTCCGGACCCCCGATCCTGCTGGTGCCCCCGCTGGCGGCCCCGGCGATCTGCTTCGACCTCCGCCGCGGCTGCAGCCTCATCGAGCACCTGATCGACGGCGGCCGCAACACCTACCTGGTCGACTACGGCATGGTGGCGTTCTCGGACCGTCGTCTGGGCATCGAGCACTGGATCGACGAGGTGCTGCCGCGCGCGATCCGGCGAGTGAGCCTCGATGCGGGCGGACAGCCGGTGCACCTGGTGTCGTGGTCGCTCGGCGGGATCTTCTCACTGCTGGTGAACGCCGACCAGCCGGACCTCCCGATCGCGTCGATCACCGCGATCGGCTCGCCGGTGGACTTCACGGCCATCCCGATCGTGGCCCCGTTCCGCCCCCTGGTGGACCTCACGAACGGCCACCTGCTGACCCCGATCTACCGGGCGTTCGGCGGCGCACCGTCCTATTTGGTCAGCCGCGTGTTCCGCGCAACGGGCATCAGCAAGGAAATCACCAAGCCCCTGGCCATCTTGTCCCATCTCGACGACCGCGACTACCTGGCCCAGATCGAGGCGGTCGACCACTTCATGAGCAACATGTACGCGTACCCGGGAAGGACGTTCGGCCAGCTGTACCACCGCCTGTTCCGCACGAACGACCTGGCGGAGGGCAAGGTGGACCTGAACGGCCGGATCATCTCGCTGTCATCGGTCCGGGTCCCGACATTGGTGGTGGCGGGCGAGAACGACACAATCGCCCCGCGGCCATCGGTGGAGCGAGTGGTGGAGCTGCTGGACAAGGCCCCAGAGGTCCGCTTCAAGACGGCGCCGGGTGGTCACTTGGGGGTTCTGACGGGCCGGAAGGCGCGCGGGACGACGTGGCGGTATCTGGACGAGTTCCTGGACGACCAGGTTTCGTGAAAGAGCTGGAGGCCACCCGGGCCGGGGTGGCCTCCAGCGGCCTTACTTGAGTTCGGCGGACGTCTTGCCGAGGATCCGGCGAGCGACGATCAACTGCTGAATCTGCTGTGTGCCTTCGAAGATGTCCAGGATTTCTCAGCTGGATTTCGTCGACCTCGCTCACTTCGCTGTAAAGGGCCTCTGAGCTGCGCTGATGCGTCTCGTTAGTTCTCGTCGTCTGTCGCTGCTCCCTGGCCTCTGACGGCCTGGAGACGGCCTGGCGGACCAGCCACACCTACCCCTGCATCCCGATACGAAGCCAGCACGCGGCCGGTGGTGCTGGGTCAAGACACGCTTCACCGTCTTGACGCGGTGCTACCGGCCGTTGTCACGATCAGGCGTCGGGATGGAGGTCTCCCACGACGGTGCGTAACGGAGATCGAGTCACGAACGACCCGTATGTCACGACCGCTCGCAGAGGAGGCCGACGTTGGCTCTGGGGACCCGTGTGCCGCCGCCGCGCGGCGCTGCGCCAGGTAACCGGCTGGCGGCCGCACCGCCCGGCCGGCGAGCGGAGCGGAGCGGCAGCCCGCCGTGTCGGAAGCGAATGCGGCCGCCCAGGCGAGGGGCTACATAGGCCACAGGCGCGCCGCCGGCGGCGGCGCGCCCTTGATCTCATAGAGCCAGATTCGGCAGTGAACTCAGCAAAGGACGCGTCAGTGAATCCCCTGATTCAAGGACTATTTAGCAAGTTCAGAGAGGCGGAGGAGCTTGACAAGCTCAGCGATTCGGACGCCTTTGAACTGTTTGCGGCGAGTATCATGCTCCCTGACGACCTCCTCTCGCAAGCGGCCAAGACGGATTTCCTGCTTGATCCGGGAACCACTGGTATTGATGTAGCCGTCCTTGAGATTAATGGACAGATTGCATGGGATGAATCAGATGTACATGAAATTTGCGCGACGTCGTCAAAACTGGAAGTGACAGTCCACTTTCTTCAGGCTAAGCAGTCGACGGCTGTCTCAAGTGTTGAGGTCTTGAATTTCGGTGACACCGCCAGGCGCTGCTTAAATAATGATCACGTTCAAGACTATCCAAAGATTGCGGCGATCGCGTCCGCTTTTCGCAAGATATTCGACGACTATGCCACCTCACTGAAAGAGCCGCCTTCTGTAAATTTACACTTCGTCACAACCGCCCCACGTGCATCCGTGGCAGACTCGAACGTGGTGATGCGCGTCGAGACCGTCACGAATCAGATTTGCAATCTAGGATTTATCGGACGTGTGCAAGTAAGCGTATCCGGGGCCGACGACCTGCATGATGGTTGGGTTCGAAAGAACCACGCAAATGAAGTAGAGATTCAACTTGAGAAGCAAGTGAATCTGCCAAAGATGCAGGGCGTAGATCAGGGAATTTTGGGCGTCGTTTCAGTGGCCGAACTCTTGAAGCTTGTAGAGAGTTCAGACGGCTCCTTAGATGAGCGGGTTTTCTACGACAACGTTCGCGGATTCAAGGGTCTTGAGAACCGCGTAAACGGGAAGATAATGGACACTCTATGCTCGCCTGAGCGGAATCTTCTTCCTGTGCTCAACAACGGCGTCACGGTCGTCGCTTCGTCGTATTCACCGAAACCTGGAGACGCCATCGCGATTTCTGGGTTTCAAGTGGTCAACGGTTGCCAGACGAGCCACTGTCTTCACTTCTCAAAGGACACACTCGGCGACGCCGTAATGGACGTCTATGTGCCAATCAGGCTCGTTGTCACGCGAGATGAGGACATTGCAACAAAGATCATTCAGGCCACCAACTCGCAGACCGAAGTTCAAGAGAATGACCTTGTAGCTCTTACGAAGTTCCAGAGGAAGCTGGAGGATTTCTATAAGGTTGATTCGTCCGAGGTCAATCTCACCTATGAGCGGAGATCTGGGCAGTTTTACGATAAAGATGTCACAAAGGCGCGCGTGGTCACGATCGGCGATCAGATGCGATCAGTGTCTGCTGTACTCCTAGACTCCCCCCATGTAGCAGCGCGGTATCCCAAGCAGTTGTACAACGAGGTGGGGACCTCGATATTCCGAGACGACCACAAGCTAATTCCCTATGTGGCGAGCGCCTTTGCGGCGTATCGAATTGAGAATGCCTTCCGAACTGGACTCGATCCCGCGTATAAGCGGGCTAGATACCACATTCTGATGGCTTATAAGTACAAAGTCTTAGGAGAACCGTCGGCGCCACTTAATAGTAACAAGTGTGAGATGCAAAGCCTGACTCTCATTGAGGCATTGAAGAGGCCTGATCAGATCGAAGTATTTCGTGAAGCCGCAGAAAAGATATCTTCATTGGCTGGCGGCAGCTTGCCATCGTCGGATCGTCTCAAGAGACAGCAGTTCACCGTCGATTTGATTGCGCATTTACGCGACGTTGCGGAAAAGTAGCCTGGCTTGCATTCGTGAGCGCGGGGCTGGTTGCGAGAATTGGGTGTCATTCAGCAGGCGGAGAGCTGGTTGAAGGGCCAGTCGCCCGGACCCGGGCACGCGGTCGACGATCCTCAGTCGGCTCGAAAGCCAGATCTACCCAGTCTTCGAGACCAAGAAGGTGGGGCAGATCAAGCCGTCGACCATTCGTGACTGGGTCGGCTCGATGGAAGAGCGGAAGCTCTCGGACAACTATCAGGCGGTCTTGTTCAACACAGTCTCCGGTGTCATGGATTCGGCCGTGGACGACCGCCGGATTCGCGAGAACCCGTGCCACGCGAAGACCGTGCGGCGACCCGTCGCGAGTAGCCCGCCGATCGTCGTGTGGCCGGAGGAACGTGTTCAGGCCGTGCGGTCAGGGCTGGCGGAGCGGTTCAAGATCGCGGTTCGCTCGGCGCTGGCTTCGGGCTGCGGCAGGGTGAGATTCTGGGCTTCTCGCCAGACGACGTCGACCGAACGGCGATGACTGTGCGGATTCGTCGACAGATCAAGACGGTCAGGGGCGTGATGATGTTCGCGCTCCCCAAGCGAGGGCAAGGAGCGGACCATCCCGCTGTCGGCCGCCATGCTGGCCGAGATCGACGACCACGAGGACAGGTTCCCGTCCGTGGCCGTCACGCTGCCCTGGCAGAGCGCTGACGGCGACCCGGTGACGGCACGGCTACTGATGACCGGGGAAGGCGGCCGGCTGTACTCCGGAGACCTGTTCACGAAGGTCGTCTGGCACGGAGCGTTCCGGGCAGCCGGGATCAAGTACCGAGGTCGCGCGGACGGAATGCACGCGCTCCGTCACTTCTACGCGTCGACGCTCCTGGCCCGTGCGGTGTCGATCACGGAGCTGGCCGATTACCTTGGCCACGCGGACCCGGGCTTCACGCTCAGGACGTACACGCACCTCGTTCCGTCGAGCCACCAGCGGGCGCGGGAGGCCGTCGACGCGGTGTTCGGACGGCCTGCCCTCGATGACGGCCTGGAGGCGGCCTGATCATGAAACCCCGTCCCCGCCGACGCGAAAGCCGCCCGGTCGCAGAGCCCCGAGAAGGGCAAGCGACCGGGCGGATTTCCGTTACCTCACAACTACTTCAGCTCAGCCGATGTCTTCCCGAGGATGCGGCGGGCGACGATCAGCTGCTGAATCTGCTGCGTCCCCTCGAAGATGTCCAGAATCTTCGCGTCCCGAGCCCACTTCTCCAGCAACGACTCCTCGCTGTAGGCCCCGGTCAGCTCCACGCACTTCAGCGCGATCTCCACCACCGACCGCCCCGCCTTGGCCTTTGCCATCGACGCCTGCAGTGAGTTCGGCTTGCGGTTGTCCGCCATCCACGCCGATTCCAGCGTCAGCAGGTACGCCGACTCGTAGTCCGCCTCCAGGCGGAGGAACTCGGCCGCGGCTGCGTGCTGGGAGTTGGCCGGGCGGTCGTAGTCGATCGTGATACCGGCGGACGTGAGGATCGAGCGCGTCTCCTCCAGGGCCGCGCGGGCGACGCCGATCGCCATTGCCGCCACCAGGGGGCGGGTGTTGTCGAACGTCTGCATGACGCCCGCGAAACCCTTTTTGGTGTCGATCTCCGGCGAACCCAGCAGGTTCTCGCGCGGGACGCGGCAGTTCTCGAAGCGCAGCACCGCCGTGTCCGAGGCGCGGATGCCGAGCTTGTGCTCGGTGCGCACCACCTCGAAGCCCGGCGTGCCCTTCTCCACCACGAACGACTTGATCGCCGCGCGGCCCTTGGACTTGTCCAGCGTCGCCCACACGACCACCGCGTCCGCGCGCTCGCCTGAGGTCACGAAGATCTTCTCGCCGTTCAGCACGTAGTGGTCGCCGTCGAGGCGGGCCGTCGTGCTGACCGCCGCCGAGTCCGAACCGAACGACGGCTCGGTGATCGCCATCGCCGCCCACATGCCGGAGAAGCGCTCGAGCTGCTCATCCGTCGCGACCGAGCTGATCGCCGCGTTGCCGAGGCCCTGGCGCGGCATCGACAGCAGCAGGCCGACGTCACCCCAGCACATCTCGATCGTGCCGAGGACGACGTTGAGGTTGGCGCCGTTGCGGTTGCCCTTCTCCTCCTTCTCGGAGGCCGAGCGGCGCACCCCGGCCGCGCCCGCGCCGCCCTCGCCCGAAGAGTTCAAGCCGTCCAGCAGCGCCGCGAACATGTCCAGTTCGCTCGGGTACGTGTGCTCCGCGCGGTCGTACTTGCGCGAGATCGGCCGGAACACCTCGGCCGCGGCCTGGTACGCCTGGTTGATCAGCGCGCCGGCCTTCTTGGGGACTTCCAGGTTGATCATGACTTGCCTTTCCCAAAGCCTAGAGAAGGACGGCGCCTTCCATGACGCCGATGGCCCGCAGGTCCCGGTACCAGCGCTCGACCGGGTGCTCCTTGACGAAGCCGTGCCCGCCGAGCAGCTGCACGCCCGCGTTGCCGATCTGCATGCCCTTGTCCACGGCGAGTTTCCGCGCCAGCGCGACCTCGCGGGCGTACGGCTTGCCCTGCTCGGCCCGCGCCGCGGCGCGCAGCGTGACCAGCCGCAGGCCCTCCAGCTCGATCGCGATGTCGGCGACCGAGAACGCCACCGCCTGCCGGTGGCTGATCGGCTCGCCGAACGCCACCCGCTCGTTGACGTAGGGGACGACGTAGTCGAGGACGGCCTTCGCGGTGCCGGCGGCCAGCGCCGCCCAGCCGAGCCGCGACAGCCGGACGACGTCGGCGAAGACGTCCGCCTTGCCGCCGCCGAGCAGCGCGCCCGCGGGCAGGTTGACGTGCTCCAGGTGCAGCTTGCCGGTGGCGGCGCCGCGCAGGCCCATCGCCGGCTCGGTTTCGATGGACACCCCGGCGCTCGACGACTCGACGAGGAACAGCGCCGGGCCGCGGCCTTCGAGGTCGGCCGAGACGATGAACAGCTCCGCCTGCGTCGCCCGCGGGACCAGCGACTTGACGCCGTCGAGCTGGTAGCCCTTCGGGGTGCGGCGCGCCTTCGTGGCGGGCTTGAAGGGGTCGTAGAGCGCTTTCTGCTCCTGCAGCGCCAGCGCCGCGGCCGGGACGTGCTCGCCGGTGAACGCGGGCAGGTAGTCGGCCTGCTGCTGCTCGTCACCCCAGCTGACCAGCGCGGTGCTGACGGCGGACGGCGCGAGCACGGCCACGGCCAGGCCGAGGTCGCCGTGCGCAAGCGCTTCCGCGACGAGCGCGTTGGTCACCACCGAGCGTTCCGTGCCGACGCCGCCGAGCTCCTCGGGGATGCCGACCAGGCTGATGCCCAGCTCGGCGGCCCGGCTCAGCAGGCCCTCGGGCGCCTCGAGCTTGGCGTCGGCGTCCGCGGCGGCCGGCCGCAGCTGCTCGGCGGCGAACTCGGTCACCGTTTCGACGATGAGCTGCTGGTCTTCGCTCGGCGTCAGATCGAACAGCCCGGTGTCGGCGGCCGGCGTGAGCCGGGCGGGCTTGCCCAGCTTCTGCACCGACTTGAACGACCGGGTCGCCGCGCCGGCAACGCGGAAGCCGTTGCGCGTCCCCGCGGTGACCAGGCCTTCGAGCGGCTTCCGCAGCCCGGCCCGATCGACGACCTTGCTCCCGGCCAGCCGGGTCAGCGCGGACAGGCCCCAGCCCATCGCGTCCCGTTTCCTTGGCGCAGCCATGTGGCCCTCCATCCCGTTACCTACTCGCCAGTAGGTTAACCCGGGAGCCGGGATCGCGCCAGTGCGGGGTCGGTCACGAGTGCGCGGTGTGCACATTCCTGCGCCACTCGGCGAACCGGATGCGCTCGAAGGTGATGAGCCCGAGCACCACGGCGGCCGCGACCACCAGCAGCACGGCGGCGGGCACGTGCTCCAGCAGCGGCGTCGCGGCGACGAGCAGAAGCCCGACGACGAGCCGCTGGACGTTCCAGCTGCCGAGGTTGCGCTTGCGCAGCGCGCTGAGCGCGATCAGGTAGAGGGCGAGGCCGCCGGTCAACGTCCAGATCGGCACGCCGTGCAGCGCTTCGCCGGGCGTGTGGTGCTCGGTGTCGGCGATGTAGAGGAAGGCCTTCTTCAGCCCGAGGGCGACCAGCACGATCCCGGCGATCAGCGGCAGGTGCAGGAAGGTGTAGGAGTCGGTGGCGAGCTTGGTGCGTTCGGTGCCGGTGGCCTGGGTGAGCCGGTGCTCGGAGACCCGCGCGACGACGTCGAAGTAGGTCCACCACATCCCGGCGGCCAGCCCCAGCCCGCACACGGCCGCGCCCGCGACCAGCCACGACATGGGCAGCGCCCCGATCCCGATCCCGATGGCGACGATCGACTCACCGAGCGCGATGATCACGATGAGCCCGAACCGCTCGGCGAAGTGCGCGGGCGAGTTCAGCCGCCACCCGTCCGGCCCGGTGAGGTAGACGTTGAGGTAGTCGACCAGCAGCGCGACGACCCACAGCCCCAGCTGCCACGGCCCGCTGAGGAAGGCGGCCACCCCGAGCAGCACGACACTCGGCAGCAGCCCGACGAACATCTTGAGCAACACCCGCCGCAGTCCCGGATCGTTCTTCGCCGCGCCCAGGTAGGCGACGAGGTGAAGAAGCCGAACGAGCGCGTAGCAGACGACGAAGAGAGCGGGCGCGTACAGGCCGCCGGGGTGGTCGACGAAGGCTTCCGGGATGGTCAGCGACACCAGGAACATCACGGCCATCGCGCCGAACATGGCCAGCCGCGCGATCCCGTGGTCGAC